>ONMZ01000013.1 GCA_900319075.1 uncultured Eubacteriales bacterium
AGTTTGCATAGAACACTGAATTTTGTTTTATCTGAGCAGACAAATAATAAAATAATGCCCCGGAGCAATTTGATTTGCTTCGGGGCAAAACTTCTATATGGGTATTCGGCTTATACCCACGCTCTTTTTTATAGCCTTTATACCTTGTCTGCCAGCTCCGCCCACAGTTCCATGTCCTGTTCAAGGGTCTGACGTGCTTCGTCAAGCTGAGAGCATTTTTCGTTTATTGCCGAGTAATCCGATGCCACCGCCGGGTCGGAGATCTCTTTTTCCAGCTTTGAGATAAGCTCCTCGGTCAGCTCTATTTTTTTCTCCAGCTGCCTTATCTGTTCACGCCTTTTTGCATCAAGAGCACGCTGCTGCTTGGATTTGTGGCTTTGCTGTTTGTTTTGCTCGTATGCAGCCTTCTTTTGCTGTTCCGCCTGAGCCTGCAAAGCCTGCTGCTGTAAGGTGTATTCACGATAATATGCGTCGAAATTTCCGTCGTAAGACTTCACACCCTCAGGTGATACCTCCAGGATCCTTGTGGCGACCTTGTTGAGAAGATATCTGTCGTGGGAAACAAGAATGATCGTGCCCTCAAAGGCGGCAAGAGCATCTTCCAGCACCTCCTTGGTCATCATGTCAAGGTGGTTTGTAGGTTCGTCAAGAACAAGTACGTTCCCACGGTTCAGAGCCATTATGGCAAAGTACAGCTTTGCCCGCTCACCGCCTGAAATGACCGAGACAGGCTTGAAAACATCCTCGCCACGGATCAGCACGGAAGCAAGTACATTTCTTGCATCTCCATCAGAGAGCCTGGGGTTTTTCCGCTGTATCTCACCGATAACCGTGTTGTGCCTGTCGATCGCTTTGTGTTCCTGGTCGAAATAAGAGATCTTTACGTTGTTTCCCCAGCTTACGCTGCCCCCGTCATGTGGAATAAGCCCCTGTATGAGCTTTAATATCGAGGATTTGCCGATCCCGTTAGGGCCGATTATGCCAATATGCTCTCCACGGCGGACATTAAAACTGAGGTCTTTTATGAGCAGTCTTTTTTGTTCACCCTCTCCCACTTCAAGAGGACATTGTAAGACCTTCACTATGTCCTTTGTAGGTTCAATATCATAGCAAAGATCTATTTTCGGCGGTCTGATAAAGCTTGAAGGCTTATCCAGCCTCTCTATCCTGTCCAGCATATGCTGGCGTGACTTTGCCATTTTTGCCGTAGAAGCACGTACTTTGTTGCGTGCGATATAATCCTCAAGCTTTGCGATCTCTTTCTGCTGGGCTTCATATTCTTTTATCATACGCTCGTCACGCATTTTCCTCTGAACAAGATATGCGCTGTAATCACCTTTGTAGCTGTAAATATGTCCATGCTCGATCTCGCATATCCTTGTACAGATCCGGTCAATAAAGTATCTGTCGTGAGAAACCACCAAAACAGAACCTTTGTAGCTTTTAATATGCTCTTCAAGCCACATAATGGTGTTAAGATCAAGGTGGTTTGTAGGCTCGTCAAGGATAAGAAGATCAGGCTCTTCCAACAGAAGCTTTGCAAGAGCAAGCCTTGTTTTTTCGCCGCCGGAAAGTGTATCCACTATCTGAGATGTGTCCGTTCCACCAAATCCCATACCGCTGAGCACCTGCTTTATCCTTACGTCTATGCGGTATCCGTCCCGGGCTTCAAAATATGCGTTCAGCTCCGAATACTCATGACTGATCATTTCAAGTTCCTCGCCTTGGGCTGTAAGCATCTGTCTTGACAGAATATCCATTCTTTCCTTGGTGCTTATAAGCCGTTCAAAGCAGCTCCGCATCTCTTCCTCTATCGTTCTGTGAGATTCAAGTCCGCTGTTTTGCCGCAGATACCCCACCACTGCCCTTGGGTCAACAGATATGCTTCCCGAACCGTCCGCAGCTTTGTCAAATCCCTCACTGCCGGTGATAATATTCAAAAGAGTAGTCTTTCCGCAGCCGTTTGAGCCGATAAGTCCCACTGTCTCTTTTTCCTCAATAGTCAGTGAAACGTCTCTAAGCAGAGGTTCACCGTTGAAGTATTTGTTTATGCTTTCTATGCTTACTATCATGATGATCCTCCTGCTTGTACTTTGTGTTATTACTATTATAACTTATACAACCGTTTTTTTCAATAGGCAGGTAATGAATGCCGGCTTATCAGTTTATAATAGTTGTAAATATACACAAAATTCATGGCGGTAATAAATGTAAAAGCTGTGCAATCATACAAAAAGCAACAGAAAAATGTTAATTCTGTTCAAATGAGGTTGTAATTTGGGTCACAATTTGTTAAAATAATATCAAACAGGTGTTATTTTCATAATTATAGGAGAGGAGGGGTGACGTTGAAACTTTTTGGAGAAAAACAGTCCGATGAAAAGGGTAAAGGAAAATTATATGCCTGCTGTAAGGGAGAGCTTTGCACTCTTGAGGATACGGGAGATGACATAATGTCCTCCGGGATACTTGGAGTGGGATATGGTATATATCCTGATTTTGAAGATGGATACGCACAGATCGTAAGCCCTGTAAGCGCAAGGGTGATCGATGTATCCACAAAGCCCGATGCGGCGGTTGTGAAAACCGATGACGGATTGAAGGTGCTTATCAGCTTCAGCGCCTTTTCGCTCCGGGAGACAAAGCTTACGATAAAAAGCGGTGACAATGTGGAAATAGGCGACAAAATGGCTGTGGTTACCCCGGAGGATGATAAAAAACGTGCAGTGTTCGTTGTTGTGGAAAACAGTGATCTGCTCATGGATTATAAAGTAAGAAAAGGTAATGTTGCTTCATCTGATCCGGCTATGAAATATTCTGTATAATATGCTGATAAACGTCCCTGAAAAGGTAACTTCGGGGACGCTTTTAATTTACACGCAAAGCACAGCGGTTAAAAGCGTAAAGACAGGAAAAAATAAATTATGAAAATAATAAAAAAAGTTTGTAAAACTATGTACTTTTATAAAGAAGTGTGATATAATCATACTGCATATATGTACCCTGTGGACGTTGTGCTGTATTTTATCCGGAGAGGACGGGATGATAGGGTTGGAGCAGAAGCTTTCACTGTATGGATTCAATAATCTTACGAAAACTCTTAGCTTTAATATCTATGATGTATGCTATGCAAAAACGGAAAGAGAACAAAAGGGCTATATAGCCTATATCGACGAACAGTATAATTCCGAGCGCCTTACAAAGATACTGTGTGATGTTACGGAAATGATAGGCGCAAGAGTGCTGAATATATCAAAGCAGGACTATGAGCCTCAGGGTGCATCGGTCAATGTTCTTATTGCCGAAAAAGCCTTGGATGAGGACTCCATCGACCCATCCTGCAACCAGGGAGTGCTGCCTGAGGCAAAACCCAGAACGGTAGCCGCACATCTTGATAAGAGTCATGTTACAGTTCATACCTTCCCTGAGTACCACCCGGATAACGCTATTTCCACATTCAGAGTGGATATAGATGTTTCCACCTGCGGTATGATATCACCGCTGAACGCCCTGAATTATCTTATAAGCAGCTTTGATTCGGATATTATAACTATTGACTACCGTGTCAGAGGATTTACAAGGGACGTTCTTGGGAAAAAGTTTTTTATAGATCATAATATCACATCTATACAGGACTATATCGACAACGACACCTTGACCAGGTACGATGCTATCGACGTTAATATGTACCAGTCAAATATATTCCATACAAAGCTTCTTATAAAGGATATAGAACTGCAAAACTATCTTTTCAAGACCGATGCTTTGGAGCTTACACCAAAGCAAAGACTGGATATAACCGATGCTTTGAGGCGTGAAATGATAGAAATATACAGCGGTATGAATATATATTAAAACAGCAGGATCGTGATGAAGTTTGGAGCTTACACAGAGCAATGCGCCGGTATATGAGGCGCTGACAAAGCACATGAAAAACCGTGTGGTAAGGCTTGACGTTCCGGGTCATAAGGGAGGCAGGATGAACAAGCCTCTTCGTGATTTTCTTGGGGAGCAGTGCCTGCGGTGCGATGTGAATTCAATGAAAAATCTTGATAACCTCTGTCACCCCACCGGGGTCATAAAGCAGGCTGAAAGCCTTGCGGCAGAGGCTTTTGGCGCTCATAATGCCTTTTTTATAGTCAACGGCACCACCGCCGCTGTGCAGACTATGGTTTTTACAGCCTGCAAGGCGGGGGAGAAGATAATTATGCCCAGAAACGTCCACAGAAGCGCAATAAATGCCCTTGTTGTCTGCGGAGCTGTGCCTGTATACGTAAACCCCGGGACTGACAAAAAGCTTGGAATACCCCTGGGTATGTCGGTTGAGGACGTTGAAAAAGCAATTGAAGAAAACCCCGACGCAAAAGCCGTGCTGGTGAATAACCCTACCTATTACGGCATATGTTCGGATATCAGGAGGATCGTGGACATCGCCCACAAGCACGGAATGCTGGTGCTTGCCGACGAAGCTCACGGCACTCATTTTTATTTTGGAGATAACCTGCCGATGAACGCAATGGAGGCAGGTGCGGATATGGCTGCGGTGTCGATCCATAAAACGGGAGGCAGCCTTACCCAGTCGTCACTTCTCCTTTGCGGAAAAAATATCTCCGAGGGCTATGTGCGGCAGATAATCAACCTTACCCAGACCACAAGCGGCTCGTATCTGCTTATGGTATCTCTTGATATGGCAAGGCGAAATCTTGCCCTCAACGGTAAGGATATGTTTGCAAAGGCGTGTGATTATGTTAGCTACGCAAGGGGAGAGATAAACAAGATAGGCGGTTATTACGCTTTCGGGCAGGATCTTGTGAACGGAAAGGACATATTTGCATTTGACGATACAAAGCTTTCGGTGCATACAAGGGCTGTGGGTCTTGCAGGTGTCGAGGTGTACGATCTTTTGCGTGACGAGTACGATATACAGATAGAGTTCGGCGACATCGGAAATATCCTTGCGATAGTTTCCGCAGGGGACAGAGAGCTTGAGATAGAGCGCTTCATTTCAGCGCTCAGCGAGATAAAAAGGCTTTACCATAAAGACCCGGCAGGACTTTTTGATCACGAGTATATCAACCCCATAGTCAGAGTTACACCACAAAAAGCCTTTTATAGCGAAAAAAAGGCTGTACCCGTAAAGGACAGCTGCGGCAAGGTGTGCGCAGAGTTTGTAATGTGCTACCCGCCGGGGATACCGATACTTGCCCCGGGGGAAATGATAACAACGGACATAATCAACTATATAAATTACTGTAAAGAAAAGGGCTGCCTTATGACAGGCACAGAGGATCTTGAGATAAACTATATAAACGTCATTGACGAGTAGAACAAAGAGCAGCTTTTGGAGATAAAACAATGGATAATGATATGTTTGAGCAGGAAGATGAGACTCTGGCGAAAGAGCGTAAAACAGGCTGCGGCTGCGGCTGCTTAACTGCGGTTGTTATTGTGATTGTTTTAATAATGTCTGTTCCTTTGCTAATTCATCTGATAGACAGCTGGCCGATAACAGTTGACAGTAAGAGCAATAATGGCTGGAAAGTTGAACTTCAAGCAATCGGAAGCCCGATTTGGCCGTTTGGTCCGCAGGACGGGCGAGTTTGGCTTAAACTTGGTTCGTTTAAAATATGCAGTGAGGATTTCGTGCTGCACAACGACGGCAAGGGTATGGACGAGTATAACTGGAAGGTCGATTGGAAAGACGACAGAGTGCTGATAACGATAATCGGAGAGGAACAGGCGGACGAACACATCAGTCTTTACTATGACGGAAAGACTGAAAGTGACACCGGAACAGTGTTTTAGCACAATAATGCAATGAAAGGAGAACCTACCATGGACTTATGGTTTACCGAAAAGCACACTGATGATGTGAATTTCACGATAAAAGTTAAAAAGCAGCTGTACAGCGGCAAAAGCTATTACCAGCAGATCGACGTATTTGATACCTACGAGTTCGGCAGAGTGCTGGTGCTGGACGGCTTTATTATGCTCACCGAAAAGGACGAGTATATCTATCACGAAATGGTCACTGCCGTGCCTATGGCGGTCAATCCCGAGATAAAGAGCGTGCTCGTTATCGGCGCAGGTGACGGCGGAACGATACGGGAGCTGACACGCTATGATTCAATAGAAAATATTGATATGGTGGAGATAGACCGGCAGGTCGTTGAGGTATGCAAGGAATATTTGCCCCAGACCGCCTGCAAATTCGATGATGAGCGTGTGCACCTTTTCTTTGAGGACGGGCTTAAATTTGTCCGCCGCAAGGAGAATGAATACGACCTTATAATCGTAGATTCCACCGATCCTTTCGGACCCGGCGAGGGGCTTTTCACAAAGGAGTTTTACGGCAACTGCTCAAAGGCGCTGAGTGATAAGGGCATACTTATCAACCAGCACGAAAGCACATATTACGATTCCTATGTGGATATGGTAAAGCGCACCCATAAGCGCATCAGCAGTGCTTTACCTGTATCTATGGTCTATCAGGCGCATATCCCGACATACCCCTCGGGGCATTGGCTCTTTGGCTTTGCATCAAAGAATCTCCACCCCGTATATGATCTCAAAGCGCAGGAGTGGGAGAATTTCGGCATAGACACAAAATACTATAACACCGAGCTGCATAAGGGCTGCTTTGCCCTGCCAAACTACGTAAAGGAGATACTCGCCGATGAATAAGAACGTGTTTACCTTTATCGGCTGCGACTGCGAGTACGATGAGGCGAAGATCGTGCTTTTCGGAGCGCCCTTTGACTCAACCACATCTTTTCGTCCCGGCACACGCTTTGCGTCAAGTGCGATACGAAATGAGAGCTTCGGCATCGAGACGTTTTCCCCCTATCAGGATAAGGATCTGCTCGACTGCAAGGTCTTTGACAGCGGCGATCTGGAGCTGCCCTTCGGCAGTCCTGAGCAGGCTTTAAAGGATATTGAGGGCACAGCAAGTCAGATACTTGACGACGGAAAGATACCCTTTATGATCGGCGGAGAGCATCTTGTAACCCTGGGCGAGTTCAGAGCCGTTGCGAAAAAGTACCCCGATGTGCATATCATACACTTTGATGCGCACTGCGACCTGCGAGATGATTACCTGGGCGTAAAGCTTTCACATGCCTGCGTGCTGAGAAGATGTCACGATATAGTCGGTGACGGACGCATCTTCCAGTTTGGTATCAGAAGCGGAGACAGAGACGAATTTGAGTTCGCAAAAACGCACACCTGTCTGCACCGCTTTGACCTTGAAACACTTGATGAGGTGGTGGAAAAACTCAAAGGAAAGCCGGTGTATTTCACCCTTGACCTTGATGTTCTCGACCCGTCTGAGTTCCCCGGAACAGGTACGCCCGAGGCGGGCGGCGTGAGCTTCAAAGAGCTTCACAAGGCGATAATGCTGCTTTCAAAGCTCAACATTGTAGGACTTGATATGAACGAGCTTTCGCCTGTTTACGATCCGTCGGGCAGGAGCACAGCCCTTGCCTGCAAGCTGCTGCGAGAGATACTGCTTGCGATACTGTGAGGAGATGAACGCAAATGTGCGACGACCTTGGTTTTATTTTCCCAGAAGATGATTCTTGGATAGATGCACTTATTCTGGCATTTGCAATAAGTGCTGTTCTGATTCCTGTCGGCGTAATCACCATTTTTGTGTTGAATATAAAAAAACAGCGTACCAAGGCAATGTTTGCAGGCTTTGGTACAGCGGTAGTTTGCTTTATCATAGCTTTGATATTTAAACTCTTTTTCGTGGGAATGTCGGGCGTAGGCTTTCTGATATATGCCGCTACTGTCAATTCACATGGGTGTGCTAAAGATGATAATAGCGATAAAGTTCAGGAAACAAGTGAAAGCGTTGTTGAAGAAAAAAATAATAGTTATAAACTCGAAGATAAAAATGATGACTGGGATTTCTTATGATGATATTTAATTAAACTGAAAGGAATGATGAATAATGGGAAGAGCATTGATAATTGGTGCCGGCGGAGTTGCAGGTGTGGTTATACACAAGTGCTGCCAGAACAGCGAGGTCTTTGAGGAGATATGCATCGCAAGCCGCACTAAATCAAAGTGCGACAAGTTCAAAGCTGAGCTTGAAGGAAAGACAAAGACTAAGATAACTACTGCACAGGTGGACGCTGACAACGTTCCCGAGCTTGTCAAGCTTATGAAAGAGTACAAGCCGGATATCTGCATAAATGTTGCACTGCCGTATCAGGATCTGCACATCATGGATGCTTGCCTTGAATGTAAGGTGGACTACGTTGATACCGCAAACTATGAGCCTGAGGACACGGCTAAGTTTGAGTATTCCTGGCAGTGGGCTTACAGAGAGCGCTTTGAAAAGGCAGGCATAACAGCGCTGCTCGGTTCGGGCTTTGACCCCGGTGTTACAGGCGTTTTCTGTGCATACGCTCAGAAGCACTACTTTGACGAGATAAACTATATCGACATTCTCGACTGCAACGGCGGCGACCACGGCTATCCGTTTGCAACTAATTTTAACCCTGAGATAAACATTCGTGAGGTCTCCGCTAAAGGCTCATACATTCAGGACGGCAAGTGGGTCGAGACCGAGCCTATGGAGATCAAGAGAGTTTACAACTTTGACCAGGTGGGCGAAAAGGATATGTACCTTTTGCACCACGAGGAGCTTGAATCTCTGGCGCTGAACATCAAGGGCATCAAGCGCATCAGATTCTTCATGACCTTCGGACAGAGCTATCTGACCCACCTCAAATGCCTTGAAAATGTGGGTATGACCTCTATCGAGCCTATCGACTTTGAGGGCAAGAAGATAGTTCCGCTTCAGTTCTTAAAGGCTGTTCTGCCCGATCCTGCAAGCCTTGGTCCGAGAACAAAGGGCAAGACCAACATTGGCTGCATCTGCCAGGGAAAAAAGGACGGCAAGGACGTTAAATACTACGTTTACAACGTTTGCGATCACCAGGAATGTTACAAAGAGGTCGGCTCCCAGGCTATCAGCTACACAACAGGTGTTCCTGCAATGATCGGTGCAATGATGGTTATGACAGGCAAGTGGAAAAAGCCGGGCGTTTACAACATTGAAGAGTTTGATCCCGATCCGTTCATGGAAGCTCTTAACAAGTGGGGTTTGCCGTGGAAAGAAAACTTTGACCCGGTGCTCGTAGACTGACAGGTGAAATAATGGCAAGAATAAGACGTAAAAACGGCAGACGCAGACTGCTGATAATGCTTGTTGTGGTGCTGCTCTTTGCATGGTACCTGGCAGTGGGCGTAATAATGTCATATATGAAAATATCTATGCTCCCAAAGATATTTGCCCTTACGCTGCCGTCGTTTTTTATGGGTGTGGCGGTCACGCTTCTGGTGCTGGATATACGCTACGGCACACATCTGAAACGGCGTAGGAAAGAAAGAGAAAGCGGTGATGAAAATGCTGATAATGATCGATGATGTACAGTTTGAAAGCAGGGAAAGGTTCTTTGACTATATCAGCAAGGCGCTGGGCTGCGGCGAAGGGAAAATAAACTCTGTGTCAAAGCTTTTTGATGTGCTTTGCGATTTTGAAGATGAAGCAGAGGTCACATTCTACGACACGGACGAGATAAGTGATGAAATGAAGTCCTTTGCCGAGGAGGTACTCGCTGCATTTATGAATGCAAAAAACACCAACGAAAAGCTTTCCGTTAAATTTGAAAAAACAACGGTTTAGGGAGAAAAGATGTTTGATATAAACAAAGTTAAAACGCCTTGTTACGTTATCAGCGAGGCGGCACTTCAAAAAAATACCCGGATACTTGACGGTGTGATGAAACGCACCGGGTGCAGGATACTGCTGGCGCAAAAGGCGTTTTCAAACTATGCTGTGTATCCTCTTTTGTCAAAGACACTTTGCGGAACAACTGCCAGCGGTCTTTACGAGGCAAAGCTGGGCAGGGAAGAATTTGGCGGCGAGGTGCACGTTTACAGCCCGGCGTATACAGAGCATGATATGGACGAGCTTGTGAAAATAGCAGACCATATTGTTTTCAACAGCTTTTCACAGTGGGAAAAGCACCGTGATATCATTAGAAAAAGCGAGAGAAAAATATCCTGCGGACTGCGCTGCAACCCTGAGTATTCCGAGATAGAAACTGATATTTATAACCCTTGCTTTAAAAATTCAAGGCTTGGCATAACCCTTGATAATTTCGACGAAAGTGAGCTTGAAGGCATTGAAGGACTGCATTTTCACACAATGTGTGAGCAGGGCGCAGATGTGCTTGAGCGCACCATACCCCATATCGAGGAGAAATTCGGCAAATATCTTGGGCAGATGAAATGGGTAAACCTCGGCGGAGGGCACCACATAACCAAAGAGGGATACGATCTTGAAAAGCTCGAAAAGTGCGTGAGATATTTGCAGGAAAAGTACGGTGTTACGGTGTACCTTGAACCGGGTGAGGCTGTTGCCCTCAATGCAGGCTGGCTTGTTGCGACAGTTCTTGATACGTTCAAAAATGGCATGGATCTTGCCATAGTTGATACCTCGGCAGCCTGTCATATGCCAGATGTGCTTGAAATGCCGTACCGTCCCATGATAATCGGATCGGGGGAAGCAGGTGAAAAGGCATATACCTACCGTCTTGGGGGACCTACCTGCCTTGCAGGGGATATTATCGGTGATTATTCCTTTGATGCGCCTCTTAAAGAGGGCGACAGGCTTGTTTTCACCGATATGGCTATCTACACGACTGTAAAGAACAATACCTTCAACGGTATGCCCCTTCCGAGCATTTATGTTGAAAAGACAGACGGTAGTATTGAGCTTGTGCGTGAGTTTGGATATAACGATTTTAAACAAAGACTGTAAAGCTATAATTCCTTTCTGCATTTTGCGGAGAGGAATTTTTAATAAATCTATGATATATGGGAGGTAATGAAAATGAAAGCACTTATCATCAACTGTTCACCCGTCAGGGACGGAGCGACCGCAGAGCTCGCAAGCATTATCTCAGGTGAGCTGTCCGGAAGATATGAAACAAAGCAGGTATGCATCGACGATTATGACATCGCCTTTTGCAAAGGCTGCCGCAGCTGCCACAGCACAGCGAAATGCGTTATGACCGATGGGGCACAGCAGCTTATGGATGAATTTGAGCAGGCGGATATAATTATCTGCGCTGCTCCGTCCTATTGGGCAGATGTTCCGGGTCAGTTCAAGGCTTTCATTGACCGCTGCACCCCTTACAGCAACACCCACGAGCCCCACGCAAGCCTTAGCGCAGGGAAAAGAGGTTATGCCGTCGTGCTTCGTACAGGACCTAACATGAAAGAGTGTGAGCGCCTCATACAGACGATCGAGCACTTTTACGGACACCTTGAGATACAGTGCTGCGGCAGCCTTGGACTTTGCAGTGTCGAAAACAGAGAAGCGCTGCTGCCGAGGGCTCAGGAGCTAAGAGAATTTTGCAAGGGGATATAAAAAAACTGTGCCGCTTGTATCAGCAGCACAGTATATAAACACATATCATTTATAATTATTGCAAACAGTATTTTTTGACCTCTTTCATCACGCTGTTATCGTTGTTTGAGCCTGTGATGAAGTTTGCTGCACGCTTTACCGAGTTGTGGGCGTTTGACATAGCAAAGCTATAATATGCACAGCCAAGCATATCCACGTCGTTAAGATAATCGCCGAATGCCATTACTTCGTTGTATCCCACTCCAAGACGGTTGCAGATCTTTGAAAGGGCAGATCCTTTGTTTATACCGCTGTTCATAATATCGACCCAGTATTTATCCGAAAGCTGAACTGTGCTGCCGGAGAAAACCTCTCCCATTGCATCGTACTGTAATTCCGAATAACCTTCTTTGTAAAATACAGCGACTTTGAAGATCTCATCGCTGCAGCTGTGCAGGTCTTCAATAAAATGACAGTCAACATAGTACTTTGCTATCTCATCAGCAAAGTCAGCACTTGAGGTGCTGTACCAGGTACCCTGTTTTCCGCAAAGAAGCACCGAGTATCCCTGCTTTTCGCAGTAGCTGATAATGCTGTCGACGGTGGATTTTTCCATTACAGAAACACTTAAAACATTGCCACGGTCAACGATATATGCGCCGTTGTCACAGATAAAAGTTAGGCTGTCAAGGTAGCCGTTGAACTGTTTTTTCAGCGCACCAAAGCTTCTCCCGCTTGATATAACAAAGCGAATATTCTTTTTGAGCAGCTTGTGGATAACATCCTCAAAGTTTTCCGGGAGCTGCTTTTTATCATCAAGAAGTGTACCATCCATATCTGTGGCGATTATTTTTATCATAAGTATCCTCCGCTTTGTTTTTCTGCTTAGATTATAATATAAAAACCACCCTTTGGCAATGATTTTCGACAAGGTTCTGAAAGTTTGTAGACTTACATATTTTTTATTAAACCCCATCATTTTTATTGAGCTTAATTGACAAAAGGCAAAAGGCAGGAAAAATAAGGTGCGCTCTTAATGCATTTATTTAATAAATGGTGCTCTCTTTGCTGCCTATTTTTAGTCAAAGTTATAAAAAGAGGGGCTAAATCTTGACTTTCAGCGCATCTGATATTATAATAATGGTGTATTTCAGCGGAAGAATGTTTATTTTTATATAAAGTGTCGGAACAAACCTGATCATAAGGAGAAAGATAGGACAATGAAAGATAAATGCAAAAAAGTGGGTATAATTATCCATGATTATGCCCGTGACAATATGCTGCCTTTGATATTTGTACTGTCGGCAGTCATAAATGGCTTTATCCTCAGAGCTTTCACAGTAAAATTTGAATATAACCAGATAAAACCCCTGCTGGCAGATATAGGAATGTGCCTGTTTATCGGTTCGCTGGCTGTTTTTATCAAAAAGCCCAAAAGACAGTTTATTTTTCTTTTGGTACTCACAATAATTCTGGATGTTATCTGCGCCGGAAACTCCATATATTATACAAACTTCAGATCATTCATGTCCATATCCATGCTTTCCACTGCCTCACAGCTTGGCGGCGTTATGGATGCGGTGACAAAAAACATCATGGAGATAAAAGATCTGACGTTTTTGTGGTCTATCCCTGCAATTATCGTAAGCTATATACTGATAAAGAAAAAGACCAAGGGTTATACCAACCAGAATAAGGAGAAAAAGCACCGCAGGCTTGCAGGTCTTGCAACATTTGTGCTTTCCCTGTGCTTTATTGGCATCGCAGCCACCCTTATGACCGGCACCGATTATTCAAGATTGCAAAAACAGTGGAACAGAGAGTATGTTCTTGCCACATTCGGTGTTTATACATATCATGTGAGCGATGCGGTTTCCTGTGCAAATGCCCAGCTTAACATGATGTTCGGTTATTCAGACAGCGAGGAGCTTTTTAACAAGTTCTATGATAACAAGGCTGTTGAGGACGTAAATGCACAGGTGAAGAAAAATAAGTATTCCAATATGTTTGCAGGCAAGAACCTTATCTTTATCCACGCAGAAAGCGTACAGGGCTTTACCCTTGATACATACATTAACGGTGAACCCCTTACTCCAACCATAAATAAGCTTGCAAAAGAGGGTATCTATTTCACCAATTTCTATGCACAGGAAAGCGTTGGAACCACCTCTGATACAGAGTTTACTCTTTCCACATCGCTTATGCCGGCATCAAGCGGCACTGTGGCAATAAATTACTGGGACAGAGATTATACCACCACACAGAAACTGCTCAAGTCTATGGGCTATTATGTGTTCAGTATGCATGGAAACAACGGTTCCTACTGGAACAGGCTCAATGTGCATAAGTCCTACGGATACGATAAGTTCTATAATTCAACCACAGATTTCAAAGTTGATGAGACCATAGGTCTGGGTCTGTCCGATAAGTCCATGTTCAAACAGGCGATACCTATGATAAAGGAAATAGCCCAAAAGAACAAAAACTGGATGGGTGAGATACTTATGCTCACCAACCATACACCTTTCACCGACATAGAAAGAGTAAGTGATTATAAGGTAGATTTCAAGTATAAGAAATATAACGAAAAGACAGGTCTTTATGACGAGGTCAGCGCCCCGTTCCTTGAGGGCAGAAAGCTTGGATCGTATTTCAAATCCGTCCATTATGCAGATGAGGCGATAAAGCAGTTCCTTGACGATATGGACAAAGAGGGAATGCTGGACAATGCTGTTGTTATCCTGTACGGTGACCACGACGCAAAGATAAAAGAAGAAGAATTCGAGTATTATTATAACTACGACCCCTTCAACGACAAGGTGCTTTCATCCGGGGATCCGGGATATATCCCTGTTGACCCGTTCTGTTACAATATCAACCGTAAAGTGCCGCTTATAATCTGGAGCAAAGACGGTGGATATGAGCCAAAAGAGATCGATAAGGTGATGGGTATGTACGATGTGCAGCCTACCGTGGGAAATATGATGGGCTTTGAAAACAAATACGCCCTTGGACACGATATATTCTCTATTGACGAGAAGGAAGATAACGTTGTTATTTTCCCAAATGGCAACTATATCACCGATAAGGTGTATTATGACAGCCAGAAGGACGCATACTTTGACCTTGAAGGCTACAGAAATGTGGCAAAGTTTGCCTCATGCAACCAGATCTTTAAAGAGGAGCCTTCGCCCCTTTACAACGAAAAGATAAAAAGCAAATATAAGGTTGCAGCCGATGCCGAGTATAGCGAAGAGGTGCTGCAAAAGCGCAGAAATAACGAAAGAGTCGACCGGCAGTATATCAAGAAATACTGTGACTATGCCGACGAGAGAATAGATATCTCCAACGCCATAATCTATTTTGATATGATAAACAAGACAGAGGAGGGCTTCGCAGGAAAGGGCAAGCAGAGTGCCCCCAAGTCGTCTGATTCAGGCGACAGTGAAACTCTGTTCTCTCCGCCTTCAATACGAAAGGACAGATATCTGTACGCTGTGTAAGTCATATAAATAATAACAGACTGCCTGAGACATATGCTCTCAGCGCAGTCTTTTTGTGCTTGCGGGAAATTCGGGACAAAAAAAGACTGACCCCCTAAAGGTCAGCCTGTTTTTACGTTTTAACATATAAAGGGCAAGAGAAAGAAGCTTACGCTCTCTCTACCTTTCCGGAACGCAAGCATCTTGAGCAAGCGTAAACATGACAAGGAGTACCGTTTACAATAGCCTTTACTCTCTTAACGTTTGGCTTCCATGTTCTGTTGGATCTTCTGTGAGAGTGGGAGACCTTGATACCGAAAGTTACACCCTTTCCGCAAATATCACACTTTGCCATTAGTTTGCACCTCCTTTAACTTAATAACTAAATTCGCAACGTAAGTTATTATAGCACACCCGACAGGAAAATGCAAGTGTTTTTTTGCGTTTTTTTCAAAAATCATAAAAAGTTAATATATTTGTGGCAAAAGAGCACAATAATACTTGAAATCTTTTTTAAAATAGTGTATAATAAAACGTGGTATGTTCTTTGGAGAATGTACGTTTGGGAGGCGACGAGATCTTGACTTTTACGGTGGAAACAATTTTAAAATACGGTGCAAGAATAATGATCGTTTTTATGATCATTCCCCTGCACGAGTTTGCTCATGCCTGGTCGGCGCACAAAATGGGTGACCCCACTCCAAGACTTCAGAACAGACTGAACCTTAACCCTTTTAACCATATAGATCCCATAGGCGGACTTATGATACTTGTGTCAGGGTTTGGCTGGGGCAGACCTGTCCAGGTAAACCCAAATTATTTCAAAAAGCCCAGAAAGGGCATGGCTCTGAGCGCAGCGGCAGGACCTATCGCCAATGTTATCGCCGCAGTTGTGGGAGTTATTATCTACAAGGTGATGTATTACGCCTATTATGCCAACCCGTCAGATGTACTTTTCTGGATGACGCTGCTTTTCAGATTTTTTACCCAGATAAATCTGGGACTGGCAATATTCAACCTTATTCCTATTCCGCCTCTTGACGGCTCAAAGATACTGAGCTATTTTACCAGCTATAAAATAGACAGAAAAATCGAGCAGTACAGCTTATACATTATGATAGGCTTTGTTCTGCTGGTGTTCTCCGGGCTGCTTGACAGACCTTTGGGCGCAGTAAATGATGCACTGTTCTGGATCATAGATAAGCTTACCTTCTGGGTAGATCCCATTATGAGGTCAATATTCGGTCTGTAGTGATACAACCATAAATGAAATCGAAAGGATAGAACCAAATGTCTTCAGCACAGTTCAAGCTTGATATGTTCGAGGGACCGCTGGACCTGCTGCTCCACCTTATATCAAAGCACAAACTGAATATACACGATATCGAGATATCGCTGCTGCTGGAGCAATATCTGGAATATATGCATCAGCTTGACCATGAGGATCTGGAGGATGCTGCGGATTTCCTTGAAATGGCAGCAAGGCTGATATATATAAAGACAGTATCCCTGCTGCCTCAGGACGAGGAAGCGGTGGAGCTTAAAAAGGAGCTTGAGGGAAGACTTATCGAGTATTCCCAGTGTAAGCTGCTGGCAAAGGAGCTTGGCAGGGTGTACGCAGGGGGCGATATTTTTGTGCGCAAGCCTGTGGTGATACCCGTTGACAAGACCTATACCCGTGAGCATGACCCACAGGTGCTCCTTGAAGCCTATTTCGGGCTTTCGGAAAAGGCAAGGAACGAGAAGCCTATAAATGCAAAGATATTCCAGCCCATTGTATCATACAAAGTGGTGTCGGTGGGCTCAAAGATAGTTTATGTGCTTAAAAAGCTGTATACCGTAGGGGTGTGCGATCTTTCCCATATCTACGACGGAATGGAAACAAAAAGCGAGAGAGTGGCTACTTTTCTGGCTATTCTGGAACTTACAAAATCCGGAAGGATATGCCTTAACGACGACAATACGCAGATATTTTTCAGCGAAAAGAGCAGAAAGCGCAAAAAACACCTTGATAACCCGGAGGATACCAGCTCGGCTGACGTGCTGCCTGCTGAGGATATCGCAGAGGAAATACCGCTGCAGCAGGAAAGTGCGGAAGACTCTGAGACAGAGCAAATTCAGGCACAGCAGATGCCTCGGGACAGCGAGCTTGACTGTGATGAAGCTGACGGACAGGCCGAGGAAAACAGCGTGATTACTGAACCGGCAGAGGAACTTGCTGCCGTACAAGAGCAAACTGAAGCTCTGCAGGCTGAATTACCTGTACAGATAGATGATACGGACGAAACCGAAGAAATCGAGCAAGCTTCTCAGAAGCCTGTGCAGGACAAAATGTGTGAAACCGAATCACCCGTGGAGGATATCCCTGTCTTTGTGCCGGACGACGTGGTGTATACCCCGTCGGAAGCTGTTAAAACGAACAAGCCCAAAGGCGAGAACAGACCTGCTGCGGAGCGTGTGCGTGAAAGCAGTGCGCTGATTTATAAGCCTGCGGCGGTGAAAAAAACAGTTGCCGAAAAACCTGACTATGAACAGATCGTACCACAGGTGAGCGAACCTGTCCAAGAGGAATTTGTGCCCGGCGAAAGTGAACAGACCGGGACAGACAAAGTGAACTGCGGGTTTAAACCGAATTACTGGAACAGGCTTCGCTGGTACTGGGCAAGGGTATCTGTTGGTGACGACGCTGTGGGAAATTACTGGAGATACGGAAAATCATAATGATTTGAGAGGATAAGTATGGAATTTGAAGATATGGTGCCTGTTGTTGAGGCTGTGCTGTTTGCAGGGGGAGAGCCTGTTGAGGCATCAAGGCTTTGTGAGATCACAGGGCTTGTAAAACAGGAGCTTGAGCAGGTCATATCTGCCCTTGAGGACAGATATAAAGACCCGGGCAGCGGAATTGAACTGCTGAGGCTGAACGATTCTTATCAGCTTGCAACAAAACAGGAGTTTGCAGCGTACATAAAATCTGCACTGGAGATAAAAAAGAACTCGCAGCTTTCTCCGGCGGCGCTTGAAACGCTGACCATAATCGCATATAACCAGCCTGTAACAAAGGGTTTCGTCGAGAACGTCAGAGGAGTGGATTCTTCGGGAGTGGTAAACTCGCTGGTTGAAAAGGATCTGCTGGCAGAGGCAGGCAGACTTGACCTTCCGGGCAGACCTATAGCGTATAAGACCACCGAGAATTTTCTCAGAGCTTTCAGGCTTTCCAGTCTTAAAGATCTTCCGCCCTTGCCGGAGCCCAGCGAACAGGTAACTATTGACGAGATACTTGAAAATTCCCGTAACGAACAAAACGGGGAATAAAGAATTTACTTGTAATACTATGAAAGGAGCTGATGACTATAATAGTATTATATATACTGCTTGGCATAATAGCCCTTATCGTCATTTTGCTCCATTTTTCCGTTAGAGCTACGATAAAGGCAAGCAAGCAGGGTGCGGAAATAAAGGTCAAATGGCTTTTCTTTACCCTATATCCAAGAAAGCCGAAGAAGCCAAAAAAATCAAAAAAGAAAAAAGGCGAGGCTGAAACGGCTGATGAGCAGCCTGAGAGCCAACAGACCGATCTTTCGGAGGAATCTCTGGAGGAGTTTATAAAACAGGCCGAGCAGACAAGTGAACCACCGGAGCACTCTGATGAGCCGGAGACTTCGCCGGAAAAAGAGCCCGATACCACACAAGAGCCGGAAAAGACAGATAAACAGCAGGCAAAGAAAGCTAAAAAGGAAAAAAGAAAAAAACAGCATGAGCCTGATATCGAACCGGCGGAGGGCAAAAAGGAAAAAGGCAAGCTCGCCCAGCTCAAGGACAAATTCAATATGGTCAAGCCCTATATCCCTTTGGGCTGGAAGTACTTTAGGAAAATATTGAAAAAGATACGTATCACCGATGTTCAGGCGGATGTTACCGTGGGTAAGGAAGATGCCTATGAAGCTGCGCTGTGGTACGGCAAAGTTCAGGGCTTTTTGTTCTCAACGATGGGTTGGCTGGGCTGTATTTTCACTATAAAGCTAAAACGGCTGGATGTCCATTGTGAGTTCAACGAGAAGGTAATGGACGGGGAAATATATCTGAAAGTAAAGATCAGACCAAGCACCATGATACACATAGCCTTTTGTATGGCGATAAAGGCGCTTTGTATCTTTATAAGGCAGAAAAAAGAACAAAAGCTCAAAGCTCAGGCTGCACGGAAAAGGCATGAACAGCAACAAAAACAACAGCAGAAAAAAGCTGCATAGACCAAAATAACAAAGACTAATATACAGAAAGGTTGATAGATATGAATTCAAACTCAAAGATCGAAGCTCTGGTAAACACCGCCATGTCAAAGCTGCGTGAGATCGCAGACTGTCAGACTATTGTGGGAAAGGAAGTTGTGACCGCTGACGGAACAACTATCATTCCTATCTCAAAGGTGTCGTTCGGTTTTGCCTCGGGCGGAAGTGACCTTCCTACAAAGGCAAAGGATACCTTCGGCGGCGGATCAGGCGGCGGAGTTTCCATTCAGCCAATGGCTTTTATCGTTATCTCCGGCGGTGAGGTAAAGCTCCTTCAGATGACTGCAAATGCAGATAAGGGCAACGCTATCGTTAATATGGTACCTGAGGTGATCGATAAGATCACGGATTTTCTCGGCAAAAAGAAAGAGGGAAATGATTCCGCCGAATAAGCTGTATTTATAAGACGTTTGTGCACAGAATATCTATTGATGATCTGTGTAAGGACGTGAACATTATGAGAAAACTGCTTAGTAGGGTCTTTTGCGCCTTTGCGGCTTTATGTACAATTTTTTGTACTTGTCCGGACGCAAAAGCGGATAATTTACCATCGGTCAGTGCAAAGGGCGCAGTGGTAATCAATGCATCCACAGGAGAGGTGCTTTACAGCCACTTTGCGGAGAAAAGCCTGCCTATGGCAAGCACAACTAAAATAATGACCACCATACTTGCCATTGAACACGGTGACCTTGACAGCAGGTTTACCGTTGACCCTGTGGCGGTAAGGGTGGAAGGCTCATCTATGGGCTTGAAGGAAAATGACAAGGTGACTCTTAGAGACCTGTGCTACGGAATGATGCTCCCCAGCGGCAATGATGCGGCAAACTGCACTGCCGTAAGAGTGGGAGGTAGCATTGAAAACTTTGTACGGCTGATGAACGATAAGGCAAAACAGCTGGGGCTTGAAAATACCCACTTTGTCACACCATCAGGACTTGATGACTATACCCAGGATCACTATTCCTCAGCCCTTGATATGGCAAGACTTACCCGTTATGCCATGAAGAATAAGGAGTTCAGAAAGATATGCTCCGCCAAAAGCGTCAAACTCAGCTTCGGCGACCCGCCCTATGACAGGTGGCTGACAAACACGAATAAGCTTCTCAAGACCTGTCACGGCGTTATCGGTGTAAAGACAGGATTTACCGACAAGGCTGGACGATGCCTTGTGTCCTGCTGTTCAAGAGGAGGCACAGAGCTTATTTGCGTTACTCTGGGTGACAGAAATGACTGGCAGGATCATAGCAGGCTTTATGACAGCTGCTTTCCTCTGGTTGCAAGGCAGGAGCTTTCCTGCGGCACAAAGGGCTTTGTTCTGAATGTGGCAGGGGGAGAGTGTGACAAAATAAGGTGCAGGATCCAACCTGCATATGCCTGTATATCAAAGGACAGCAGGGACAGTGTCCGGCCTGTGGTACATCTTCCCATGTTTGTATATGCCCCGGTGAAAAAGGGAGATGCTGTGGGCAGAGTGGATTTTTGGTATAAAGGCGAATTGATAGCTCAAAGTGCTATTTATGCCGACGAGGATTGCCCCTTGGCAAAAGGACAGGATAAGGGCTTTGTGGATAAATTGAAACAAAAGCTGATTTTGTGGCTTTCGTAAAAACGATCTCTTTGCGGATCATATCTGCAAGGGGGTACATAAGGAGATAAAATGGAAAAAGTCAGGATACAAAAGATAATTGCCGATAGCGGACTTTGCTCTCGAAGAAAAGCAGAGGAGCTTATCGAAAAGGGCAAGGTAAAGGTGAACGGTCACCCATGTAAGCTTGGAGATAAGGCTTTGCCGGGCAAGGATATGATCACCGTCGGCGGAGAGCTCATAACGGTGGATAAGCGCAGAAAACTGTATTACATAATGCTGCACAAGCCACGTGGATATGTGACAACTACAAGCGATGAGCTTGGCAGAAAATGCGTGACAGAGCTGCTTGAAAATATACCTGAAAGGGTCTATCCGATAGGTCGGCTCGATAAGGATTCTGAGGGACTGCTCCTTTTTACCAACGACGGCGGCTTTGCAAACGATATGATGCACCCCTCACGGCATATCTCAAAAACCTACCGTGTTACAGTACGGCCGGATATTACCGAGCAGCAGCTGGTGCAGCTTGCCTCGGGTGTGGAGATAGACGGAAGAAAGACAGCCGAGTGTAATGTGGTCGTGCTTGATAAACAAGTGGGCAGAGTAGTTTTGCAAATGACCATATTTGAGGGCAGAAACAGACAGATAAGAAAAATGTGCGAGGCGGTAGGTCTTGAGGTCGCAAGGCTGAAACGAACAGCTGTGGGACCGGTGAAGCTTGGAATGCTCAAGCCGGGCAGCTTCAGAGAGCTTAAACCGGACGAGCTCAGAGCGCTTAGAAATGCAGTTACAAAAAAGCAGGGTTAATTGTAAAATTAAAGTGAACTCTGTAAAACTGCTTGTAAAAAATGCAAATAAATAGTATAATGGTTTTGTATGATGATTATGCTTTTAATATAATTTGATTGGAGGATATCTGTATGTCTGACAAGTTGACAACTCTTGCTGAACTTACTGCTGCGGCGAGCCGTGACAGCCAAGCAAGAAACAGGCTTACATATTTGTTTGATGAGGGGAAATTCACCGAGCTGGATCCTTATGCAATGAGCGGCGATGACCTTTCGGGAGTTATTACAGCCTTTGGCTATGTGGATCAGAACCCGGTTTACGCTTTTTCTCAGGATATTTCTGTAAAGAAAGGCGCAATGACAGAGGCTCATGCAAAGAAGATCTCAAAGGTATATAGCCTTGCGGCTAAAACAGGAGTACCGGTTGTGGGTATCTACGATTCATTTGGCGCCGATGTTACGGATCCGTCAAGTGCGCTTACCGCCTATGGTTACCTTCTTTCCAAAGTCGCTAACCTTTCAGGGGTGGTTCCCCAGATCGCTGTTGTGGCTGGTACCTGTGCAGGCTGTGCAGCTATGCTTGCCGAGTCCGCAGATCTTACTGTAATAACAAAGCAGGGAGAGCTTTATGTGGCTCCCAATGCTGATATAAAGGATTTGGCTGAAAACGCAGTGAAAAACGGCACAGCTTGTGCTTTATGCGAGGATGATAAGCAGGCTTGTGAGTTTGCCGGAGAGCTTATCGCAAAGCTTCCTCAGAACAACCTCTCACCTGTGCCTATGTATGAGTTTGAAGAGCCTGCTTTTACAGGAGCAGACAATGCACAAAACACAGTAGATAGCATTTTTGATGCAGATAGTGCAGCAGAGCTTTATGCTGGCTTGGGCAAGGCTTCCTACACAGCTCTTGCAACTCTTGGGGGAGCAACAGTAGGCGTTGTTGCTACAAATAAGACAGAGGATAAGCTTACAAGTGCGGACTGCTCAAAGATAGCAAGGTTTGTAAGACTCTGTGATTCCTTCGCAGTTCCCGTTGTAACATTTGTGGATACCCAGGGATTTGAGGCTAACGATTCCACAGAGATGCTGGGGGCAGTCAAGGATATGACCAAGCTTGCCAGTGCATATGCAGAGGCAACAACGATAAAGCTTAGCGTTGTTACAGGAAAAGCTTATGGTCCTGCGTTTGTAGCCCTTGCAGGAAGAGGAGCAAATGCAGACCTTGTGTATGCCTGTGAAAATGCTGTTATAAGTGCACTTGATCCGTTGACCGCTGTGGAATTTATGCAGCATGACCAGCTTAAAGGTGCAAATGACCTGACAGCTAAGAGAAATGAGCTTGCACAGCAGTATATCAAGGAAAATGCAAGCGCAGTCCTTGCTGCGGCAAATGGATGCGTTGACAGCGTTATTTCTCAGAGCGCTATCCGCAGGACCCTTTTAGATTCTATAGAGATAATGGCAGGCAAGAGAGTTACAAATCTTCCTAAGAAGCACAGCAACATCCAGCTTTAATAAAAGAATATTATACAGATTGGTGGTTTTATAAATGAAAAGATACAATATTACAGTAAACGGAAAGACTTATGACGTAGCAGTTGAAGAGACAGATGCAGCCGGCGCTTCTGCACCTGTTGCAGCAGCTCCTGTGGCTGCGGCACCGGCAGCAGCTCCCGCAGCGGCACCTGCACCTGTTGCAGAGGGAACAAAGGTGACTGCTCCAATGCCGGGTACTATCCTTGATATCAAGGTAGCGGTGGGCGATACAGTTGCATCGGGTCAGGCAATTTGCGTGCTTGAGGCTATGAAGATGGAAAACGATGTGAATGCTCCCTGTGCAGGCAAGGTGCTCAGCATCAATACCACCAAGGGCTCGGCTGTTGAAACAGGCGCAGTTCTTGCTGTTATCGGATAATCTCTCACCACTTACTACATATTAACGAAAGGACATAATGGATAATGGCAAAGCTTAATATAACAGAAACCGTACTTCGTGACGCACACCAGTCCCTGCTTGCAACAAGAATGTCCATAAATGACATGATAGATATTCTTCCTGAGCTTGATAAAGTCGGCTTTTATTCCGCTGAGGTATGGGGAGGAGCAACTTTTGACTCCTGTATAAGATTTCTCAATGAGGACCCTTGGGAAAGATTGAGGATAATCAGAAGAGAGATGCCAAATACCAAGCTCCAGATGCTTTTCAGAGGACAGAATATGCTGGGTTATCGTCACTATGCGGACGATCTGGTTGAATATTTCGTTCAGAAATCTATTGCAAACGGTATTGACATAATAAGGATCTTTGACGCGCTTAACGATATAAGAAATCTTGAAACTGCCATTAAGGCAGCGAATAAAGAGGGCGGCCACGCACAGGTAGCTATCAGCTATACCACAGGCGAGGTATTCACTCATGAGTATTATGTTGATTATGCAAAGCGTATAGAAGCTGCCGGAGCAAAATCTCTGTGTATCAAGGATATGGCTGCGCTGCTCACACCTTATGAGGCTTCCACACTTGTAAAGGATCTTAAAGCAGCGGTAAAGATACCTGTTCAGCTGCATACACACTACACATCAGGTCTTGCATCAATGTGTATCATGAAGGCTGCCGAGGCAGGTGTTGACGGCGTTGATACTGCAATGTCACCTCTTGCAAACGGTACGTCACACGCTCCGACCGAGTCTGTTGTGGCTGCTTTCCAGGGTACAGAGTATGATACAGGTCTTGACCTTGTAAAGCTCAATGAGATCAGAGAATACTTTATGGGGCTGAGAAAGAAGTACATAGACAGCGGTCTGCTTGACCCGTCAATGCTGGCTTCAAATACAAAGGCTCTGCTTTATCAGGTGCCCGGCGGAATGCTCTCAAATCTCCTTTCACAGCTTAAACAGGCAGGTAAGGCAGATCAGCTTGAAGAGGTGCTCAAGGAAGTGCCGAGAGTTCGTAAGGATTCCGGATTCCCGCCGCTTGTTACACCAACCTCTCAGATCGTCGGAACACAGGCTGTGTTCAACGTTATCACAGGGGAGAGATATAAGACAGTTACCAAGGAGTTCAAGGGACTTGTTAAGGGCGAGTACGGAAAGACTCCTGTGGATATAGACCCCCAGTTCCAAAAGCAGATACTCAAGGACGAAAAACCTATTACCTGTCGTCCTGCCGACCTGCTTGAGCCTGAGTTTGAGACGATGAAGAAAGAAGCTGCTGAGTGGACAGAGCAGGAGGAGGACGTTCTCACCTACGCTATGTTCCCCAAGGTCGCTCCAAACTTCTTCAAGGCAAGAAGAGATAAAAAGTACGGCGTTGATTCCAACCACTCCGATGCTGAAAATAAAGTCCATCCAGTCTGAAAAATATCAGCCGACAATCGAAAACTGTCGGCTGTTTTTTGTTGCAAAAAGATCTGAAATATGGTATACTGTTAATCAGCTACTAAAACGGAGGAACAGGATAAATGAATAAAAAAGAGATAAACGAGATAAAAAGGAATCTTGACAAGGACAGCGGCTTTTTTACCATAAATCACGTGGTCACAGCCTGTGTTGATGCGGAAAAAAAGGTCAAGTGTATGACAAACCGTATGAATAATCTGATACCAGAGGATGAAAGCGAGCTGATCGTTGCGTATCTTAAAAAGATACTTTCCGGATCTATCGGCAAGAACCTGCTTGAGTATCATTTCCCCAAGGACGCTTACCTTGAGGGAGGAGCGCAGATTTTTATGAATGAAGTGCTCAGAAGCAAGCTTTCAGATGAGTCGCTGGTGAACAGGTATATTCAGCGTATTATCGAGAAAATGGAGTATATCTCCACTTATACCGTCTTTGTTGCTCATTGTACATATGCGGTGATAAGCAAGAATAAAAATCTTGAAAGCGATCTTGAAAGCGATAACAACTATAATTTTATCATAACGGCGATCTGTCCGGTAAATCTGCGTATCGACGGACTTATCTATGACGAGGAGAGTAACTCTATCGCTAAAAAGGAAACTGCCGACAGAATAGTTGATCCCCCCACAGACGGTTTTTTGTTCCCGTTATTCTCCGACAGACAGTCTGACATCAACGGGGTGCTGTATTATACCAAAAATGCAAAGAAGCCCAATTCGTCTATTGTACAGGAGCTTCTGGGGTGTGAATACTCCATGAGCGGAGTGAGCGAAAAGGTAACATTCCATGCTATTATGAATAATGTCTGCGGAGATGAGCTTGATCTTAATGTTATCAACAGCGTAAATAACAAGATCCAGGACATAATCGACCGAAGTGCACATGACACAGAGATACCAACGGTGAACAGCAGGGATATTTCCTCTATACTCTGGGAATCGGGTATCAGCCAGCAGAAGCTGGAGCATTTGCCGAAAGTCTATGAAACAGCTCTTGGTGAAAAAGAGCTTACCTGTGCAAACCTTGTGGATAAAAAAACTGTTTTGTCTGTGCCCGGAGTAACGGTGAACATTTCCAAAGAGGGAATGGATAAGGTCCGTACCCAGACTGTCGGGGGCAAAAAGTGCCTTGTTATAGAGCTGGACGATAAAATGTCCGTAAACGGACTTGAAACAGCCATTGAAGAGAATAAGATAACTGAGCCGGTATAATAAATAAACCACCCTGATGGGTGGTTTTTTGCTATTCAAGTGACATAAGGCGGAATTGTCCGTTTTCAAAAATAATATAGCTGTGTGAGGAGTTCTCCTTTGGCATAGCAATAGATCCGCAGTTCACATAAGTATAGTCGCCCATATCCTTGATTACAGGTACATGGGTGTGACCGTTAAGGAGAAAATCGCCGTTTGAAAGGGGAGGGAGCTGCTGTGGGTTAAAGCGATGCCCGTGGGTGAGAAAAAGCTTACAGCCGTCTGCGTAAACCCAGCAATAATCTGCCAGAACAGGGAAGTCCAGTACCATCTGGTCGACCTCCGTGTCACAGTTGCCTCGCACGCAAAGTATCCTGTCCTTTAACGGGTTGAGCATGGCGATCACCTGTTGAGGGTCGTATTCTTCAGGCAGCCGGTTCCTTGGTCCGTGATAAAGAATATCCCCAAGGATCACAAGTTTTTCCGCACCGCTTTGCTCAAAAGCGTCCAGCATCTTTCTGCACCAGTGAGCCGAACCGTGAATATCAGATGCAATAAACAGTTTCATTGGTTTTCACGAACTTTCTGTGCTATTTCGCTGTAATAGGGCTTTATTATATTATAATACTCACAGCCCTTTTTCTTCTGAAATTCCTTTACCATGCTTATGTAAAGCTCTTTTTTGCTTGCGGTGCTTTCAATGCACTTACGGATGCGCTGTATGCTTTCCGCAGGGCAGCTTTGAGAAAGTATCTCGTCAAGCTTGTCGTTTGTATGTTCATGCTGTGGCACAGCTGCATTTTCAAGCTCCTTTTCCAGTTTTTCTTTGAGCTTGATATATCTTGATTTCACAGCCTTATATATTTCCGTACCGTCCTGTTTATACTCTTTGGCAAGGGCGTTGTGAAATTCCTCTTTTGTTTGTGAGTGGATAAAAAGTTCCTTTACGATGCCATAGCTGTTTTCGTCGCAGGCACTTTTTAAAAGTCCCTTGAAAGTGGTGTCAAAGTCCTGTGATCTCCTTGAAGAAGACCTGGGTCTTGCGGGAGCTTCGTTTTTTTCCTCTGCGGTGCTATCCCCGGCAGACTGCTGTGTTTTACGGGGTGCAGCATCGTTGACCTCTTCCTCTGGGGCAGCTGATGCCTCGGCTTTCCTGTTTGAGGATTCGTTTATTACGTATTCGATAGCTCCGCTTATGGTTTTTGTCCTGTAAACATGGGTCTTGGGAGTGTCAATATAGCTGCCGCCCCAGAAGGCGTGCAGAAAGTCAAACCCCTTGTCGTTGCTTATAACAAAAATGTGAGAGTATGTCTCCTTTGCAACCATGTATCCCAGAAGTGTGGAAAGCTGGAAATCAAGAGCATTCTTGCCGCCCACACTAACTTTGAAGTATTCTATATCAGCCTTTGACGACAGCACCTTCTGGTGCATTTCAAAGCTTAGGGTATCTGAGTTTTCACTGAAAAAAATGATAACGCTGTCTGTCTCGCTGAGTTTGTCAACTCCTTCAAGTCCTTTTGATTTGACGTTCTCAAAATCAACAAGATATATTTTCATTCTTTCCCGCCTTTCGGTTCAATTTTTATCTGCTTTTTTTAAACTTTATCATAACAATGGCAAACACAGCAATAAATCCCCCGAAGAAAAGTCCAAGGGTAACATAAAGTGTAGTTTTATCCATTTTGTTGCTGTGTATCTCGCTGTCATCAGAACTTGAAGAGTCCGCCCGGCTTTCGTTAGAGCTGTCCTTGTCCTGCTGAGATGATACCTCCTGTGACGCAGCGCTGCTGTTATCCGCCCGGGATACAGACTCAGGTGCTGAGCTTGAACTCTCATCCGGGGATGAGGAGGTCAATGCAGGTTTTGTTTCAATGCTGTATTTTGCGGTCTTTATTACCTTGTCAAGCTCTTGTGCGATGAGTTTGTGTCCTGCCGCAGAGGGGTGGATATCAAGCTTACCTATGTTTGTAAGCTCAGCTGACTTGCCTGCGAAGGCGGCTGATATATCGCATACGGTATAATTCTTCCCTGTATCCGAGCAATCATTTATCGCCTTGTTCAGCTCTCCCAGTTTTTCACCGACGATCTTTGATAGGTCTGCGTATCCGGGCTCCGAGTCAAGCGGATTGTATACCGTCTGGACAATGATACGTGCGTCGGTTTTGCTGTGGATGATCTCTGTTATTTTTTTTATGTTTTTGGTAAAGGCAGTAATGTTCATTGTGATCGCTGCCAGAGTCGGTTTCATTTTCAGCTCGGTTTTGGGATCGGAAAAGACCTTTGGATCAAGCTTATTCATATCCTCCGGTGATTTGACACCAAGTCCCACATAAACAAACGCAAGCAAAGGTCCCATAACATCATTTCCGCCTGCTGAGATGACCACCACATCGCTGTCTGTAAGCTGTTCCAGGGTCTGCTTATCCTCAAGGCTGCTGAGCACCTGTGACGAGGTGTATCCGGAAACTGCAAGATTGACCATCTGAGCCTGTGTTACGTCTGAAAGCTCGTTTTTATATTTCTCTCCAAGTATACTTGCATAGCTGTCCTTTGGACTTGCTGATGATGTGCCGGTGTAGCCTGCAAGACCGTAACCTGCAGCGATAGAGTCTCCAAGAAAAACTATCTTTCCCGGTGCATCCGTCTGAGTCATGCTTGCAGTCTGTGAGCTGTCGTCTGCAAATGCGCTGAATGACCAGGTGAAAGTAAATATACAGATCAAAAATAAGCTCAGTATTTTTCTTTTCATGTTATGACCCCCTTCGGGCTAAAAAGGGACTTTCCTACCTAACACATTATATCACAAATGATAATTTTCTTCAAGTGCTTTGCTAAAATTCTTGAAAAGGACACAGAGTTGTGGTATAATTATCTTTAAAGATAAAAAAAGGAGGTCTTTTAGCCGTGAATGCAGTTCTTGAAGAGTTTTTGGAGCAGGAAGTGACCGACGCAACCTATGAGGATCTTTTTAACTTTGTAAGTTCCCGCCATGTTTGCCGTGGTACCTTTGAGTGTCTTAACCATGTTCTTATGAAGGTAAGTTCATCGCAGCTGATAATCTATAAGAACTTTGTGGGTGTTGAGAACACCAAGGCTCAGGATGCTGTGCTCGTGGCAAGGGAGTATCTGCTTTTGAAGATCAACAGCCGTGCTTATAAAATGAATTTCAGCATGATCAAAAATGTACTTGATGAATGACAGGCAGGAATAAAAAATGGGAACACCACTTGCAGAAAGAATAAGACCCACGGCCCTTGATGATGTGGTGGGACAGACACATCTCGTAGGCGAGGGCAAGCCGCTTCGCAGGATAATAGAAAGCGGCAGGATACCAAATATGATCTTTTACGGGCCGTCAGGCGTGGGCAAAACAACTATTGCCAGGATAATTGCAAAGCGCACGGATATGGAGCTGCATAAGCTCAACGGTACATCGGCGTCCATTTCCGATATAAAAGAGATAATCGCCCAGACACAGACTTTCGGAGGAATAAACGGGATACTGCTGTATCTTGACGAGATCCAGTACCTTAACAAAAAGCAGCAGCAGTCCCTTCTTGAATATATCGAAGACGGAAGCATAACCCTTATTGCATCGACTACCGAAAACCCTTATTTTTACGTTTACAATGCTATAATAAGCCGCTGCACTATGTTTGAGTTCAAACCGGTTGACCCGGACGATATACGATCGGCTGTGAGGAGAGCTTTTCAGTTTATGGCAGATGAGCTGGGAAGAAAGCTTCAGCTTTCCGGCGGCGTTGTGGAACATATTTCTCACGGCTGCGGCGGTGATGTAAGAAAGGCAATGAATACTGTGGAGCTTTGTCTGCTGAGCGCCGACGATGACGGCAGCGTGCTCAAAGTTACCATGGACACGGCAAACGCCCTTACTCAGCGCAGCAATATGCGTTATGACCGGGACGGAGACGAACATTACGATACCCTTTCTGCCCTGCAAAAGTCTATCAGAGGATCTGATCCCGACGCAGCGGTGCATTATGCAGCAAGGCTTTGTGAGGCGGGAGATATAATATCCTTGAGCAGACGGCTTCTGGTCATTGCAAGCGAGGATATAGGCCTTGCATATCCAATGGCTGTACCTATAGTGAAGGCTTGCGTTGACAGCGCTATGCAGCTTGGACTGCCCGAGGCAAGACTGCCTCTTGCGGAAGCTGCAATACTGCTTGCCACGGCACCTAAATCAAACAGCGCCATTATGGCAGTTGATATGGCACTTTCAGATGTCAGGAAAGGTGAAGCTACCGGCTTTCCAAGGGCACTTCAGAATAAGCACTTTGACGGTGATGAAGCAGCTGAAAAAGGACAGCACTATCTTTATCCCCATGATTTCCCCAACCATTGGGTGCAGCAGCAGTACCTTCCGGATAATCTGGCGGGCAGGAAATATTATGAGTATGGTGACAATAAGACCGAGCAGATGTCAAAGGCTTATTGGGAAAAAATAAAAAAGTAGGTCGTAGATATGTCTTCCATAAATTGTAACAGCTATGTAATTAAATTGCACAGAAAAAATATTACAAACGGTAACAATTTGTAATAAATGTATAGCAGTGATCTTCTTATATATACTATATATAGTATATAATACTATAATACATTGTAAGCCGCATCAGAGCTTTGCTCCGGTGCGGCTTTTGTGTTAAAACTCGGTAGAAATATACTTGTTGGCATTTGATGTGGAGTATATCCAGCTGTCCATATGTCCCGAGGTGACAAAGTAATCATATTTTGCCGGAAATGCACAGTTTTCAAAAACATCTATGATTATCAGCTTTACCTTCATTCTGTCAGGTATTATTGCCTTTATGTATACGCTTGCCGATTGTCCCGGGTGTAAACCTGTCTGCGGCTCTGCAAGCCCTGCAAGATTCGGCGTAAGTTCCACAAATACACCGTATTCTTCAACCGAGCGTATTATTCCCCCTACTGTGTCGCCGGGATGAAAAAGAGCGGCGTTTTGCTCCCATGTTCCCAGAAGTTCCTTGTGGGAAAGGGTTATTCTGTCCTGAGAAATGTCCTTAACTACGGCAAATATATCCTGCCCGTTGAAAAAACGATCACAGGGATGTGCGATCCTCGACACGGATATGGAGTCTATGGGTATAAGAGAAACGATCCCGCAGCCGATGTCAACAAAACATCCGAAAGGCTCAAGATGCGTGATCCTGGCAGGTATGACATCTCCACGTTTGAGCGTATCTGTGTATTTTCTCCTGCATTCCTCCTGTGCCTTGCGCCGTGAAAGGATATATGCGGTTTCGCCGCCGCTTCGGGTTATTTCCATGATCTTAAAGCATACTGTCTTATTGACACGGGAAAGCAGAGCAATATCCCTCACAGATCCCTCTTCAATTCCAATAGCTCCCTCGCTGCGGGGAATTATCCCCTTTCCGAATGGCAGTTCAACTATAAGATCATGCTTTGGGTCACACATTAGTGCGTGACTTTCCAATATCAGATCCTGCTTTTTTGCCTCCTCAAATGTGGCTGCATCACGAAGATAATACTTGTTCTGAGGGGTGTTTAAAAGCCGTCCTTCGGGTAGATAATTCCTCATAAAATAGCCTCTTTTCCCACTAAAAAGTGATTTTTTAACTTTTTAAATGTAAATTTTCTGTTAATAGGATAGAATTTTGTGTAAAAACCAGCAATTTAACGAAAAGTGCGTAAATACGCTGTTTTACCTGTATATTTAATTTTATGCAGGTTTTTGAGATTTTATTCTTGTTGGTCTGAAATTGAATGTTAACACTTTTCAACAATGAAAGAGTTGACAAAAAAGAAATGATGTGTTACAATTGCTACACTGTTTGTAATCAATTTGTAATCATACAGGTCAAGATTTTACAAAACAGAAAATAACACAGTAATATTTAATGAAAAGCGGGGATATACATTTAATAGCTTTTCAAAGAAGAAAGGGTGTGAATCTTCGGCAGCTTACCGCAAAGATCACTTTTGGTTGCCGAAAAATTATGGTTAAGGAAAACAGATCAAGGAAACTTGTATCCAGATGTGTTATTGCAGCGATGGCAGTTGTAATTACAATGAGCTGTGCCGCTGATACCTCTAACTCATCGGATGCTGTGAAAGCCGCTGATGCTTCAGAAGCTGCACAGGCAACCTTTGCAGGCAATGCAGGCGATGTCACAGACAGTACGGTCGCATTGAGTATGTCGACCTTCCAAGCTTCTCAGAATGCTTCTACCAGTTCAGTATTCAGTGCGGCACAGACCGGGCTGATGTCAGCTGTTTCCACAACAGCAGTCAAGACAAGTGAAAAGAGTGCTTCCACCACAGCTGCAAAGCCGGCGCAGACAACTGCGGCTTCCACAGTAAAGACCACAGCAGCTGCAAAGGCGGCTGTAACAACAAAGGCTGCTCCTGTTACTACAGCTAAAAAGGTTGTTGCAACCACAACAAAGGCGACCACAGCAGCACCTGCTCCTGTGAGCACCACCGTTGTTCCGCTGGTGGGAAACAATAAGGGCGCAGCCCTTATGATCGCTGAAAAGACATATGATACGGAATATACACATCCGTACAATGCTCAGACAAATAAGATACACGTTCATTGGAATCCGGTTGCAGGCGCATCAAAATATATGCTCTTTGTCAAGGGCGGTCAGTATGCTGACTGGACAAATATAGCAACTGTTGCAGCTACTGATTATATGGCATCCGGTCTTAGAAGAGATACAACGTATGCGTTTGCAGTTAAGTCTGTTGACGCTTCCGGAAAGGCATCAGAGCTTTCCAAATCAATAAATATAAAGACAGCAAGAATGGATTATTCCGCAGCAGGCTGGCAGGCAATGTGCCGCATTGTTTTCCATGAGGTAGGCGGAGCGTCAGGTTCCTTCTGGGATAAGCCTATCGTTTATGTTGCTGACTGTGTAACAAACCAGTATGTATGTGCTAAGTACACATACAAAGGCAACTGGGCATCATATTACAGAAGATACTCAAGTGTTGAAAGTATAATCTATACCAGCGGCGGATTTGCTTCCGATGCGACCCTTGCAGCTCGTGGAGCTACCTATGCAAGAGTTACAGACAAGGTAAAAAGAGCAGTATGGGGCGCAGCTTACGGCATCACATACTACAACAACATCGCCAATGATTACAACATTTACTATTGGAACAGCACATCATATGCAGTTTCAAGTCCAAAACTCGGCTACTCCTTCAGGACCCCTTGGGGCAACTACGTAAACATCTGGAGACAGTACTGGGGCTAAAAAATACAGAGTTCGGTTCGCCGGACTCTTTTTTGTTGCTTGACAGTTTTTTGAATGTGTGGTATAATCACATTGCTGTGTAAATTGTGCGCCTTCATAGGCATTGGCATACACATCAGCTTTAGGCAGCGTTACAACAGTGGTACTTTTCCAGACTATTCCAAAATGGCTGAAAATCAAAAATTGAATAATATGCGGGTGTGTGTGAACACGCTTGCTGATGCAAGCAGGGCATACACAGCAAAATATATGCGGGTGTGGTGAAATTGGCATACACGGCAGTTTTAGGTGCTGCTTCCGAGAGGAGTGCAGGTTCAAGTCCTGTCACCCGCATCATTTGAAGAGGCTCATCAGAGCTTCTTTTTTGCTTTTTATTAAAAGTATTGCAATCCGATATACATTGTGGTATAATAATATCAGGAAAGGTGGTGGCATTATGGCTGTTAAAAGTTCAAATGTAATTGCAAGGGTAGAACCGGAGATAAAGGAACAAGCAGAAGCCATACTTTCAAAACTCGGTATTTCTGCATCTAATGCAATAAATATGTTTTACAGACAGATAATTCTTTGGAATGGGTTGCCGTTCAGACCTTCAATACCTTACAGTGCTCCAAAAGCTCTTGATGAAATGAGTAAAGAAGAATTTGATGCCAAGCTGTCAAGAGGACTTGAGCAGGCTAAAGCCGGAGAGGGAGTACAAGCAGACGAGTTTTTTGATTCTCTGAAAGAGGAGATATTGAAGTCTTATGTCTGAATCGTATAGCGTTATTATTACGCCTGAGGCTCAGAGTGATATTTCTAAGATCATTCACTATATCGCTGGGGAGTTGAAAGCTCCGCAGGCTGCTGTTAATTTGAATGATCTGTTTTTAAAGAGTATCAAAGATCTGGCTGTTTTTCCAAAACGTAATATGGTCATAGATGAAGAACCTTGGGGCAGTGAAAAAATCAGAAAGCTTATCGTAAAGAATTATTATGTCTATTACAATGTAAATGATTTAACTCGAACCATTAGCATTATCGCTGTCATATATGCTGGAATGGATCAAACAAAACAAATAAATAAACGCAGCAAAACTAAATAGTAAATAACATAGGCTGATGCAATCTGATTGCACCAGCCTTGTATTATTTTATTTGCCTATTGACTTGTTTGTTCTGCCGTGATATAATGAATGCAGACAATTTGATATGGGAATGATGTTCTCCCCTGGGAAACCTAAACCGCTTATTCAAGCTGATGACTTCTGCGTTTTACGCAATAGTTATCGGCTCTTTTTTATTCTGTTTGGAGGTATTATTATGATTTTATCACTTGCGGTCATTTTTCTTGTCGGTTTGTCTGCCGCTGCAATATTTGAGAAAATAGGATTGCCTCGTATAATTGGTATGCTTGGCGTAGGAATCGTGGTAAGTCCATATGTTCTTGACCTGCTCGACTCGAAAATACTCGGCATATCCTCAGAGCTTCGGCAGATAGCACTTATCATTATACTGATAAAAGCGGGATTGTCGCTTAACCTTTCAGACTTGAAGAAGGTTGGCAGATCTGCTGTGATGATGTCATTTGTTCCTGCATGCTGTGAGATAGTCGGATATATTCTGTTCGCTCCGCTTCTGCTCGGTGTGAACCGTATTGAATCAGCTGTCATGGGTGCGGTACTGAGTGCTGTCTCTCCTGCAGTCGTCGTGCCGAGAATGGTGAAACTGATAGAAGAAAAATGTGGAACACAGAAAAGCATTCCGCAGATGATTCTTGCAGGAGCGTCCTGTGATGATATCTTCGTTATCGTGCTGTTCTCCACATTTGTGACGATGGCGCAGGGCGGCTCGGCAAAAGTCACTGACTTTTTGAATATCCCCATATCCATAGTTCTCGGCGTTCTGCTCGGTGCGGCAGTCGGACTTCTGATTTATTTTCTCTTTGAAAAATCATACCAGAACAAGCTCAAAATCAGAAACAGCACAAAGGTCATTATCCTGCTCGGAACATCCTTTTTGCTGATGAGTGTTGAAAATCTTGTGAAGCCCTATGTTGCCATGTCGGGATTGCTTGCTGTTGTAGCTATGGCTTGCGTGGTGAAGCTGAAAGCCAACAAGAGCGTTTGTGCAAGACTGTCTGAAAAGTTCGGCAAGCTGTGGATAGCCGCCGAAATAATGCTGTTCGTGCTTGTAGGTGCTGCTGTTGATGTTCGCTACACACTTACGGCAGGCGGTATGGCGGTTCTGATGATATTCATAGCTCTCGCTTTCAGGTCTGTGGGTGTAGTCTTATGTATGGTCGGCACGGAGCTTAACACAAAAGAACGTTTCTTCTGTGTGATAGCCTATCTTCCGAAAGCAACGGTGCAGGCAGCTATAGGCTCGGTACCGCTGTCGCTTGGTCTGCCATGCGGAAAGATAGTGTTATCAGTTGCGGTGCTTGCGATTCTGATCACAGCTCCGCTTGGCGCTCTAGGAATCGACCGCAGCTATTCTTTCCTTTTATCGACCGATATCGGTACTGAAAACAATAGAAGACAAAAAAGTAAGGCTGATGCAGTTTGATCTGCACCAGCCTTTCTTTTTATACCTGTTCGTCATCATACTTTGTCACGCTCTGCTCGAATGCACCGCCCCGGATAAACTGTACATCAAGGCTCTTGTCCTCGTTTTGATGCACAAGCACCTTTTGCACCAGCATTCGCAGATCGGAATCCGATATCTTCGGCATGAAATACAAGCGTTCCGCCTACTGTATCAAAGCAAGCTGCGCCAGTCTTTTGCCTTCTTCAATGCTTTTCGGATCAGCGATCCGCAGATCTACCATTTCCTCTTCACAGATCATTTCAAACTCACCTCGTTTTTTTAAGAAATTACAGGCACATCTTGAATATCTCCTCAACATCGGCAGGGGTGAGCGTTGTAAATCCGACCAGCTTGCCCTTTGCACCGCAGGCTTTCTTTGCCATGAGTGCGAAATTCTTATCGTCAATGCCCAGGTCGCTCAGTCGGCTCTGAAGTCCGAGTGTCTCAAAGTAGAATTTCTCCAGAGCCTTGATCGCAGCCTTTGCGCCGTCCATATCGGAAAGTGACGCATCTACACCGAGGACATTCACACCGAAACGCTTGATCTTCGGTGCTGTCTTTTCGCTGAGAATATAGGTCAGCCATCTCGGAATAACAATAGCAAGTCCGTGACCGTGGGTGATGTTGTAGAAAGCGGAAAGCTCATGCTCGATCATGTGAGCGATAGCGTCCTGAGAAACGCCGCTGAACAAGAAACCATTGAGCGCCCAGCTCGATGCCCACATCAGATTGGAACGTGCTTCGTAATCATCGGGCTTTTCGATAGCGACAGGTGCGTACTTGACAACCGTTTTCAGCACCTCCTCCTGCATACGGGTGAGCATATCCATTTCTTCCTGATCGGTGAAATATGCCACATCAAAAACGTGCGCCATAATATCCGCACTTCCGCTTGCGGTCTGGTATGCGTTTACGCTGAATGTATTTGTAGGATCGAGGAAGGAAACGTTCGGTCTTAATGTCGGTCCGAAAATAGGCTGCTTTTCGTTAAGCTCAACATTGCTGATAACACCGCCTATGTCCATTTCGGAACCCGTTGCCGAAAGGGTAAGCACCGATACGATTGGCAGATTGTCGGGCACGAAAGCCTTGCCTGTGATGATGTCCCAGCAATCGTCACCCTCGTATTTTGCAGTTGCAGCCATAGCCTTTGTTGCGTCGATCGTCGAGCCGCCGCCGACTGCGAGAAGTACATCAATGCCTTCCTTTTTGCAAAGCGCAGCACCCTTGTTGACGGTAGTGTGGTGCGGATTAGGCTCAACGCCGCCAAGCTCAAACACCGTCATATCAGCCTTTTTCAGTTCAGCCATCACCTTATCGTACAAGCCGATCTTTTTGATAGAGCCGCCGCCGTAAACCAGCAGGACTTTCTTGCCGAACTTGGCTATCTCCTCACTCAGATGATGGAGCTGATCCTTGCCGAAATAAACCTTTGTTGTGTTGCTGAATACAAAATCTTTCATACCGTACCTCCTGTTAAATCATAATTTGTACGGCATAAGTGCCGGTCTCAAAATGGTATCAAAAAAAACATCGGTTTTCTCCGAGCCGACTACCGAAGCATCGCTCATGCACCAAGCGACCATAAGTCCGTAAAGCTGTGTGTTGATAAAAAGTGCAAGTTTGTCAGCGGGAACATTCTCTGTAAGCTCGCCTCTGCTCACACCTTCCTCTATCAGCGACCTCATCGCAAGGTGATCGTGGTCATACTTCGTGGTCTCCTTGCCCGAGATAACTATCCTGACGGGAGCGATATTGTTGCGTATCCACTGCCTGCAGATCTCTATCCCGACACGTTCGATCTCAGCCAGAAATTCACGGCAGTAGTATTTCAGCCGTTCATCAAGATCCTTGTCCGTCATCTCATTGGTTATCTCCGCAAGGCGATAAAAGTTCGACTGATTCAGCTCCTCGATAATATCCTCTTTCTTTTTGAAATAAGTATAAAACGAGCCTGTCGATACCTCGGCTTGTTTGGCAATATCCTCGATAGATACGTTCTCAAAGCCGTTTTCCGTGATAAGTTTTTTTGCTGCCGAAACTATTCTTTTTCGAGTTTCAGCTGCTCTTACCTGCCTGATCTTAACTTTTTTCTCCAGTGTTCCCACCCCCTGATATTTTATCTTGAGAACAGTCTATCACAAAACTGAATTGAAGTCAATGAATTGCATTCAGTATTTACGGAATCATAATATTTACTCGGTATATTTCACTTAAAAGTACGGGTAAATACATTAGCAGCGCACATGAACCTTAGTGCGCCATAAAGCTTTTCTTATCGTGAAATCGTTATGGGGGATTTTGAAAAGGGCATAAAAATGCCCCCTTTCGTTAGATTAATAATTGGTATATTTCTATTATACCACATTGTCTAACAAAAGGGGAGCATTTCAAAATAGGTCCGGGCAGGGCTTGTTACCGTTGTCAATAAGTTTTTCCGGTATAGATTTAATCCATGTCTTTTTTCTTGACAGCCAGTGAACCAACAGCTATCAGAAGTACCGCAGCTGTTATAGTGTCACCAACATGACCTGTCGGCGGAGCAGCATCCTTGTCAACAACTGCCTTTGCAGGCTCTACCTTTGCCTGCTGAGGAGTTTCCTCGGGAGCAGCTTCCTGTGTAACGCCGTAGAACTTGTCGATGCACTCCTCCAGCTTTGCAAAATCATAAAATCCCAGGTAGCTTGTGGTTCCGTCTGCATTCTTTGCCGTGAGGTCAAAATCAACCGCTGCGCCGGCGTCCAGATCCGTGCCATCCTTGCGATTCATAGTGTAAAGTCCCGCAGCTGCAAAGTAAACACTGTCAGCGTAACGATGCTGACTTCCCATACAAGTTCCTCCGCCTGATGTTTCGCCCAGGATCAGTATGCCATTATCCTTTGCCAGACATGGCAGCATATTTGCGCTTGAGAAAGATGATTTAGACGTAAGTATAGCATAGTTGAAATCATAGTATACGCTCTTGTCCTTATCGTCTATCGTACCGTTGTGGTCAAGGTCCAATACATATTTAGTGTTGATGGTGTTGCCGGTTGGCGCACTATGCATTTTTGTAACGACCGCATTGTTGTTTTTCTGCTTGTTAGCCATCATAGCATTAATAAAGTGTGCGATCGTTTCTTCTCCGCCTCCGTTAGCAGCTACATCTATAACAAAATTCTTTACGCCGTTTTTAGAAGCGTAATCCAGCGACCATACGAAATCATCAACAACAGGATGTATAAAGCCGGCAAATTGGAACAGTGCCGTTTTACCGTTAACGTAAAGAGCTACTCCGTCCTCAGGCCATTCCTTTACCTTTGTGGCATTTTTCAGCTTTTCTTCTCTTGCAGCCTGGACCCTATCCCGAGTGTTGTCAGGCGTCTTCATTTTTGCGATCTGCTCCTGCGCCTTTAACGATTCCTGTATCCGAACAATATACTCCCCGATCAGATTATCCTTCTGGTCTTCAGGGAATATCTGCAAATCTCCGAATATGCCATAATACATTGCCGTATGTCCGCCGTCATCGGTTGCATCGTCCAGCAAAAGCGTACCAAGATGGAAATCAGCACGGCTCTTTGACAAAAGCAGCTGCTTTATCTCAGGATAATCATCATCAAGTGCCTTATCGAACCCTTTTTCCGCAATAGCCTTTGAGATTATAGCATTGGACGGTTTGCCGAAGAAATAATCCATATACACGCACAGCTCATTGTAGGTATAATCTATCATTGCCTGTGAACGCTCTTTTTTCAAATAGATCGGTGAACGGTCATAGTATCCGCTTCCCGTACCTGACCGTGACATAACCGATGTAAAGTACAGATTGCCGTTTATATATTCAGCCAGACGGTATACGCAGTCAAAAATATTTGAAATTGATGTCAATGGTAAATACAGCTTTCCGTCGTCACCTATAAGGTCGATCTTGTACTTTGAATAATCAATGGAAACCGGCTTTTCTGTACCGTCTATGGATGCCTCCGGCTCAGTGACGTATTCAGGATTATCTTCCTTTTTTTCAAGCTCAAGTATATTCAACTGGAAGTTTGAATCAAATCCGTTGATAGTGAGCGTTTCCTTAGCTGTATCCGCAACAATGGTCATGCCGTTTCCGCTTACGGTGTAAACATCACCATCTGCCGAGGTAGTAAAATCCTTTGTGTATATACTGTCAAGGTAAGCCTCAACATCTACATACGGAACGTCCGGCAGATCATTCAAGAACAGGCATTGCATTTTTTCGCTCTTATCCATGCTGTACTTGTAAGCAGTAACTTCCCTTTTTTCGTATTTCGCTTCCTTGTCGGCAAAAGCGGAAAGCGGAAAGACTGAAACTGCAAGCATCGTAGCCGCTGCCACTGCGACCAGCCTTTTTTTGATCGTCATCTTTTTCTCCTCCTGATTCTGTTATTAACGCCCATGTTTTTACAACTTCGGCATTTTTTAGAGAGTATTTGCCCGACATCATTATAACACTTTTGTTTCTAAAAGTCAACTATTTAATATTAAAAACAAAAATAATAAATCTATTGTTTTAACTATCGTAATATAAATAAAAAGCTTCTCCGTGAAAACAGAGAAGCCTGTGTATCCGTTATTATGTATCAAGGCTTATTTGTCGTCCTTGATAGGCGGAGTGATCTTCGGACCCTTAGCCGCCGGAATTACCGAAGCGTTGCTGTTGGGACCTGCGATCTTTTCAAGAGCCTTTATTTGCTGTGAGATCGCAGACTGCGAAATAAAATGCTCCTCTGCGGCAGCTGTGAAGCTGCCAAGCCGCACCACCGACTGAAAATAGCGTATCTGTTTTAGCATCATATCACCTCAATAGGTCGAGGCGCTCGCAAGTGCAAAGCGCCACTCGCTGTTTTTCTTCACAAGCTGAAACCTAAGCTGCAACCGCCAGGTATGCTTTCCGCCTCCGAATACCGCAGCCGTAACTTTGCTTTTGCCGATGAGTACAGCAGTATTGCCCTTGATGTCCGCCTGCATATCTTCATGTTCGGCAGAATAATAATTCAGCGTACCGTCCATGATCGAGCTTATGTAGACCTCTTTCGGCTGGCGCATACCTGTCATGTGGACAAGCACAAAGCTGTCATCATGGACACGTTCAAGCTCTGCTCTGTCCTTGTTCACCATTGCGGTGTACATCTCTTTGTAGAGCTGTATGATCTGTTCCTTGTCGGTCATAGTATCACCATCAGTCATGAATTTTGTAATTGTTCAGCAGCATTTCGCCAACACCCGGAGCTTCGGGATCGTGGGAACCCTTGCCTGTATCGAGCGCACGGATAGTATCCATTTCCTCAGCGGTCAGTTCAAAGTCAAAAATGTCGATGTTGCCCTTGATACGCTCGGGATTTGTGGACTTCGGCAGAACGATGAAGCACTCCTGCACCTCAAATCGCAGAATGATCTGTCCTGCGTTCTTGCCGTACTTTTCAGCAAGTGCTGTGATCGCCGGGTTTTCAAGCAGTGACTTGTCACCGTGACCGAGGGGATACCACGCTTCTAGCTTTACATCGTCTTTTGCAAGCACCTCTCGCAGAGCCTTCTGCTGGAAAAGCGGATTGCATTCAACCTGATTTACCGCAGGCTTTGTTGCAAAATCAGCAGTCAGTTCGGTGTAGAGCTTTGGTGTCATATTGCTTACACCGATAGAACGTATCTTACCCTGTGCTTTTGCTTCTTCAAGAGCCTTCCACGCACCTGCCACATCGCCATAAGGCTGGTGGAGCAGATAGAGGTCGATATAGTCAAGACCCAGCTTGGAAAGCGACGCATCAATGCCTTTCTTTGCTGCTTCATAGCCGTAGTCCTGAAGCCACAGCTTGCTCGTGACGAAGATCTCCTCACGGGGAATTCCGCTGTCACGGACAGCCTTGCCGACTTCCGCTTCGTTGAAATATGCGGCAGCCGTGTCAATGTGGCGGTAGCCGACCTTCAGCGCTTCAAGCACTGCCTTGTATGTCGAGCCGTCGGCAGGGATCATGAACACGCCGAAACCTACCGCTGGGATCTTGTTGCCGTCATTCAAAGTAATGTAATTCATAATAGTTCCTCCTCAGACAGATTTCTTCGCCCACGCAGCGACTTTGCTTTCGCTCTCGGCGGCTTCTGCACCGTGAACAGAAAGCCCGGCCTTGACCGTCGCGCCCTTACAGAGATTTTTAAGGTCACGCTCGCTTGAACCCATACCGCTGCCCTCGTTGGTGCAGAACGGTATGATCGTCTTGCCCGACAGATCATACTTTTCAAGCAGTGTGAACATACACATCGGCATCGTTCCCCACCAGTTAGGATAGCCCACAAAGATAGTGTCGTAGTCCTCAAAGTTTTCGGGATAAGCCTTGATCTCCGGGCGAGCCTTTGCACGAAGCTCCTGCTTTGCCTCCTCGATGCAGGTCATATAGCTCTCGGAATAGGGCTTTACGGTGTCCACCTCAAACAGATCACCGCCCACAGCGTTTTGGATAAATTCTGCAACTCTCTCGGTGTTGCCCTTTGCAATAGTTTTAAGACCGCCGTTCCAGTAGTTTTCGCCCTTGCGTGAATAGTAAACGATAAGAATGTTAGCCATAAGTGTTACCTCCGTTATTTATTTGATAATTATAGTTTATTATAGTTTTTCAAATAAATCAATCTGAATTTCGGATAAATTAGATAAGTTTTTCTTATGCAAACTTGAAGAGAAGTCAATATTACATCTCTTCGTGCCTGAAATCACCCCTTTCGATAGGAGAGCAGGTCCAAGTTGCGGGCGTTCACATAACGGCTGCACCCACATAAAAAAGTGAGGCTGATGCGATCTGATACGCACCAGCCTTTCTTATACCTTTTCGTCACCATACTATGTCACGTTTTGCGCTCTATGATAGCCTGCATCTTGTTGAAGGTCACCTTGTCGATGATCGCAGGGACAAAGTTTTTGTGTCGGAATCTTTCTTCCCCGGGAACAACTCGCTTAGTGTCGCTCCCGTTTTTTTTCGTATTGTGGATTGAAAATCGGGGCTGATTATGGTATAATAGTTAATATAATCAATGTGCGAGAATGCTCGCACAAATCGGAATTTCTCTTAGAGATAATTGATGGACGAGAATTACCAGAGTATATGACAATGAATAAGGGGAGAAGATATGTGGCTGATCATGGCGGCTTTGTCCGCGCTCTTTGCCGGACTTACGGCGATACTTGCGAAATGCGGGATCAAAAAGACTGATTCAGACGTG
>ONMZ01000014.1 GCA_900319075.1 uncultured Eubacteriales bacterium
GAAATCCCCCTACATCGTGCGCTCCGCAAGGGGTGAATTTCAAAACAGTCCGGTGGACTGTTTTGAAAGAGGGGACGCCCTGCAAGAGAGGGCGTGCCCTTTTGGAAAGCGCAAAACTCTTTTCCCTCAAGCCGCCTGCAAAAAGGCGGCTTGAATCTCATATAATGAGCACCTATGACCTCCTTCGGATAAACACTATTACACAGTGCTAAATTAAATTCCGATTTATATTATACAATGAAATGTGCATAAAATCAAGGGTGAAAATTTGTTTATAGTGTACTTGAAAAATATAGGGGATTATGGTATAATAATTAGGTGCTTTAAAACTTTAAAGGAGAGTAGCAATTATGTTTTTTCAAAAAGAACTTGAAACCATGTCAAGGGCGCAGATCGAGGAGATCCAGCTCAAAAAGCTTAAACACCTTGTAAAATACTGTATGGATAACGTGCCCTTTTACAACAAAAGGCTCACCGAGGCAGGGGTGAACGAGGACAAGATCAAGCAGCTTTCGGACATTCAGTATATACCTTACACCACAAAGGCGGATATGCGGGACACTTATCCTTTCGGGCTGTTTGCTCAGCCCCTTAAAAATATAACACGTATACACGCATCATCGGGCACCACAGGCAAGCCGACAGTTGTTGGCTACACCAAGGCTGACCTTGATATGTGGAGCGACTGCATGGCAAGGCTTGTAATGGCAGCGGGTGCGAGCGATGAGAGCATTGTGCAGATATGCTTTGGCTACGGACTTTTCACAGGCGCTCTGGGGCTTCACTACGCCCTTGAAAAAATAGGCGCAACGGTCATTCCCTCATCAAGCGGAAATACCGAAAAGCAGATAATGCTGATGCAGGATTTCGGCACAAACACGCTGGTTTCCACTCCGTCGTATGCACAGTACATAGGCGAGCTTGCAAAGGAGAAGGGCGTGCTTGACAAGATAAATCTCAAACTGGGACTGCTGGGTTCAGAGGGCTGCACAGTTGAGATGAGAGATCAGATCGAAAAGACGCTGGGTATGTTCGTTACGGACAACTACGGCATGAGTGAGCTTATGGGACCGGGCGTTTCGGGCGAGTGCGAACAGCGCTGCGGAATGCACATTAACGAGGATCACTTCCTTGCGGAGATAATCGACCCAAAGACAGGCGATGTTCTTGACAAGGGCAGCGAGGGAGAGCTTGTTGTAACGACCCTTTCCAAGGAGGGCATACCGGTCCTTCGTTACAGAACAAAGGATATCACGCAGATAGATTACGAGCCGTGCAAGTGCGGAAGAACCTTTGCAAGAATGGCAAAGCCCAGAGGGCGCTCGGACGATATGCTGAAAATAAGGGGAGTAAACGTGTTCCCGTCGCAGATAGAGTCGGTGCTTATGGGATTTGACGAGGTAGCGCCCCACTATCAGCTTATACTTACAAGGTCTAATTTTGCAGATCATCTTGAAATAAAGGTGGAGCTTTCAAACACCCTCAGCCACGAGATGATAGAGAATTATCCAAAGCTTGAAGAGCTGCATGACCGCATCACCCACGACATGAAAACGGTGCTTGGAATACAGACCAAGATAACTCTTGTGGATTTCAACTCGCTGGAGAGATTTGCAGGCAAGGCAAAGAGAATTGTCGACCTGAGAGATCAGGGGAAATAAGAGTACAAAAAAGAGGACAGTTGTTAGCTGTCCTCTGATTTTTTATATGCTGTATTGTTTACTTGTCAAGGCTCTTCATCGTCGGGAAGAGCAGTACATCTCTGATAGCGGGGGAGTTGGTCAGCAGCATTACAAGTCTGTCTATGCCGTAGCCGATACCGCCCGTTGGAGGCATACCTATCTCAAGCGCACGCAGGAAGTCCTCGTCTGTATGGTTTGCCTCTTCGTCACCTGCGGCGAACTGCTCTTCCTGCTGGGCAAATCTCTCACGCTGGTCGATAGGATCGTTCAGCTCTGAATAAGCGTTGCACATCTCTCTGCTGGTGATGAACAGCTCGAATCTCTCAACGTAGTCGGGAGCGTCGGGCTTTCTCTTTGTCAGCGGCGAGATCTCAACAGGGTGATCCATAATAAATGTAGGCTGGATAAGGTGCTCTTCAACAAACTGTTCAAAGAACAAGTTGAGGATATCGCCCTTTGTATGTCTGTCCTCAAACTCAACATGGTGCTGTTTTGCGAGCGCCTTTGCCTCGTCGGTATCCTTTACCTTTGCAAAGTCGACGCCGGAATATTTCTTTACAGCCTCGATCATTGTCAGCCTTTCAAAGGGCTTGCCCAGGTCGATCTCATACTCGCCGTAAGGTACGCAGGTCTTTCCGCACACCTCCATAGCCACGTGTCTGAACATATTTTCCGTCAGATCCATCATTCCGTGGTAGTCGGTATAAGCCTGATAAAGCTCCATCAAAGTGAACTCAGGGTTATGTCTTGCGTCGACACCCTCGTTTCTGAAAACTCTGCCGATCTCGTAAACCTTTTCAAGTCCGCCCACGATAAGCCTTTTAAGGTAAAGCTCAAGGCTGATACGCAGCTTAACGTCCTCATTGAGTGCGTTATAATGGGTCTCAAAGGGTCTTGCGGCTGCTCCGCCGGCATTGGACACCAGCATAGGAGTTTCGACCTCCATAAAGCCAAGACCGTCAAGATATCTTCTTATGGAAGATATGATCTTTGAACGCTTGATAAAGGTCTCCTTGACCTCTGGGTTACAGATAAGGTCGGTATATCTTTGTCTGTAACGGACATCGGTATTTGTGAGACCGTGCCACTTTTCGGGCAGGGGCAGCAGGGACTTGGACAGCAGTGTGATCTGCTGTGCATGGACAGAGACCTCTCCCATTTTAGTTCTGAACAAATAGCCCTTTATGCCTATGATATCACCGATATCGCCTTTTTTATAGTCCTGGAAAGAGTCGGTGCCTACATCGTCACGTCTTACGTAAGACTGGAGCTTTCCGGATTTATCACGAAGATCGAGAAAGCCTGCTTTTCCCATAAGTCTGCGGGACATTACACGGCCTGCGAGGCTGACGGTGATACGGTTGCTTTCCAAAAGCTCTTTGAGCTTTTCCTCATCGTCGCCTGCCTGTGCTTTAAGCCGGGCTTCCAATTCTTCATACTCATTTTTTGCTTCAAGGCAGCTTGCGCTCACATCAAACTTTGTGATCTGAAACGGATCTTTGCCCGCAGCTTTAAGCTCGTCAAGCTTACCTATCCTTACCTGACGCAGGCTGCTGACCTGCTCGGCGGTAAGCTCTTCCTGCTCGGGGGCGTTGTTTATAATTTCCTCGCTCATTTGGATTTTCCTTTCCTATCAGCTTTTTACTGTCTTGTGATCTCAAGCACCTCGAACTTTATAAGTCCTGCAGGAGCTTCAACTTCAAATACATCGCCCACCTTTTTTCTCAAAGCGGCTTTACCGATAGGGGATTCGTCAGATATCTTTCCGTTGTCAGGGTCCGACTCGGTGGAACCTACGATCTGGAGAGTTTCGATCTCATCAAATTCAAGATCCTTGATCTTTACGATAGAACCTACGCCGATCTCGTCGGTGGAGACTTCATGATCCTCAACTACGATGGCATTGGCGATGAGCAATTCAAGCTCGTTAATACGTGACTCAAGGATCGCCTGTTCGTTCTTTGCCTCGTCATACTCGGCGTTCTCGGAAAGGTCGCCGAATGAACGGGCTTCTTTCAGCTTCTGTGCGACCTCTTTACGCTTGACGGTAACAAGGTACTCTCTTTCCTCCTGAAGTTTCTCGTAGCCGGCTCTTGAAACTGTCTTGGCATTTGCCATGATATATCACTCCTAAATCTAAAAAAACTTTTAACGTTACGTTTGAAACAGGGATACTGTCAAAACATTATTATACATTATTCCCCCCCATTTGTCAAGGCTTTGCAGGCGGTGGAGGACAAAAAGAAGGGGACAAAAAAGCACTAAATTTGTCGTATTTCCTATTGACGAATTCCTATTAACGTGGTATACTATACAAGGAGCAGTCCGAAAGTGGCTGCAAAAGGTATATTTAAGGAGATGGAAGGTAAAAAGATGCTCAGACTTGAAAATATAAACTGGAGCCTTGAGGACGGCAGAGAGATACTCAACAATGTCAGCCTTGAGATCCCGGACAACAAGCTTATAGTTATTACAGGTCCCAACGGCGGCGGAAAGACGACCCTTGCAAAGGTGGTGGCAGGTCTTATTTCACCGGAGTCGGGAAAAATATTCTTTGACGGACAGGACATCACCGGTAAAGACATTACCGAAAGGGCAAAGCTTGGCATAAGCTATGCTTTTCAGCAGCCGGTAAGGTTCAAGGGGCTTACTGTGCGTGATCTGCTTGAACTTGCAGCAGGAAGAGAGCTGAAGCAGCCGGAGATATGCGAGCTTCTTGGCAAGGTAGGGCTTTGCAAGAACGATTATATCGACCGTGAGGTGAACGCATCACTTTCCGGGGGCGAGATAAAGCGCATCGAGATCGCAACTGTCCTTGCAAGAAACACCAAGCTTTCAATATTTGATGAGCCTGAGGCGGGCATAGATCTTTGGAGCTTTGCAGGTCTTGTTGACGTGTTCAAGGAAGTAAAGGACAAGGTCAACGGCACCCTTATGATAATCTCACATCAGGAGAGGATACTTGAGATCGCCGATGAGATAATCGTAATATCCAAAGGACAGCTTGAGGACAGCGGCTCGGCACAGGACATTCTTCCTAAGCTTATTTCGGGCAGCAGGACTCCAAGACCTTGTGAAAGGGGTGCACAGGCATGAATGAAACAACAAAAGAGCTTTTGAAGATCATCTCTGATTTTGACGGAGAATTCAAGGGGGCATACAATATCCGTGAGGACGGTCAGTGCGCTGCAAGGGAGTCTACGGAGAATATAAAGATCGAGTCCAAAAAGGACGCTCCCGGACTTGTTATCCACATCAAACCCCATACCAAAGGGGAAAAGGTCTATATTCCTGCCTGTGTTACAAAAAGCGGGATAGACGATCTTGTTTACAATGATTTCTATGTTGGCGAGGGTGCGGACGTAACCATAATCGCAGGATGCGGAGTGCATACGACAGGCGTGGAGGAAGCACGGCACAACGGTATTCACCGTTTTATTCTGCAAAAGGATTCAAAGGTGCTGTATCAGGAAAAGCATATTGGTACAGGCAAACAGGAGGGTATCCGCAGGATCGACCCGGTAACCGATGTGGAGCTTGGTGAGAACTCAAAGCTGACAATGGATACCGTACAGCTCAGCGGAGTTGATTTTACCACAAGAACCACAAGGGGCGTACTTGGGGAAGGCGCAAGGCTCATTATTAAGGAAAGGATAATGACCGACGGCAAGGAACAGGCAAAGACCGATTTTTATGTTGAGCTTAAAGGGGAAAACAGCGGCGTTGATCTTATGTCAAGGTCGGTGGCAAGGGACGAGTCATATCAGGAGTATCACAGCGTGATAAAGGGCATGAATGTGTGCACGGGTCATTCCGAGTGCGATGCGATACTTGTGGGCAACGGCAAGGTCTCGGCATCGCCGCAGCTTGACGCAGAGCACCCGGACGCTGCGCTTATCCACGAGGCGGCTATCGGAAAGATAGCAGGGGAGCAGATCTTGAAGCTGCGTACCCTGGGACTTACCGAGGAGGAAGCGGAGCAGAAGATAATCTCGGGATTTTTGAAATAAGGCATAATAAAAAGAGGGCAGTGCTAACTGTCCTCTTTTTTGTACATTTATATTCAATTATCCTTTATCTCGCAGTTTTCTATTCCAAATTCAAGTATAATGTTAATAAGCTCGTTGCGTGAGCGGTTTGTTGCTTTTGATAGATTTTCAAGCTGTTCAACGGTCTCGTCTTTAATACGCACCGAAAAAACCTTGTAGCCGTCATCGCCTTTAATACCGCTTTTTTTCGTAATTTCCAGTTTTTTCGCCATATGATCACCTCTAACATATATTATAACTTGACAAACGCAAAAATATATGTTAAACTTTATGTTATAAAATATGTTAGCGAATAGCTGACACATAGGAGGTATATCTATGGAGGATAATGTTGTTTATGAATCGACCACAGTTCATAATAGAAAAATGGGATATATCATATTCATTTTGTTGCCTATTATTGGCGTCGTTATCATAGTGCTATCTATGATACCAGTAAGCACTGTAAATGGCAAACATTTTATTGACCACAATAATATATTTGGAGAATGGGTTACTTCTGAGCATATCGGCTATAGTCAATTAGGAACGCTGAAATCTTCTTTGCATAAACGAACAAGCGGTTTGATAGGTATAGGATTAGTGCTTTTTGCTCCGTTTTCAATTCATTTATTTGTTTGCAGAAAAAACGCATTAAACTCCAAATTGCAGATAAGCAATGACTCGGTTTGGATTAAGCTGTCAGGTTCGTTTAGTGATAAAAAAGAAGTAATACCCTTGAAAAGTGATATTGATATAGCAATTGAAAAGGGCAAAATAGATAAGATAATTGGAGGAGAAAAAATAATAGTTACTTATGCAATGAATAAGTATGTATTTAGGTGCATAGATAACGCAGATGAATTTGTTAAAGTATTTAGGAAAGCAAAACAAGAATAAGAAAAAACACCTCTCACAGTTGAAAAACCGTGAGAGGTAATTTTTGTTATAAGCCGTTGGGGTTCTTGCTGATAAAGTTCCAGCTGTCTGCGGTCATCTGATCGAGGTCGTACTTTGCCTCCCAGCCGAAAAGCTCCTTTGCCTTGTCGGTTTTTGCATAGTATGCAGGCAGGTCGCCGGGTCTGCGTGGGAGCACCTTATAGGGCAGCTGCTTTCCGCACGCCTTTTCAAAGCTATGCAGCACGTCAAACACGCTTGAGCCTTTGCCTGTGCCAAGATTCACCGCTTCAACGCCCTTATGCTCAAGCACATATTTAACGGCGCACAGATGCCCTTTTGCCAGGTCGCAGACGTGGATATAATCCCTTACGCCCGTACCGTCGGGGGTATCATAATCGTCGCCGAAAACCCCCAGTCTTTCAAGCTTGCCCACAGCCACCTGACAGATATAAGGCAGCAGATTGTTGGGTATCCCGTTGGGATCCTCGCCGATAAGCCCTGACGGGTGCGCCCCGATAGGATTGAAATATCTAAGCAGGGAAACTGCCCATTCGTTGTCCGAGGTGTAGACATCTTTAAGTATCTGCTCGATAAAAAGCTTTGTATAGCCGTATGGATTTGTGGCGGAGGTGGGCATATCTTCAACATAGGGGATGGGATTCACAGGTCCGTAGACTGTTGCAGAGGAAGAGAAAACGATCCTTTTGCAGCCGTATTTCTGCATGGCTTTGATAAGCATGAGCGTGCCTGTGATGTTGTTGTGATAATATTTTACCGGCTGAGCAACAGATTCGCCCACCGCTTTATAGCCTGCAAAATGGATGACCGCATCCACGTGGTTTTCTTCAAAGATCTTTTCCAGCTTTTCAAGGTCAAGCAGATCGACTTCATAAAAACCGAAATCCTTGCCGGTGATAGTTTTTATCCTGTTCAGCGCCTCGGGCTTTGAATTTGAAAAGTTGTCGGCAATTATGATGTCGTAGCCTGCTTGGAGAAGCTCAACACAGGTGTGGCTGCCGATAAAGCCTGCACCGCCTGTTACGAGTATATTTGGCATAATGCTCATATCCTTTCTTTTTTATGACAAAGACATTATACCACATTGAGCGGGAAGATTTCAAGTCCCCTGAGAAGATATTTGCGTAAGTTTCGTTCCGGGAAAGTAGTGGGTAAGTATATCATCGCAGCTTTTGCCCTGTTTTGCCATTTCGTTTGCGCCGAACTGGCTCATACCTACCATATGTCCCACGCCTTTGGTTTTGAAGATAAACTTGCCTTGTGAATGTTCCACGGTAAAGACCGGGGAGTTAAGCCCCAAAATCTCGCACAGGCGCATGCCGGTAAGGGTCTGTGTGAATACCCTGGCGCAGAGCACATAGCCGTGGCTGTTCATCTGGGTTATTTCCAGCCACTTATCAGAGGGAGAGTCTGTTTTTATGTCCTTATAGGCACCGGTGATCTTTTCTTTGAACTGATCCTCCGTCAAGGTCAGCTCGCTTCCGGAGATCTCAAGGGTCTCATCGCTTTTGCTTTCCACCGATGAAAGATAGGGGATATCCTGTCCCCAGGCATCCTTTGCAGAGGCGGTATAGCCGCAGGAAACTGCGTGGAAGGCGATAAGCACAGGTTCGTCTGCGTAGGAAAGGTACTTATCATGGGTGGCTTTCACCGCATCGAGGATCTTTGTGCGGGCTTGTTCATAGTTTTCTTTATAGAATTCCTTTGCCTGGTCGGGGGTGAAAAAAGCCTGGTACAGATTTGTATCGTCGCTCATCACTGCACCTTTGAGCTCGGGTGTGGGATTGGCGCTTTCGGATTTTGTGCGGTGCAGGGCATATGTTCTTGCAAGTACCGCCTGAGCCTGCAGGGCGGCAGGTTCAAAATCCGACGGCATCTGAGCCATGACTGCGCCCAGGACATAGTCATCCATTGTATATTCGTTTATTTCGCCGCTTTTTGCGGACAATATCTTTACCTTTTCCCCTGTGGGTATTATCTCACGGGGCGGCTGAGAACTCTGCGTGGCAGAGGAGCCTTCCTCACGGTCCGGGACAGGCTTGCCTGCACCGAGAAAGACCACGCAGGGGATCACCAGCAGCATTATAGCAAAAACTACCGTTGATTGTATGTATTCTTTCATATTTATCCTCCTTTTTTGCTTGTCCTTGTATTGACAGTTCCTTTCTGACTATATGTATATTCAGCTTTGTCCGTGATTATTCCGGATCTTTGCTCAAACAATGCACAGGGTCCGCAAAAAGGCACCATACTTGACAAAAAAGCTAAAATATTGTAAAATGAATATTCAAGGTTTAGATGCCTTAAAAAATAAAACGAGTGCTTGCTGCCGGCTTTTAACGGCAGATACAGAACAAATTGACAGGAGTGGAGAAAATGCAGAACGAAACAGCACGCTCGATTTTTTATAAACAGTTCAGGGATAACAATACCATTGCGCCTTCATTTTACGACAAGTATGTCGTAAAAAGAGGTCTGAGAAACGCTGACGGGACAGGCGTTATCGCCGGTCTTACCAATATATGCAACGTTCACGGATACGTTATCAACGAGGGCGAAAAGGCTCCTATCGAGGGTCAGCTCATTTACCGTGGTTACAACATCAATGATCTGGTGGAAAACGCAAGGAAAGAGAACCGTTTTGCCTACGAAGAAGTGGTCTATCTTCTGCTTATGGGTGATCTTCCCACAAAGACGGAGCTGGACGCATTCAGGCATATGATCGCAGACAACAGACCTTTGCCGGAGGATTTCTTTGAGGATATGATCTCAAAGGCGCCTTCAAAGAACATTATGAACAAGATGGAAAGGTCTATCCTTGCCCTTTATTCATACGATTCAAACCCGGAGGAGCGTTCTCCGGAGTTTGAGATGGCTACGGCTATCTCCATAATCTCAAAGCTGCCAAATATCATGGTATCGGCTTATCAGGTCAAAAGACGTTCTTTTGACGGGGAAAGTATGTTCATGCACCCGCTTATCCCCAAACAGACAACGGCAGAGATGATCCTTTCGGCTTTGCGCCCGGACAGAAAATTCACAGACGAGGAGGCAAAGCTCCTTGACCTTCTGATGGTGCTTCACGCCGAGCACGGCGGCGGCAACAACTCAACATTTGCGTGCAGGGTGCTTACCTCATCGGGAACAGACCCATACTCGGCTTATGCAGCTGCTGTGGGTGCGCTCAAGGGTACACGTCACGGCGGCGCCAACATAAAGGTGTCGGCAATGCACAAGTTTATCGAGGAAAATGTTGATAACTGGGCGGACGAGAAGAAGGTCGGGGACATACTTCGCAGGATAGTGCGCAAGGAAGCCTTTGACAAGTCCGGTCTTATCTACGGTATGGGCCATGCGGTATACACCCTTTCCGACCCCAGAGCCAAGATACTCAAAGCCAATGCAAGGAGCCTTGCGGAGGGTACGGAGTTTGAAAAAGAGTTCAGGCTGCTGGAGACCATAGAAAAGCTTACCCCGGAGATCGTAAGAGAGGAAAAGGGCATCGACAAGACCATGTGCGCCAATGTGGATATGTACTCGGGTCTGGTTTATAAGATGCTTGGCATTCCGGACGACCTTTTCACACCTATGTTTGCAGTTTCAAGAATGGCAGGCTGGTGCGCTCACAGATTTGAGGAGCTGGTAACGGGCAAACGTATAATCAGACCGGCTTATAAGGCTGTTATGAAGGAAAGAGAGTATATTCCTCTGGACGAGAGATAATTTGTACAGGGTACTTGAAAAAAAGAGAGTAATGTGGTATAATAAGGTCGGGTATGTGCGCCCGGCCTTATTTTTGGTTTTATGGGCATGAAAACAGGTAAAAAAGGGAAAGGAGTGGTCACTTGAACAAGCTGAAAACAGCGGTATTATGCCTTATCAGTCTGGTGCTTACAGGGTGTACGTCGCCGAACTTTTCGGTGGAAGGGCTTGTGGACGCTCCGAAGCTCACAGAGGAGCAGTCGCAGATCCATGAGGCGCTGACAAAAAGCGTGGGCAGCAACATTACCCTTAAATATCCAAGAAACGGTGATTACAGAAGCGCATATGTTATTGCCAACATTGATGATGAGCCGGATAACGAGGCTATCGTTTTTTACGAATATAAAGAAACAAACAAAGAAAAAGGCATGAAGATCAACATTCTTGACACGGACGAGGACGGAGAATGGTTCTCGGTCAAGGAGGTATCCGGTGCGGGAACCGACGTTGACAAGGTAATAGTTTCTCAGCTTGGTTCGGGCAGCGATATAAATGTTGTGATCGGGTACATGAATCAGTCCGCTGACGAAAAGACTATGGAGGTCTATTCTTACAAGGACGATGATTTCAAAAAAATAGGCACAGACACATATTCTGTGCTTGAGGCTATGGATTTTGACAACAACGGCAGAAACGATCTTGTTGCAATACAAAAGACAGTGAACGCAGAGACGGAAAAGATCACTGCAAAGGCATCCCTTCTGAAGCTTGAAAAGGGCGAGATAAAGCGTGAGATGACCATAGATATGCTTGACAATGTGGAGAGCTATGTGAAGGTCACAAGAGGTCTTCTTGCAGACGGAAGACACGCTTTGTTTATCGACGGTTCCACAAGCGACGGGAATATCCAGACGGAGCTGCTGTATTACAGGTATTCCACTCTTCAAAACCCGGTACAGCAGAGAAAGGAAAAGCTGCTTTCCGCCTGTACGAGAAATATGGACTTCAGAGGGACATGTATGGATATCGACGGGGACGGCGTGGTGGAGATACCTTCCGTTAAGCCAATGCCGGGATATGAAAACGTTGAGACGCCACAGCAAAAGTACCTTGTGACCTGGAACACGTATAAGGATTTTTACGTTCTGGAGGAAAAATACAGCGGCTATCAGTCCAACAGTTCGTTTATCGCTTTCCCAAAACGCTGGGAGGGCAAGGTAACGGTCAAGACGGACATTGACACGGGAGAGGTCATTTTCTATAAATACACCGGAGATGTGAACACCTCTACCACTGAGCTTGTAAGATATTGTTCGGGTCTTAAAGAGGATGACGAAAAGCTTACCGCAGCGGGTTACGAGCTTATCACCTCAAAGGGACAGTTAAACTACTATGTCAAGATACCAAAGGATAAGACAGAGCAGTTGGTGCTCACCATTGACGAGGTAAAGAATAATTTTTATCCTACAGAATAAAGCTTTTAGCAAAACCAAAATTTTTATTTTTGAGAGGAGAGATAATAATGAAAAAAGTTCTTGTTTGCGAAGATGAAGATTCCATAAGGGAGTTTGTGGTGATAAACCTTGTAAGAAGCGGATATGAGGTCGTTGACGTGAACTGCGGAGAGGACGCTCTCAAGGCGTTCGACGAGAATTCGGGACAGTTCGATGTGGCGCTTTTGGATATAATGATGCCGGGCATCGACGGGATGCAGGTGTGTAAAAAAATAAGAGAGCACAGCGACTCTATCGGAATAATAATGCTTTCTGCAAAGTCTCAGGAAATGGACAAGATATCCTGTCTTATGAGCGGTGCGGATGACTATATCACAAAGCCGTTCTCAATAAGCGAGCTTATCGCAAGGGTAGATGCGGTTTGCAGGAGAGTTTCAAGGTCAAGCGCAAAGCCGGAGGAGGCTTCGGTAATAACCTCAGGACCTTTCACACTCAACCTTAAAAGCAGGACCGTTTTCAAAAACGGCGAGCAGATCGACCTGACTCAGGTAGAGTACCAGATAATGGAGTATTTCTTCCGCAACCAGAACACGGCTCTTGACAGGACCAGCATACTCAACCACATCTGGGGCGACAGCTATTACGGGGACGACAAGATCGTTGACGTTAATATCAGAAGAATAAGAATGAAGATCGAGGACGAGCCTTCAAACCCTAAGTTTATCCTAACAATATGGGGCTTTGGGTATAAATGGTCGGCAGGAAATCAGTAAAAAATCTTGAATGATCGGAGCGCTGGAAGTTGAAAAAGCCGGAAATCAAATATGGCAAGCACAGCATTACCATGCACTGGCTGAAAAACAGCTTCGGCGTTATGGTGGCTATACTGCTGATTATAGTGCTGCTGCTTATCCTTCTTGTCAGGGCGTATTATTACAGCTCGGCAAAGGAATATGTCAGCTCTAAAATGAATATTGTTTATACCGCCGTAAAAAGCAACCTTAACACCGGCAAAGCCAATCTCAACGCCTCGATACGTGCATATGTTGAGGGCTACGAGGATAAGAACAGGATAGAGCTTATGGCTATCAACAACAGCGGCAGGGCAGAGGTCACCTCATCGGGATTTTCTCCTTCGGCAGAAAGCTCAATGCCGGATCTGGAGGAGGCGAAAAAGTCCGATGACGGGTTTGCGGTGCAGATATATGAGCTTTCCACGGGAGAAAAGGTAGTCGCCGCAACGATGATGATAAGCGCAAGGGACAGCCAGTTCAGCGCACTGCGTATGCTGTCCTCCATGAAGAAGGTAGATAACCAGATACTGATCATCGGCGCAACCACCCTTGTGGTCAGCCTTGCGATCATGATACTTATTTTCTTCTCGGGTATGTTCTTTATCCGCTCTATCGTTTACCCCATAAGAAATATGGGCGAGATGACAAGAAAGTTTGCAAAGGGCGATTTCTCCGAAAGGCTCCAAAAGGAGTCCGACGACGAGCTGGGTGAGCTTTGCGATTCCATAAACTATATGGCAGACGAGCTTTCAAACACCGAGCAGATGAAAAACGAGTTCATTTCATCGGTATCCCACGAGCTGAGAACGCCTCTTACGGCTATAAAGGGCTGGACGGAAACTGTCACATCAATGTATGAGGACAGGGAAACGTTCAAAAAAGGCATGAGGGTAATAACCAGCGAGACGGAAAGGCTTTCTCAGATGGTGGAGGAGCTTTTGGACTTTTCAAGGATCCAGGACAACAGGCTTACCCTTATCATGGACACCATAGACATTCTTGCAGAGCTTGGGGAAACGGTGCTTATATACCAGGAAAGGGCAAGAGCCCTGGGAATTACCCTGAATTATTACGAGCCGGAAATGCTTTCATTCGTTTACGGCGACAAAAACAGATTAAGACAGGTGTTTATCAACATTGTTGATAATGCCATTAAATACTCAGACAAGGGCGATACCGTTTCGGTGGAGGCATACGAGGAGCACGGGGAGATATGTATATCTGTTTCCGACACGGGAATGGGCATATCCAAAGATGATCTTCCCAAGGTCAAGACTAAATTCTTTAAGGCAAATCATACACGCAGAGGTTCGGGTATAGGTCTTGCGGTGGCTGACGAGATAATACAGCGCCACGGAGGTACCCTTACCCTTAACAGCGAGGAGGGCGTGGGCACAACGGTGCTTATCACTTTGCCCTGTATCGAAAGCAAGAAGGAGCCTACCATAGTTTCAGCAGAGACTACCAGCGATGTTCAGCTTATAACGTCAAAGCCTGAACCAGAAAGGACAGAACCGGAAAATGAGCAGTAAGCAGACCCAGTCAAAGGAAAAATTCAAATCCAAAATAGGCGGACAGGCTGTTATCGAGGGTGTCATGATGCGGGGCATTGACAGGGCTGCTATGGCGTGCCGCCTGCCAAACGGTGAGATAGACCTTGAAAAGTGGGGTATAAGGGGCGGAAAGAACGCTCCTTTTTACCGGAAGATACCCTTTGTAAGGGGTGTATTTGTGTTTATCTCCTCTATGATAGACGGGTACAAATGCCTTTCACGATCGGCGGACAAACAGATGACCGACGACGGGGATGAGGAGCAGACAAAGTTTGAAAAATGGGTGGATGAAAAGCTGGGCGACAAGCTTATGCCGGTGATAACCACTATTTCTATAATACTTGGACTGGGGCTGGCTATCGCACTTTTTATGCTGCTCCCAAGCGGGCTTTCAAAGCTTATTGACAGATATATCGTTGAGCTGCCGGCTACGGTGAAAAATATTATCGAGGGACTGCTCAAGATCGCTATTTTTGTAGGCTATACCTCTCTTACGGCGCTTATGAAGGATATACGCAGGACGTATGAGTATCACGGGGCGGAGCACAAGACCATAACCTGTTACGAGCACGGGGACGAGCTTACACCGGAGAATGTAAAAAAGCATTGCAGGTTCCACCCACGCTGCGGCACCAGCTTTATTTTTCTTGTGCTTTTTATAAGCATCTTTGTGAACACCGTTTTTCAGGTGTCCTGGGGAAATCTTCTTGTGAGAACGCTGATAAAGCTTTGCCTGCTTCCGGTGGTCATGGGTATATCCTATGAAGTGATAAGGCTTGCAGGCAGGTACGATAATCCGGTTACAAGGGTGGTTTCCGCACCGGGACTTTGGATACAAAGGATAACCACAAGGGAACCTGATACCAGCGAGATAGAATGTGCAATAAAGGCGCTTGAGGCTTGTATCCCCGACGACCCCCGGGAGGACAGGCTGTGACAGATTACGCAGGATTGCTTAAACAGGGGACAGCCGGATTGGAAAAAGCCGGAGTGGAGGACATTGAACTTAACGCCCGTGAGCTGCTTGGAAAGGCGCTGGGAATAAACTGCCGCAGCAGGGATTTTGACGCTGCCCTGAGCCGGCAGATCGACCCACAGGTGCAAATGGAGTTTGAAAATCTGTGCAAAAGGCGCACAGAGGGCGAACCTTTACAGTATTTAGTGGGCGAGTGGGAATTTTACGGGCTTACATTCAAAGTCGGAGAGGGCGTTCTTATACCACGCCAGGACACGGAAACAGTTGTGGATACGGTTTTGAAAAAAGCACCCAAGGACAGAAAGCTGACGGTGGCTGACCTTTGCACCGGAAGCGGCTGTATAGCTATGGCGCTGGAAAAGCATCTTGATTGCCGGCAGCTGATAGGAGTAGAGCTTTCGGACAAGGCACTTGGTTTTTTACAGCACAACATTAAGCTCAACGACAGCAAAATGCAGGTGCTGAAGGGCGACGTTACCTTGAAACAAACAGCGCAGCAGCTGCCCGTGTGCGACGTTATAACCGCTAATCCCCCTTATCTTACACGCAGGGACATGGAAAACTTGCAAAAAGAGGTAACGTTTGAACCCCGGAGCGCTTTGTACGGGGGCGACGACGGCTTGGACTTTTACAGGCATATCGTTATAAATTTTAAGGACAGGATAAAGCCGGGCGGTTTTTTTGCCTTTGAGATCGGTGCAGGTATGGAGGAGGATGTCATGACCATTTTGGTGCGCCACGGATTTGAAAACGTGCGTGCAAGCAGGGACGCCTGCGGGATATTCAGATGCGTGACGGGCTATAAAAAGTAAAAAGTCCAAAATTTTGTACTTGTATATTTTGAACACGAACAGTCCAGACAAACGGACAGTTAGTGTGTTATTATAAAGACACAGAAAAAATATCGGAGGAATGTACAATGGCGATGGATAAGAAAAAAAAGGCTGCCGGTTCGCCGGTGACCAACATTACAGACAAGGAAGAAAGAAAAAAAGCCCTTGACACGGCGATCGCTTATATCGAGCACCAGTTTGGAAAGGGCGCTATAATGAAGCTTGGCGAGGCTAAGGCTATGGACGTGGAGGCAATATCCACAGGTTCGCTTACCCTTGACACGGCTCTTGGCATAGGGGGAGTTCCAAGGGGAAGGATCATCGAGATCTATGGTCCCGAATCTTCCGGTAAGACCACAGTTGCTCTTCATGTTATCGCCCAGACCCAGAAGCTTGGGGGAGATGTGGCGTTTATCGACGTTGAGCACGCTCTTGACCCTGTTTATGCGGCGGCGCTGGGCGTTGACATTGACAATATGCTCGTTTCACAGCCGGATTCCGGAGAACAGGCTCTGGAGATCGCCGAGGCACTGGCAAGGTCCGGAGCGATAGATTGTATCGTTATCGACTCGGTGGCTGCCATGACAACAAGGGCGGAGATCGAAGGAGAAATGGGCGACAGCCATGTGGGACAGCTGGCAAGGCTTATGTCACAGGGTCTGAGAAAGCTCACATCGGTCATTGCAAAATCAAACACTACGGCTATTTTCATAAACCAGATAAGAGAGAAGATCGGGGTCATGTACGGCAATCCCGAAACTACTCCGGGGGGCAGGGCGCTGAAATTCTATGCGTCGGTGAGAATTGAGGTAAGACGAGGAGAACAGCTCAAGGACGGGGCAAGCGTTGTGGGTAACAGGACACGCTGCAAGGTGGTCAAGAACAAGGTGGCTCCGCCGTTCAAGGAAGCAGAGTTCGACATTATGTACGGCAAGGGTATTTCCAAGGTCGGCGAGATACTTGATATCGGCGTTGAGTTCGGCATAGTCAAGAAAGGCGGCGCATGGTTCAGCTACAACGATATGAAGCTTGGACAGGGCAGAGATAACTCCAAGCAGTTCCTGCTTGACAACCCTGAGATAATGAACGAGATAGAGGGACTTATCAGAGATAAGTTTGCGCAGATGAACGCAGAGGCTCTGCATCCGCCCAAGAAGCAGGAAAGCTCCAAACTGGAGAAAATGGCTAATGCCAGCGCAGGCATAAAGCCCGCAGCTAAGGCTGAAAGCAAGCCTGATGTTCTGGCGGACCCGGAGGAGGATTTTGAGGAATTCGCTCCTGTGGACATTGCAGATCTTGGTAACTAAGGCATGAAAATAACGGGGATAGAAAAGTACAAAGGCTCTACCTACAAGGTCGAATTTGAACAGCAGGAGCCTTGCTATCTCAATATTGAGATAATCAATAAGTTCAATTTAAAGGCAGGCATTGACCTGCCTTTGTCTGCGTGGGAGCAGGTAAAGGAGGAAAGCGATTTCCGCAGGGCAAGAGAGAGGGCTTTGTACCTTCTGGACTACAAGGACTACTCGTATGTTGATATGTTCAAAAAGCTGCGGCAGAATTACGACGAGGAGCTTTGCTACCGTGTCATGCAAAAGCTGGTGGACCTGGGAGTGATAAACGACAGGCGGTATGCCCAGGGGCTTGCACGGCATTACATGGAGGTCAAGCTGTTCGGAAGACGCAGGGCTTTTCAGGAGATGCGGCTCAAGGGGTTGACCAAAGAGGTCATCGACCTTGCTCTTGAAGAATATGAGCAGGGCACCGGGGAGCGTCTGCGCAGGCTTATAGAAAAAAAGCATCTTAGGTATATGACCGATGAAAAGGGGATAAACCGTGCGAAAAACTCCCTTATTCGCTATGGCTACGATTACGGCGATATAAAAGAGGCACTCAGGGAGATACAAATCGATTCGGAGGACGAATGAATTATTCTATAAGTAAAATGACAAGGAACGAATACGGCTTGCTGGAGGACTTTCTCTACGAGGCGATATTTATCCCAAAGGGTGTGCAGGCACCTCCGAGGGAGATCATAAGCCGCCCGGAGCTTCAGGTGTATATTGCAGGCTTTGGGAGCAAAAAGTCGGATATTGCCTTTGCTGCACGCTGCGAGGGAAAGATAGTGGGCGCAGTATGGGTCCGGATAATGGATGATTACGGGCACATTGACGATGAAACTCCCTCGTTTGCAATATCTCTTTATAAGCAGTACAGAGGCATGGGAATAGGAACGGCTCTTATGAAGACTATGCTGGGGGAGCTGAAAAAGCAGGGATATAAGCAGGCTTCTCTGGCAGTGCAAAAGGAAAACTATGCGGTGAAAATGTATAAAAATGTCGGATTTTGTATCGTTGATGAAAATGAAGAGGAATATATAATGCTGTGCAAGCTTTGAAAGCCTTTAAAACAGGCGGATAGACCCTTGCAGGTGGGCTTTTGGAAACACTTTGGCAAAGTTAGCGGAAAAGCTTGACAAAAAACTTAAAACGTGAGATAATATATTTTATACTTATGATGTGTTTCAGACAGGAGATTAGGTTATGTTAACAAGAGTGGGTATGGTATCCCTGGGATGTCCGAAAAATCAGGTAGATGCCGAGCATATGCTTTACGACCTTAAACAGCAGGGATTTGAGCTTGTTACAGATGCGGCACTTTCCGATGTGGTGATAGTGAATACCTGCGGGTTTATCGAGTCGGCAAAACAGGAGGCTATCGACACTATCCTTGAGTTCTGTGAGCTGAAAAAAGAGGGCAGGATAAAGGCTGTTATCGCAACGGGTTGTCTTTCGGAAAGATACCGTGACGAGATGATGAAGGAAATGCCCGAGCTTGATGCGGTCGTAGGACTCGGATCAAACAGCAGACTTTGCGACATTATAAGAGATGTACTCATTGACAAAAAGACAGTTTGCGCATACGGCGAGAACACGGAGCTTTCTATGGAGGGCGGAAGGATAATATCCACAGAGCCGTTTTTTGCATATATTAAAATTGCCGAGGGTTGCAGCAACTGCTGTACCTACTGCGCTATACCCTCAATAAGGGGCAGATTCAGGAGCCGCAGGCAAGAGGATATTATTGCAGAGGCAAAGTGGCTGGCTGAACACGGTGTTACCGAGCTTGTGGTGGTGGCACAGGATACCACACGCTACGGCGAGGATATTTACGGAAAAAGTCAGCTGCCGGAGCTTTTGAAAGAGCTTTGCAGGATAGACGGACTTAAATGGATAAGAACCCTTTACTGCTATCCCGAAAGGATAACCGACGAGCTGCTTGAGACTATTGCAAGCGAGGATAAGCTGGTAAAGTATATAGATATGCCGCTGCAGCACTGTAACGGTGAGATCCTTAAAAGGATGAACCGTCACGGGGACAGACAGCAGCTTGAAAAGCTTGTGGAGCATATCCGTGAGAAGGTGCCGGGAATAGTGCTTCGCACCACGCTTATCACAGGGTTCCCGGGAGAGAGCGAAGAACAGTTTGAGGAGCTTTGCGAGTTTGTGAAAAAGACAAAGTTTGAAAGACTGGGATGCTTTGCCTTTTCACCGGAGGAGGGGACTGCGGCTTTTGATATGCCCGATCAGGTCCACCTTAAAACACGTGAACGCCGTGCGGAAGTTATAATGGAACAGCAGATGATAATTTCCGACGAGTTTAACGAAAAGTGCTGCGGCAAGACCCTTGAGGTGGTTTGCGAGGGCTTTGACAGATATGCTGAATGTTACTACGGACGCAGCGTATACGATGCCCCGGAGATCGACGGAAAGATATTTTTCATGAGTGATAAAAAGGTGGGCGTGGGTGAGTACGTCAATGTGCTTATTGACGAGCCGCTTGACTATGACCTTATCGGTACGAGAGTTTAGCGTTGAAAGTGGGATAATATAGATGAATTTGCCAAATAAGCTTACAGTATTAAGAGTTGTACTTATACCTTTTTTTCTCATATCGGTGCTTTGGTTCTTTAACGGGCATATGATAGTTGCGCTGGTGTTTTTTGCTCTGGCATCTATCACGGATTTCCTTGACGGACGAATCGCAAGGAAAAACAACCTTGTTACCACATTTGGAAAGTTCCTTGATCCGCTGGCGGATAAGCTGCTGGTCATGACAGCTCTGATAACCTTTGCTTTTGAAAGATGGATAGATCCGATTGCGGTGGTGCTCATTCTTTCAAGAGAGTTTATGGTCACGGGACTCAGGCTGGTGGTAGCAAACGAAGGAGTCGTGGTGGCAGCCGGGATATGGGGAAAGCTTAAAACAGCGTTTACCATGATAGCGCTTCTGGTCATAATGCTGCTTCAGATCATTTACCCCGACGAAAAGGGAAGCCCTGATCTTAACTGGGGCGCACCGTTATTTCTTGTGAACGAGGGGCTGATATGGGTGGCTGTTATACTTACCCTTGTTTCGGGAGCGATCTATCTCAAAGCTTACTGGAAGTACATAGATTCAAGCAAATAATATATAAATATAATATTATAAATGCGTATCAGCAAGAGTAGCTTTTGATTCTGCGTTACAGAGAGGACATGACGGTGAGAATGTCTGCAAGGAACATCGGTGAAGTGCGGCTGACAGCAGGGGAGCAACAACGGCGGCAAGCTCAGTATTCTCCTTCGCAGGTCTGCGTTAAAGACTAAAGAGCCGTGAAAACGGGAAAACGAAGTGGGACCGTAGGTCGATGATGACTTGCCTTCGCAGATGACAAAGTGTTGTCTGTGATGGCATTTTTTGTTTGGTGAGGTGTTTTTGTATGGGCTGGATAAATGAGATCAAAAAAGATATACACTCGATAATGGAGCGTGACCCTGCTGCAAGCAGCGCTATGGAGGTGCTGCTTACCTATTCGGGAGTTCATGCTGTTATCGTGCACAGGCTTGCACACTGGTTTTATAAGCATGACCACAAGCTGATCGCAAGGATGATATCACAGATAATGAGGGGTATCACGGGTATAGAGATACACCCGGGAGCGAAGATCGGCAAGGGTCTGCTCATTGACCACGGAAGCGGTGTGGTCATAGGCGAGACCGCTGAGATAGGTGACTATTGTCTGCTTTATCAGGGCTGTACCCTGGGAGGTACGGGAAAGGATCACGGCAAGCGTCACCCCACACTGGGAAACAACGTTATGGTGGGCGCAGGAGCTAAGATACTGGGTCCGTTCAAGGTGGGGGATAATGCCAAGATCGCTGCAAATGCGGTGGTGCTGAAGGAAGTGCCCCCAAACTCCACGGCGGTGGGCGTGCCCGCAAGGATAGTTCGTCAAAACGGAAAGAGGACCCTTGACCTTGACCAGATACACATTCCCGACCCTGTGGCTCAGGAACTGGCGATCGACAGGATCAAGCTGGCAAAACTCGAAAAACGCATCGCTCAGCTTGAGGCGAAGCAAAGTATCAAGGAGGAAGGTAAAAATGCAGATCTATAATACGCTTTCACACAAAAAAGAGGAGTTTGTTCCCAATGTACCCGGAAAGGTGGCAATGTATACCTGCGGTCCTACGGTATATCACTATGCCCACATCGGAAACCTTCGCAGCTATATAATGGAGGACGTGCTTGAAAAGTATATGCGCTATGATGGGCTTGATGTTAAAAGGGTCATGAACATCACCGACGTGGGACACCTTACAAGCGACGGGGATACGGGCGACGATAAGATGCTCAAAGGTGCAAAAAGAGAGCACAAAACGGTCATGGAGATAGCCGATTTTTACACAAAGGCGTTTTTTGATGACTGCGCTAAGCTTAATATAAAAACACCCGATGTGGTACAGCCTGCAACGGGAATGATAGATGAGTTCATAAGGGTCATTCAGTCACTTCTGGAAAAGGGATATGCATACCAGGCCGGAGGAAACATTTATTTTGACACATCTAAGCTGAAACAGTACTACGTTTTCGGAGATTTCAGCGAGGACGACCTTGAAGTGGGAGTCCGTGAGGGTGTGGAGGAGGACGGAAACAAGCGCAATAAAGCCGATTTTGTCCTTTGGTTCACAAAATCTAAATTTGATGACCAGGAGCTTAAATGGGATTCCCCCTGGGGAGTGGGTTACCCCGGCTGGCACATCGAGTGCTCGTGCATTTCCATGAAAAACCTGGGAGAGCATCTTGATATACATTGCGGAGGTATCGACAACGCTTTTCCGCACCACACCAATGAGATCGCTCAGTCTGAGGCTTACCTCGGACACAAATGGTGCAACTACTGGTTCCATGTGCACCATCTTAACACAGCAGGCGGAAAGATGAGCAAGTCAAAGGGCGAGTTCCTTACGGTATCTTTGCTGGAAAGCAAGGGGTACGACCCGATCGTATACAGATTTTTCTGCTTGCAGTCCCATTACAGAAAGAGCCTTGTGTTCTCTTATGAGAACCTTGATAACGCAAAGACAGCTTTTGACAAGCTTATTGCAAGGATAGCCCAGTTAAAAGCCGAAGGGGACACTCAGGGCGTTGACAGGGCAAAGTTTGATGAGCTTAAAAAGGGTTTTAAGGACGCTCTTGACAATGACATAAACACTGCCCTTGGCATAACGGCAGTATATGACGTTTTGAAGGCTGACACCAATGCGGCAACAAAGCTTGCCCTTGTTGATGACTTTGACAAGGTTTTGTCCCTTGGACTTTTACAGCACGCACAGGATCTTTTAAAGTCCCGGCAGCAGGAGGATATCCCGGAGGATATAAAGGAACTTGTGGAGCAAAGAGCACAGGCGAGAAAAGCAAAGGATTTTGCAAAGGCAGATGCTTTGCGTGACGAGATAACCGCAAGGGGATATATTATCGAAGAAACAAGACAGGGTACAAAGATCAAGCGTAAGTAAGGTGTATAAATATGAACAAGAATAAAAACAAGGTAGCGATGCAGCTGGGTGTCATGGTGGTATGTTTTCTGCTGATACTGGCTCTTGCGCTGTTTCTGGGCAGAATGAACAGAAAGAACAAGCCCGATTACGACAACGCTCAGCTTCTTCAGACCCAGGTGCCGTCAGACAGTACGCCTGTGGCGGTTTTTGAGACCTCAATGGGTACATTTAAAGCGGTGATCTATGAGGACAAGGCTCCCGATCTGTGCAAATATTTCACCGGATTGGTAAACAAGGGATATTACGACGGTACATATGTTTTCAGCGTTGAAAAGGACGCCTATTTTATCGGGGGGTCAAAGTCAAAGAGTGGCGAGGATACCTCTGACACGGACACAAAGACTATTACAAAAGAGACAAATGCCGAGCTTTGGCCGTTCAAGGGCTCGCTTATATCCTTTGGCGGCAGCGACGGAAAGTTTTTCAGCTCCAACGTTTCCGGCAGCAGGATAATGTTTGTAGGTTCAATTGAATTTACCGATGAAATTGTCTCGGAAATGGACAAGCGGCCGGGCAATTCGGAGATAAACGAAGTATTCAAACGCTGGGGAGGCGTTCCGAATTTTTCCCAGCAGTATACCATATTCGGACAGGTCTACGACGGATATGAAAGCTATGAGAAGATCTGCGCTCAGGGCAAGGGAGATTCAAGCGACACTACCCCCACCACCGAGATAAAGATCAACAACGTTTATATGTCCACATACGGTGAGAACAAAAACGACAGTTTCTTCACCGAAATGCTGGGCAGCTCTTCAAAGTAAAGGCAACAAAAAAACCACCCGTTGATGGGTGGTTTTTTTACTGTGTTATACTGCTTGTTTATTGTTTTTGGAATAATCGCTGTACTTTTTATAGATATTCTTTGCGGAATATTTTTTTATAGAGGCGTTGTCCACCTTTATTTTGATATCTTCCTCCCACTGTTCGATAAGCTTTTCAAAGCCGGGGTTTTTCATTTCTTTTATCACAGTGTCACGGGACTCGGAAGCATATTCCTTACTTCTTTGTGTTACATCGCCTTTGATAATGAGGTAATAAGCTGTGTCGTTGGAATACTTAGTGACTTTGTTCAGGGACATTCCCTTTATTTCGGTAAGCAGTTTGCCGTAATCGGATTTGAGTGTCTCTTCGTCGTAAGACGCATAATTTACCATTGTTTCGTTGGGGTACTTGTTCTCAGTCTGTTGGTTTGAGCTCTGCAAGGGAATGGAGCTTGAACTGTCCGAAGAAGAACTGCTGTCAGATGAAGAGCTGCTGTCTGTCTGGGAAGAACTGTCTGTGTCGCCTACCTTACTGCTGGTGGAGTTGGACTCGGCTGCGGAACTTGATTCGGCAGCGGAAGAGCTTGACTCAGCAGCGGAAGAACTTGAGTCTGCTGTGGAGGAGCTTGAATCGGCAGATGAGGAGCTTGTTTGCGAAGCACCCTGAGTTTCCTTGTTATACTCTTCAATGACAGAGTCAAAGTCCTTAAAGCTCTTGCCCTCGGCTTTTTTCAGATACTCGTCGATCTTAGCCTCGTTTGCCTTATTCTCTTTATCCTTTTCGCTCTCATCGGTCTTGGTGCTCTTGGTTATGGATATGACCTTATATCTGAGATAATTCTCGTTGATATACTTCACAAGATCATCGTCCGAAACAGCTTCTTTGCCGTCTTTTCCGTAATAGTACTCAAAAAGCTTATCTCTCATTTTGCTCTGTTTAATTATTTCGGAGATAGACTCCTTTGAGATGCCCATTTCCTCATACATTTCCTTTTGGGAATTGAAGGAATTTGTTGCAGAATCCTTTATAGTTTTATTCTCGTCGTCGGTGAGCTTCAATTCAAGCTCGTCAAACTTGGAAACTATCGCACAGTACGCCTTTGTGTTTTTCATGGCGTTATCTTCAAGATAGACAGCCATTTCCTTGTCACCGACTTTTTTATCCATTACATTCTCGGTGGATCCGGTATAATAAGAAATGTACTGCTGGTTGATAAGTTCGCTGAGTATGTTGTAGATATATATTCCTGAGTTGACCTGTTTATCGTCACCGTAGCTCATGCAATATCTGCCGGCGGAACAGCTTGTCAGCATTACCGCTGCAAGTGCTACGCTGACTGCTGCACTTGCCAGTCTTTTCAGCCTTGCCATATACTATTCATTTCCTTTCGTAATAACGTGATTTGACTGCACTTAACCTGTTTATTATACACCAAAACTTTCTGTAAGTCAATACCGCAGCTTGATTTGCCCTATGGACACAACAAGCTGCAAATATTTTACATCAAAGGGGTTAACCCTTTAACGGGTCAAAACCTTTTGCCATAATGCAGTTTTGAAGATCATAGGCTCCGCATGGGGGGACAGGGGTCACGGCTCTCAGGCTGTCCGGCTCGCACAGGCATGAGGCAGGGAATATCATCCGGGCTGTCGTCTGTTTGCCAAGGGGGGAGGAAAACTCCAGATGTGCCCCCATTGAATTACAGTAACAAGCTGCAACGGCGATCCCCAAAGATTCTCCGGGACCAAAGCTTTTGAAGGCGCCAAAGGGAACCTTATATTCTTCAAGGGCCTTTATATCGGCGTCTGTTCCGTTGTCGGCAACGCTTATGACCACCGAATCCGGGGTCTTTTCAACACAAAGAGTACACTCCTTCTTTTCGGCGTTACAATACATATAAGCATTCACAAGCAGGTTGCACACCGCTGCTCTGAGCCTGTCTGAATTGGTTTTCATATAGATCGGTCCGTCGGTTAGCTTGCAGATAAAGCAGCAATCATTTTCCTCAAAGGCGTCGTCAAGATCCTGTGCAATGCTTTGTATTATCTTTGATACGTCCACAAGCTGGGTGGAGTACTGTCCGTTATAATACTTTGAGATCTCGTTGAGATTTGCGGTGGAGGAAAAGACCTTTAAGATGCTGTATCTTATTTTTTTGTTGGCAGCCAGCCGTTCAAGGTCGCCCCTTTGCACAAGCTCCTGCCTTTCGTCCTCGATCGAGTATACCACCGAGGCAAGTTCGTTCCTTATATTGCCCAGGAAGTTGTTTTTGAACCGGATATGGTCGGAAAGGTCGGAAAGCTCCTCCACGTCGCTGCAGGAATAGAATTGCAGGATATATCCGCAGATGTCGCCGGCTTCTTCGATGGGTATGATGTCTGCGGCAGGTGATCTTCCGAAATCGGTGTGATACCTGACGGTGGCAGGGGCATCAAGGGGCAGAGAAAGCTCACAGTCCCCCCAGCTGCGAAGTTTGCTGCCGTCAAAGGCAGCGGGAACGCCTTTCCCGTTATCCCACAGGGGAACGAGCCTGCTGTCGGTGACCATCACCGCTTTTGGGAAAGAAGAATAAATGTTTTTTAAAGTTTCAAGGCAATCCATGGGTACGCTCCATTCAATTATAATCATACTTTATTACACATTATACCCACTATGAGCCTTTTTGTCAATAAAAGCCTTTTATATTTGCCCTTTTTGACCTTGCAAAGGCGATCTTACAAAAAGTTGGCACAAAGTTAGCATAAAATTTGCAAAAACACTTGAAATGTAAATGAAAATGTAGTATAATAATTACAGAATTTTTTTAGGAGGTATATCAATTATGGCAGTTAAAGTTGCAATCAATGGTTTTGGACGTATTGGACGTCTCGCATTCAGACAGATGTTCGGTGCAGAGGGTTACGATGTTGTTGCTATCAACGACCTGACTAAGCCTTCAATGCTCGCAAATCTTCTCAAGTATGACACCGCTCAGGGTGGATACTGCGGAAAGATCGGTGAGAACGTTCACACTGTAACAGCTGATGACGAGGCTAACACCATCACAGTTGACGGCAAGACACTTACTATTTACAAAGAGGCTGACGCAAGCAAGCTTCCTTGGGGCGAGATCGGCGTAGACGTTGTTCTGGAGTGCACAGGTTTCTACTGCTCAAAGGATAAGTCTATGGCTCACATCAATGCAGGCGCTAAGAAGGTAGTTATTTCCGCTCCTGCAGGAAAGGATCTGAAGACTATCGTATTCTCCGTAAACGAGAAGACACTTACAAGTGAGGATCAGATCATTTCTGCTGCATCCTGCACAACCAACTGCCTGGCACCTATGGCAGATACACTTAACAAGTATGCTCCTATCCAGAGCGGTATCATGAGCACGATCCACGCTTACACAGGCGACCAGATGATCCTTGACGGTCCTCACAGAAAGGGCGACCTGAGAAGAGCAAGAGCCGGTGCTGCAAACATCGTTCCTAACTCAACAGGTGCTGCAAAGGCTATCGGACTTGTTATCCCTGAGCTCAACGGCAAGCTTATCGGTTCTGCACAGAGAGTTCCTGTTCCAACAGGTTCCACAACTATCCTTACCGCTGTTGTTAAGGGCACAGACGTTACAGCTGAGGGCATCAACGCTGCTATGAAGGCTGCTGCTTCCGAGAGCTTTGGCTACAACGAGGATCCTATCGTTTCTTCCGATGTTATCGGCATGAAGTTCGGTTCTCTGTTCGATGCTACACAGACAATGGTAAGCAAGATAGCTGATGATCTCTACGAGGTACAGGTTGTTTCCTGGTACGACAACGAGAACAGCTACACAAGCCAGATGGTAAGAACTATCAAGTATTTCGCTGAGAACTGCTGATAGATATTCTTAAAGCTATAATTAGGGCTGCTGCGTTTTTTGCAGCAGCCTTTTTGTATACGGAGGTGAGCGTTCATGCTTATTGATATTTCACAGGAAGTTTTTAACTGCACGGTTTTTCCGGGGGACCCCCAGCCTCAGAACATACGGGCTCAGAGCATCAAAAACGGGGATATATGCAATCTGACGGAGATACATATGTGCGCCCACAACGGCACTCACGTGGATTCACCGTATCATTTTATCGACAGCGGCAAAACTATTGACCGGATGCCCCTTGAAAGCTACATCGGGGATTGTTTCGTCACCCATGACAGGGGGGATATCACCGGGGAGAAGGCTGAAAAGATACTTGAAAAGGCAAGGGCTGCAGGGGCAGAAAAGAGGATCCTTATTGGCGGAAAGGTGGTCGTTACCGAGGCTGCGGCGCAGGTGTTCGCAGACGCAGGGATCATACTTATCGGCAACGAGAGCCAGACGGTGGGGCCGGAGGATTCTCCCCGAAACGTTCACCTTATCCTGCTTGGCAGGGAAGTTACTCTTCTTGAAGGGGTAAGGCTTGGGGGCGTTGAGGAAGGAAAATATTTTCTTATGGCACAGCCTTTGAATCTGGGCGGAAGCGACGGCTCTCCATGCAGAGCGGTGCTTATGAAAAGCGAGTAAAATTCAAAATGGCAGTAAAAAGCTCCCGATGACAGGTCGGGAGCTTTTGTGTTAATTCATTTTGTTTCCGCAGCCGGCACAGAAAGTTGAACCCGGTGCGTTCATCATTCCGCAGCTCTGACAGCGGACGCCCTGTGGCTGCATATATGGCTGCTGCGGCTGGTATGGCTGTCCATACTGCTGATTTGGATACTGACCATTGTTGTACGGCGGCATCTGCTTTGTTTTGTCTTGCATAACAAGACAGATGACAAGGCCGATAACGCCGAGGAACAAACCGCAGCAGAACCACGCAGCAGGCATATCATAGCCTTTTTTCTTCATGATGCTCATACACACAAAGCCGAGAACAAACGTAAGGATAAAACCAAATATAACAAATATCCAGGCGATTATTGCGAATTCGCCGAAGGCTTCACCGAAATTATATGCGAACATAATAGATCCTCCAATGTTCAAATTTACGTATACATTATAATCACTTTTTTGCAAATGTCAAGCACTTTTTCACATTTTGCGCAAAAAAACAAGCTCCCGTTCCCGAGAGCCTGCTGTAATTGTTATCTGATCTTGTTGCCGCACTGCTGGCAATAGGTCGTATCGGGGTGGTTTATCATTCCGCATGAGTTGCAGCGGATACCCTGAGGCTGCTGATTCATCATCGGCTGACCCATCGGTGGCTGACCCATTGGCGGCTGACCCATTGGCGGCTGACCGTAGGGCTGACCCTGCATTGGCTGACCGTAAGGCTGCATTGGCTGACCATATGGGTTTGCGTAGGGATTGCCGTATGGGCTGCCGTAAGGATTGCCGTTCTGGAAGGGCTGATTTCTGAGGTCGGGACGGGTGATAGCGATCACAAGACCGATAATCCCCAGGAAAAATCCGCAGCAGAACCATGCCCCGAGATTCTGATAACCCTTGTTTTTCATAACATAACGCACCACAAAGCCCCAGACCGTACAGCCGATAAGACAGCCGATCAGAATGCCCACCCAGAAGGAAGTGTCATAGTAATCATAAATCGAAGCCAAACACATAAAAAATCTCTCCCCTTAATAAACTTCAACATTATAATACAATTTTCCAAGCAAAAAGTCAAGCCCTCGGGGGAGGGCTTGTTGATAATACTATTTTAGTTTGTTTCCACAAGATATGCAAAACATTGAGTAGCATATGAATCCAAATGCTGTACAGGGTGATGGTTTTATTCGCCTTTGTACAGCCTTTTTTGTTTTAACAAGTCTTTGTTCATGTGCATAGATTGTATCAGGCAGGTGTGGTCATCAGTACAAAATATTGTACACTTGCAAATACATGAAAGGACTTTGACATGAACGGTTTTATTTATGCCCTGGGCGGCACCGGTTTCACTTTTTTAATGACTGTTCTCGGTGCGGCGGTGGTTTTTTTCTTTAAAAGCGATAGACACAGCGAAAAGGCGCAAAGTGTGTTTCTTGGCTTTGCATCGGGGGTGATGATAGCGGCTTCGGTGTGGTCGCTGCTTATCCCTGCAATAGATGAGGCGGAAAGGCTTGGAAAGAAAGGGTGGATACCTGCATCGTTCGGTTTTATGCTTGGGGTGGTGTTTTTAATGCTCCTTGACAAGCTTATTCCTTATTTCAGACCGGAGCCGGACAGGGAGGATTGCGTTAAAAACGGACTTAAACGCACCTCGATGCTTATATTTGCCATAACGCTGCACAATATTCCCGAGGGAATGGCGGTAGGACTTGCATTTGCTTTGGCAGCAAAAAACGATAGCAGCGTACTTCTTGCCTCTGCAATAGCTCTTGCGGTGGGCATGGGGATACAGAACTTTCCGGAAGGGGCGGCTATCTCTTTGCCCATACGACAAGCCGGACGTTCACGCAGCAGGGCGTTTGTATGCGGTGCGGCATCGGGAGTCGTAGAGCCGGTCTTCGGACTTGTGACCGTGCTTATCGCAGGCACGGCGCAGCTGCTTTTGCCCTGGCTGCTCTCATTTGCGGCAGGGGCAATGCTTTATGTGGTGGTGGAGGAGCTTATCCCCGAAGCGCACCTTGGCAACTCCCACATAGGTACGCTGGGGGTCATGATCGGCTTTTTGCTGATGATGACGCTTGATGTTGCCCTTTAGAGGCGAGAGACAGCATTGAGTACAAAAGCGAGTTTTGTCGAAGGAATGGATTTGTGCAAGGTGCATAAAAAAGTTGATAAATATAATGTGAATTATCTATTGATAAAAATGCGAAAATTTGTTATAATGTATATTGGCGGGTTTTGAAAATACTGACCGCCGTGAAAGGATGTTAATTACTATGTGGGCAAATGAAAGTGTGTTTTATCAGATCTATCCTTTGGGTTTCTGCGGTGCGCCGTTTGAAAACGACGGACAGTGCGTTAACCGGATATCAAAAGTTTCCGACTGGATAGATCACATGACGAAGCTGGGGATAAATGCAATATACTTTTCCCCTGTTTTTGAGTCGGACACTCACGGATACAACACAAGGGACTTCAGAAAAATAGACTGCCGTCTGGGCACAAACGAGGATTTTGCCAAGGTTTGCAAAGATCTTCACAAGGCAGGGATCAAGGTGGTGCTTGACGGTGTGTTCAACCATGTGGGCAGAGGTTTCTGGGCTTTTCAGGACGTGCTGAAAAACCGTGAGGGCTCGGCGTACAAAGACTGGTTTTATATCAACTTCGGGGGAAATTCCAACTACAATGATGGGCTTTGGTACGAAGGCTGGGAGGGTCACTTTGATCTTGTCAAGCTTAACCTGAATAATCCCCAGGTAGTGGATCATATACTTGAATGTGTAAGCAAGTGGGTCAGTGAATTTGACATTGACGGACTGCGGCTTGATGTGGCGTACTGCCTTGACAGAAACTTTATGAAGCGTCTGCGTGCACATTGCAGCAGCATTAAGGAGGACTTTTTCCTTGTGGGCGAGATCATCCACGGGGACTATAAGCAGATCGTAAACGATGAGATGCTCCAGTCCTGCACCAATTACGAGTGCTATAAGGGTATGTATTCCAGCTTCAACTCCATGAATATGTTTGAGATATGCCACTCGGTGAAAAATATGTTCGGACCTGAGAACTGGTGCAGATGCAGAGGAATGGAGCTTTTGAACTTTGTGGACAATCACGATGTTACAAGGGTGGCAAGCATACTTACTAATCCCAAGCATCTGCCGCTCATATACGGCTTGCTGTTTGCAATAAAGGGTATACCTTGTATTTACTACGGTTCCGAGTGGGGAGCAAAGGCGGAGAAGTCACAGGGGGATCCTGCGCTCAGGGCTTGCTTTGAAAAGCCCGAATGGAACGAGCTGACGGATCTTATCGCTAAGCTGTGCGAGATAAGAAAAAGCAGCAAGGCACTTAGCTATGGAGAGATATCCGTTCCGGTGCTGACAAACAAACAGTGCATCATAGAAAGAAAGTTTGAGGATGAGCGTGTGCTTATTGCGATAAATGCAGATGCTGAGCCGTATACAGCGCACTTTGATGCCGGCTGCGGTCAGGCGCAGGAGCTTATCAGCGACACGATCCACGATTTCGGCGGTGGAAGTGAACTTAAACCGTACAGCGTTGAAGTGTGGAAAATGGAGAGGTAAACGCAAGGGGGCATTTACTTGGAATTTATCACATACGAAGAGGGGTTCACAGCAGAGCCCCTGCCTGAGGAAATAAAAGAAATGATGATAGGCAAGTCCTTTCACGAAAACAAGGATGTGGGACTTGACGAGCTCGCATATCTTAAAATGAAACACGTGGGGTTTGACGGACAGACAAAACAGGGTGAGATGGTCGTGCATTATTCTCTTGCCCGTGAGGTTTTGGAGATATTCTGCGAGCTTTACAATGCCGGGTATCAGATAGAGAAAATGCACCTTGTTGACCGGTATGATGCAGATGATGAGCGCTCTATGGCGGATAACAACTCCTCAGCGTTCAACTACCGTGTGGTGGCAGATACGGATATAGTATCCATGCACGCCTACGGCAGGGCAATCGACATCAATCCTTTGATAAACCCTTACATAGTGGGCGAAAAGGTGATGCCTGCAAATGGTGCAGAGTACGCCAACAGAAAGGGAAAGTTCCCTCATAAGATCGACCACGACGATCTGTGCTACAAGCTTTTCAAAAGCAAGGGCTGGACCTGGGGAGGGGACTGGAAGACCCAGAAGGATTATCAGCATTTTTACAAGACCTGAAAGAATTTCTCTCAAAGCTTAATGACTTGTTAATGTCTTGTGTGGTATTCTGTATATGGGATATGCAGATCATTTCGGCAGACCGGTGGAGATCATCGTAGTTTGCAACCGCTGCACCGATAAGACCATGGAGCTTGCACAGGCAAACGGTGCAAGGACACTGACCAACGAACAGCGGTGTATTGCTGCGGTGCGAAACACGGGGATAAAAGCTGCCCGGGGCAGGTACATATTGACCATTGACTGTGACAACCGCATGACAAAGGGGACTATCAAGGAAGCGTACCGTTTGCTCAAAAGCGGAAAATATATCGGCGGCGGTGCCCCCATAAGATTTGAAAGGTACTCGCTGCCCCTTTATCTGAACGACTATATGTGCCGTGGTGCATTCGCCCTTACCGGTCTTTACTGCGGAATGTTCTGGGCTTCAAAGCAGTCCTTTGAGGCTGTGGGCGGCTTTGCGGACAAGCGGGCGATGGAGGATGTGCAGACAGCCAGAAACCTTAAAGCCTACGGGAAAAAACTCGGAAAAAAGTACGGGTGTTTAAAAAGAAACTATCTTATAAATTCCACACGCAAATGGGACGATATGGGAGACTGGCTGTATATAAGACTGCTGTTTGAAAACGCAGGCAGCATTATAAAAGCCGCCCTTGGCAACAGCAGGGAATATGACAAGCTGGTGGATAAGCTTTTTTACGATTACAACGGCTAAGGACATAAAAAGACCTTTCTTTGCATCGCTGCATTGAAAGGTCTTTGTTTTTTATTTCATAATGCCGTTAAGATATTCAGCACGGCTTATGGTGTAAAAGCTTGAGATGGAGGAGCCGAAAAGTATATCGGTTGCACCAACCTTTTCAAAGAAATCTTTGAGCTTTATGGTGGTGTATCTCATGTCGATAACGTAAATCTTTTCAAAGCTTCCCACAAAGTATGGAGCCATTGCGTTGCCGTAGCTGTCTTTTATAAGCACAAGTGTCCTGCCGTTTTTAACGTCTGTTTTCATCTCACAGATGGTCATGTCCGTTCCAAGGATCGTGCAGTAGAGGTTTGACCCTTCGGCATACTCATGGAAAAGCTCAGACTTGACCGGGTTGGTGAAGTCACAGTCATAATAGGTGGTGGTGTACTGATTCTTCGGCTTGTAATAAATGTAGGTGTCGGGATATTTAAGAAACTCCTGACAGCCGCTGTAGGTGTACATTGAGCCGGTGAAGCCGGTTTTGGTCACCTTTTCCATTTTATCAAGTTCGGTGAAGGGGACATCTGCTGCCTTTGCAAATTCCTTGGTTGCGTAATAAGCAGCAAGGGTGGTCCAGTGGTGGTCGGTGCGGTAGTAGATATACTCGTTTGTGTGCTTTGCAAGAGCAGAATATGCATCAATATTCTTTATACTCGGATCAAGGGTTTTGGAAAGAGCGGTGGTAGCAGCGTGCTGGTCGCTTGTAACTCCGTCCATTCCCTTGGGGGTATAGTATGCCGAGGAAACAGGTGCAGGAAGCGTATAAACGTTGACCTTGTCACCGACCATTTTCTTTACGTTATTTACCATGGTTGTGAATACCTTTGCGCTGCTTTCGTCTGCGCCGAATCCCAGAAGTCCTCTTATCTTGGAGCCTTTATTCTGGTCGCAGACCACAACGTTGTTGGTCCAGTAGCCGGATTCGGGAATGCTTGCATAATCGGCAGCAGGGTCTGCTGTGCCCGTTTCATCAAGCTTTGTGGTAGTCGTGGCAGAAGTGGTAGTAGCCTCTGTGGCAGCGGTCGTGACCTTTTCTTTGTCGGATGTATCACCGGAAGGTGTTACAGCAGAGCTGTCTGAGTTGGGCACCGAAGCTTTTGCAGCCTGAGGATCGGAATTTTTTATCTCCTGTCCGCAGGAAGCCATGGAAACAGCCATTATAAGCGACAAAAGCAAAGCGGTAAACTTGGTTCTTTTCATTGCCATTTTCCTTTCCTTTTTTGTTTATAGTACGAAAATTTGGACATACATTTTGCTCATAACATTATACAATTATTTTAATCAAATGTCAAGGGGGATACAGATGCTTTTATGTAATAGCATAAATATGCTTTACATTAAGAAAAAAATATGTTATACTCCTACAAAAGGACATAATTCCGCCCGGATATGAGGCGGGATATCCATAAGGACCAATAAGGACAGGAAGTAAAGCAATGGGTGCAACTGTACTAAAAAACGGACTTGTTTTTGCCGATGGGGAAAGCTTCAGACGGCTTGATGTGAAATACGAAAACGGCGTTATTATCGCCCTGGGAGAGGATATTACAGACGGCGAGAGCACCGTTGAGTGCAGGGACTGCCTTGTGCTGCCGGGGCTTGTTGATGTACATATGCACGGCGCCTGTGGGAAAGACGTTTGCAGTACAGACGAAAGTTCCCTTGACAGGATAGCACAGTACGAATTCAGCCGTGGGGTAACTCTTTTCTGCCCGGCTGTAATGACATTTCCACCGGAGAAAATTAGCAGTATAGTCGGGTGTATCTCCCGCTACGCCTCTGAACGCAGGGAAAGGGGCAGGGCGCAGATTGCGGGGATACATCTTGAGGGGCCTTTTCTAAATGGAAAAAAGTGCGGCGCCCAGAAAAAGGAATATATACAGCTTCCGGATACAGACAAGATCAAAAAATGGCAGCAGGAGGCAAGGGGCATGATAAAACTCATCACAATAGCTCCGGAGCTGCCGGGTGCACTGGATTGTATAAGAACTTTGGGGGACAGCATACATTTTTCCCTGGGGCACACCTGTGCAGATCACACTGAGGCAAAGGCTGCCCTTGATGCGGGAGCTGACCATATAACCCATATTTTTAACGCTATGACGCCCTTTCATCACCGTGATACGGGAGTTGTGGGGGCAGCTGCGGACAATGAGGATTGTTTTGTGGAGCTGATATGCGACGGTGTACACCTTTCGCCTACGGCGGTAAGAACGGCTTTCAAGATATTCGGTGACCGCAGGATAGTGCTTGTGAGCGACAGCATGGAGGCGGCAGGAATGCCTGACGGTGAGTATTTTCTCGGGGGACAGAAGGTGTTTAAAAAAGGCAGCAGCGCTCGTCTTGAGGACGGCACCCTTGCAGGCAGCGTTACAGACCTTTACGAATGTATGATAAATGCCGTGAAAATGGGTATACCTCTTGAAAGTGCAGTGCGCTGTGCCACATTGAACCCATGCAGGAGCATCGGAATTTCCGAAAGCTTCGGAAGTATAAGTCCGGGCAAAGGGGCGCACTTCCTGATACTGGGAAAAAATGACCTTTCCGTGAAAAAGGTGATATGATCCTGCCGGGGGATAAAAGCAGGGCAGGCTATTGAAAAATCAACGGAAATATGTTATAGTTATCAAAACAAATTAGTGAAAAAAGAGGTGAGGTGTATTGCTGAAGTTTTTAGGAAGAGGGTCTGCTTTCCATTCACAGAACAACTGCGGTTTTTTTGTAAAGGACCGGGAGCTTGTGCTTATGGATTGTCCCATGTCAGCCTTTCACAGGATAAGGGAGATCGGCTTTGAAAAACTTGTTGACGGCGGACCAAAATGTGTTACGGTTTTTGTGACCCATACCCATTCGGATCATGTAGGCGGCATAGGAATGATGATCCATTACTGTTACTATATCCTGCATTTGCCGGTGAGGGTCATAACCGCAAACGAAAAAACGGCACAAAACGTTGAGTATCTTTTGAGTGTGCTTGAAGGCTGCTGTGAAGAGGGTTACAGTCTTATGACCGAACAGCAGGCAAAAAAGGAGTACCCGTGGATCGTCGGGGCTGTGGAAACTGTACACACGCCGCAGCTTGAAGGCAGATGCTTCGGCTGGGTGATACAGCCCGAGGGAACGAGGATCGTTTTTACAGGCGATACGACCACACTTGAACCTTTTATGCCGTACCTTGAAAAGGGTACATATCTTTATACGGACGCATCGGCGCATGATTGTGTGGTGCATATGCATATCAAAGATCTTGAGCAGATCATCCCCGAGCTGAGGCGCAAGGGCGTGCAGGTGTATTTTATGCACCTTGACGATGAACAGCTCCTTGGCGAGGCCGCAAGAAAAACAGGGGTACAGCTTGCTCCGCTTCACACATAAAAATATTATTATCGGGAGGGTCATATTATGGATATGGATTATCAGATCGAGATACTTAATGAGATTTATGACATCGGTGAGAAGCTCTATGCCAACATGGGCAGCAGAAGCGAAGAGGGTCACGGAAGTGTTTTCAACCTTCTTACCGATCTTGGAAGAATACTTGTTGGCGCAGACAGAGCAAGCTTCTGGAAATGGGATAAGGCAAATCATCAGCTGTGGACAACGTCCGCCACTAAGGTGGATAAGATCGTTATACCTGACGATTCCGGACTTGTGGGAAAGGCTTTGAAGGAAAAGAGGGTCATCGTTACAAACGACCCTTACAGCGAGCCTGAGTTCAATTCCGATGTTGACAAACAGACAGGATATATTACCTTCTCTGTGCTGGTAATGCCTGTTGCAGACATAAACGGAGAATATATCGGGGCATTCCAGATCATCAACAAGCTGGGTGAAGATGGCTTTGATGAGGTAGAGGATGTAAAGAAGCTTTCTCTTGCAGCTTTTGCCTGCGGTATTACCCTTGAATCGGAAACCTTCTTTACCGACTCGCAGTATGACACACTCACAGGTCTTAAAAACCGCAAGGGTCTTTATCATGATTTTATGCACAAGTATGCCGAGTATCTCCAGGTGGGAATGAAAAGCCCGTTTGCTGTATTCATCTGCGATATAGACAGGTTCAAGCGCATAAATGACAACTACGGACACAACATCGGTGATCTCATCATAAAGAACGTAGCAGGCATTCTTTCAAAGCATTGTCCGGAGCACGCAACTGCATATCGCTGGGGCGGAGACGAGTTTGTTGTGGTCATGCCGGGAACCGAGCTTGAGGAGTGTAAAAGGATCGCTGAGGAAGTAAGGGTCGAGGTCAAGGACAGCCAGGTCAAGGCTTCCGTACTGCCTATAAAGGCAACTATGAGCTTTGGATGCTCACTTTACGATCGTGCAAAGTCAATCGAGGAAAATTTTGCCCAAGCCGATGACAACCTTTATACTGCAAAGGATAACGGAAAAATCAGGTTTACGGATAAACTCAAAAGCGGGATAAAACAAGCCTGCGATGCTGTGAGGTAAAACACAGCACCGCAGGTTTTTTGTTTTAAACTTCTTATTTCAATAATCGCAGACGGATGTGAATATTTTGGATTTTGCAGCAGAAAATAAAGATACAAAAATAAGATAGCTGAAAGGAATAAGATATATGAAAGCAACAGGAATCGTAAGACGTATCGACGACCTTGGCAGGGTCGTTATACCTAAGGAGATAAGACGCACCATGCGTATAAGAGAGGGCGACCCATTACTGACAGTGTTGACACAAGAGCATCGATTCTACGCCGCGATGAGTGCTTTGGCACAGAGGCTACATATCTGATGGAAAGTAAAAGTGCTGTTTATTATTGCGATAAAGCTTCTGCTTGAAATGACAATAATAGACGTATTTTATATTACGTGCTCATCAAGCAGAAAATCTACAAGCCCTACATTAAGCACTCCATTATCATCATACCAACGTTTGCGTATATCTTTGCGTACGACGATCTTGGGGAAAGAATCAATTGTGAGTGAGAACGGCTTTAGTTCTTGCTCGGCCTTTTCCTCGTCAGGTAAGGCAAACGCCGACTGGATATACACCTTTTTCCCGCCTTTAGTAGCGACAAAGTCTATCTCACGTGCAACTTTGGAATAGCTGCCGCTGGCATTTCTTTCGTTTGAAAAAACCACTCCCACATCTACTGCAAATCCACGAATGATGAGCTCATTATAGATGATGTTCTCCATGATATGAGTCATCTCCTGCTGGCGAAAACCAATACGAGCGTTGCGCAAACCGATGTCCTCACAGTAATACTTGTAAGGGTACTCAAAATACTTGCGTCCCTTGACATCGTAACGTTTGGCTTCGCTGAATAAGAAAGCGTCCTCCAGGTGTGCGATGTATGCGGAGATGGTGTTCTGTGCAATATTCTCGCCTGTTTTTGAACGCAGAGTATCTGCGATCTTCTTCGGGTTGGTCAGTGAGCCTACTGATGAACAAAGCAGATCAAGCAGCAGACCGAGGATATCTTCACGCTCGATCTTTTTACGCTCAACGATGTCTTTGATATACACCTCTGAAAACAGCGATGACAAATAGTTCGCTTTTGCAGTATCGTTAGGGCGAGACAACACCAGAGGCATACCACCATAAAAAGCATAATCCTCAAATGCGTCTTCCTTGTCACCGCCGACCGCTGAGTAATACTCCGCAAAGTTCAGAGGGTGGACTTGTATCTCATCGCTGCGTCCACGGAATTCTGTAAGTATATCTTTTGACAGCATCTTTGAGTTGCTGCCCGTTACATACACATCGAGATTTGGCAGCGATCGCAGGTCGTTGAGTGCATCGTAGAAAGTGATCTTCTTGCCATCAGGATTATAGGGGTTCTTCACCTCGTCCGACATCTGAATCTCATCAACGAACAGATAGAACTTTCCGTCCTGTCCCTCGACCCTGCTGCGGACATACTCAGCCAGCACAAGCGGATCACGGTACTTGATATCCTTAGTTAGGTCAAGCTCTATTGATATGATATTGTCTGCCGGAACGCCCTGCTCCAACAGATATTTCTTGAACAAGGTATTCAGCAGAAAAGACTTTCCGCAGCGGCGGATACCTGTGATCACCTTGACTTGTCCGTCCCACATATAGTCGATCACCTGCTGCAAATATCTGTCTCTTTTGATCTCCATTTTATCACCCCATTGAAAACTACGGCGAGATTTTGTACAAGTTTTCATTATTATACCACAAGAGCAGAGGATTAGTCAAGCATTATAATGATTATTTTTTGGTTTTTTTGCAATACGATATATCTCGGCAAAGACAGTATTGTTGAAACCAAAGAATAGTACATTTGCATTCCACCGTATATCACGATTTGCTTGCTTTACCAATTATATAATATGTAATAGATATCTCCCTGTCTGAGAGGTTCCGGACAGGGAGATTTTTTCGTGATTCGTTTGAGTTGCTTTTGTTTTTGGTATTAATCATCTTTTTTATCATTTCTATCAACGGCGGATGGCAGCATGGCGATTAAACTGTCTTGTTCCTCCGGAGGAAGATCCAACAAACGCTTGTATATATCATAGCTGTGCAGCACAAGTGAAGTAAGTGAAATCCTTTTGTCAGAAGCTATCTGCTTCATTTCTTCATGAATATATTTGGGAAGACGCAAAGAAAGCGAACTGGTAGTGCTATTTCTATGATCATTGTTTTTTTTGATGCTCATTTTTCGGGAACACATACGACAAATGGTCTGTGAACCTGATGCGTTAAACCTTTTGCCGCATTCCTTGCATTTTCTGAACGGAAGCTCTGATTTAAGGTTTCCACCGTTGAATTTGCGCTTTTCGTAATACACTCGTTTTGATATGGCTGTATTTTGTGCTTTGCAGTCATTGCATAAGCCTTCTCTGTTAACTCTGGCAACATATGTTTTGCCGCATTTACTGCATTTTACTAAATATTCTGGCAAATCATCACCTCCAGCCTTTGATAACATAATAGCACAGATAAACGCAAAAATCAATGGGAAAGAAAAATATTAAAAAAGTGTTTCTAAAAGAACAGGTATAATCTCAAAAATTTACAAATTGATTGGTGATTATTTATATTATTTCAGTTTGCAAACTGTGCAATATTCACAAATCACTATTTGAATTAGCACGTTTTTCAGAAAAAAGACTTGACTATTTATCGATAGTAAGCAATAATCATTATAAAGAAAAAAGGCCTTGTTTTTCTAAAGCACCAGAACGACTGTGATAGTATTTATACAGAAGTGAAATACCGGATGATGAAAGGCGGATAAAATGAGCACACCTAAAATGACAGAAGAACATATAAAGGAACGCAAAGAGGAGATACGTCGTGCAATGGAAAAAATCACACCTCGGATAATGCTAGATTATTTTGAAAAGAGAATAATCGGGCAGCACAAGGAACTTATGATGATAGTATATATGCTATATACGTATTTGCAACTGGCTTGTAAAGAAGTCATAACCGATGTGCCAAGCTGGGTACTGACAGCACCAAGTGGATGCGGAAAGACCGAGGTATATCGTACATTAAAGGCATTTTGTGCTGATCAAGGAATACCCATTCCAATAATCCACGTAGATCTTAGTCAGATTACTGAGGCTGGATTTCAAGGAAAGGAAGCTAACAGCATAATACAATCACTTGCTCTTGAGGATAGTGTTCTCGATGGGATAGGTATATGTTTTCTTGATGAGGCTGACAAAAAATTCTCTCCTTCGCACAACTCAGATGGAGAGGACATCAATGCTAAGACACAGTCAAATCTGCTGACGATGATCGAGGGAAGTGTAGAGAATATTCCGCTTAAAAATGGCGGAGCAAGACGAATGGATTCCAACCAGACAATGTTTGTGCTTATGGGAGCATTTCAGGATTTGCGTAACAGCAAGCAGAAACGTATTCAAACAACATATCGGGGCATTGGATTTATATGCCGGGATGTGGAGCCAAGCACGGAGGATGTATTCTACGGGGATATAACTCTTGAGGATATGATAGAGTTCGGAATGCTTGAAGAGATCGCCGGAAGAATGCAGATGGTAGTCAATTTTCATAAGCTGTCAATAAAGGATATGACAGATCTTATACTTTCAAAGATCCATATACTCGAGCAGGAACTTCAAATCTCGATAGTGTTCGACGATAATACAATCAACTCGCTTTTAGATATAAGCTATACGAATTTGGGCGTGCGCCATGTTACTAACTGTCTCAGGACGCTTGCATTCAGAGCAATATCAGAAGTGTTTTACGACAAAGCCATCGACAGTAACTGTTGCCTCGTGATAGAGAATTCAAACAGTGCATACATAGAATTTGCTGGTGAGCAAGAGGTGCAAAAAACACATAGATGCGGCTGAGCAATCATCTTAGTCGGATACTGGAGGAATTATTATGAATACTATATTTGAAGATCGCCCAAAAAGTGATAAAGAGATCAACATCATACTTGTCAAAAGAGATGTAGCCATTGAGTGCGCCGCAGCGGTCACCGGATTCATTTTCCGCAACTACGACCTCAAGCATATTCCCTACCCTAAGGACATCAAAGAGATATACGAGCGCAATACTTATTACGAGCAAAACGCTTTTATGTGCGACTCCGAAAAGGAGCTTGACAGGATACTTGCTGAAATAAAAAAGGACAACGAGTATGTCAAAGCGCATACTCCTCTGCCGCACAAGTGAGGAGACTATATGGACACGCTATACAGGATCGAGATACTCCTTGAAAGAAATATTATTATGGAAAAGATGCTGAAGCTTCTAGACGACACATTTCAGCCTGATAAAAACGGATTTGAGAAAGAGCAGCTACCTCAGACCGTACGCTACGGCTCAAACAAGACAGAAGACGTGCAAACACTGAAAGATGCAGCGAATCAGATATTTGATGCATTGCTTTACCCATGTGTCAGTATATTCTGGTATGAGACAGAAAACAATGTTTTTGAAGATCTGACTATCCCGTGGTGGAGTACTTTAAAAGACAATAAACGTGACGAATTCGAATTTGCCGTATCATTTACTTTAAAAAGTGATGTTGATCGATTATGGTTTGCAGAACGTTTTGATAGGATACTTAATGTCAACGGAGTAAAGTGCAAGCTAAGGATCAATGGGCAGACAGTCGAATTCGGAACGAATGTACACGACCACTATGCGAGAATGTGGTCAGCAATCCTAGATGTGCTTGACAGCGATCTTGTAACTCTGTTTATCGGGATCATGTGGCTTCACTACAATGAAGACAGTTGTGAAGATATACTGTCTCAGCATCTGGAGGAACACCCCGAGGCAATCAAACGTACGATAAACGATCCACCACTGTTCAAAATAATGATCACCGTGAAGCAAACAGTTGATCCTGATAAGTTTGCTAACACTATTGATAAAATGCTTGCTTGCTATCGTACAATTTGTAGGATAGCAACATACGGCTCTATGATCGAGTTCAGTTCATCAAATCCGGATCACTACAAAGGTATGCGTGGAGTGATCTCAGATGCACTTGATAGCAAACTGCTCAAATACATAGACGGTGTTTTGTGGATAGACTGCAAAACAGGTGAGACAGAAGATGTGCTGATCCAATTCTTAGAAGAGCTTGAAAAGGAGTCTGACAATGGAGACAAACAATAAACCACTATTCAAAATGGTTTTTACATTAAAGGATAATGCTGATCCTGTTAAGTTCGCTGAAATCATAGATGAAATGCTTGCTTGTTATAAGACCTACTGCTCAAAGGA
>ONMZ01000042.1 GCA_900319075.1 uncultured Eubacteriales bacterium
TTTTACACATCGGGCATATTGCCCGATATGTAAAAATGACTGAAAAGTTCAAAAAGAGAGTATGAGGAAAAACTTTTTTCCAAGAGAATATCTCCAACTACTGTGCAAGGATATTGTGGTAAATCCGAATTATTATCATATGTTTGATGCATAGTCAGGTTAGATTTCTCTAAAAAGATTCCTCTTGTATTCCCTTAAAGCTCTTAACCATTTTTGGTGCTTGGGAGTGAAACTCCCAAGTGCCAAAAATCATTAAAAAGTTTCTGAAGGGGGCACGGGGGGAACTCTTTTCAAAGAGTTCCAGCCCGATTATGCACTGAACGTATGATGATAAATTCTGATTTATTTTTTCATATTAGCCTGGCGGGAGATATTGAGCATAATACCCATTTCCGCCATTTGGATCATCAATGCGGTACCGCCGTAGCTAAAGAACGGCAAAGCGATACCCGTATTAGGGAAAGCGTTGCAGGCGACCATGATATTGAAAAACGCCTGCGAACCTATCTGGATCGTAATACCTGCGGCAACGAGGGTGCCGAATCTGTCCTTGGCATGGCTTGCGATCTGAAAACCTTTGAAGATAAACATTACAAACAGCAACACAACGATCAAGCCGCCGATAAAGCCCAGCTCCTCGCAAACGATAGAGAATACAAAGTCATTTTGCGATTCGGGGAGATACAGGAACTTCTGCCTTGATTCTCCGAATCCGAGCCCATTCCATCCGCCCGAGCCGATGGCAAGCAAAGACTGATAAGTCTGCCAGGTAGACCCCTGCGGATCGCTCTCGGGGTTTCTCCAGCTCTGTATTCTTTCGGATATGTATGAAAAACCCGAACCGCCTGCCAGCAGCCGCAAGCCTCCCACGATCAGTCCGGCAAGTATTATCACGCCAATAAATAACCAGAACGTCTTTGAGGGCATTCCGCTGACATACATCATGCAAATTCCGATTATACCCACCAGCATAACCGCCGACATATGTCTTTGCAGCACAAGCACTCCGCCGACCATTCCGAGAATGATAATAAACGGAAGGACACAGTATCTCCAGTCCTTGAACTTGGGGAAGTTCACCGCCATTATATAGGCAAACACAAGAATGAACGTTACCTTCAAAAGCTCCGAAGGCTGGAACTGGATAAAACCGAAATCTATCCACCGCCTTGCGTTGGCAGTTTCCGTACCCACGAACAGCGTTGCAATACACACGCCAAAAACAACTATGAATCCCAGATATACGATTTTTGTGTTCTGGAAAAAATGATAATCGAACACCGAAAGCAGCAGCATTGCGGCGATGCCTATACCGCCTGCAAACGCCTGACGTTTCAGATAATATGTTCCGTCGCCTGTGTCCGCAAGTCCCCAGCCGTAGGATGCCGAGAACATCATTACCAGCCCGAACACCACCAGTACCATTACCAGCACAAAAAACGGCTTATCTATCTCGGTGAAAATAAGTCTGAGATTAAGCTTTTTCCTTGCCTGTGCAACAGGCTGATTGACAGGGGCAGTGTCATAATAATTGACATTATTCTCTATATTTGTTGTGTCAGCCAATTTTATTCCTCCCGGAAAGATCTTTACACAAAGTTTTATTTCTCTATTTATTCAAAAGTATGCTGTCCGCATAAGATGCATACACAAACGTTCCCACAGCACCTAAAAGCGTCATAAGGGCACTTACGCCCATTATCCTGTAATCGCTCCAGCCTCTGTTGCTTAGATGGCCGTGGAGAGTAAGCCCTTTGAACAAAAGCTGTTTTCTGCGTTTGAAAACCAGCCTTCCCACAAGGGTGCACACCCCGTCGGCGATAAAAACTATCCCGCTGCATAAAAACGCAAGGGGCATATTGGTCGTAACGGTTATCACCGCTATGCAAACCCCGAGAAGTGAGCTTCCCGACCTGCCGAGGTACATTTTCGACGGGCTTATCCCCCACACCAGATATGCTCCGCAGGCACCTGCTGTAACAACGCTGAAGATCTGAGGGATCTCAAGTCGGGGGTACATACCGCACGCTCCTGCGCTGCCCAGACAAAACATCATAGAGCTTAAAGCGCACAGTCCGTCACAGCCCTGGTCCGTGACCCCTCCGGGGCAGTCATGCAGCTCCGCTAAACCTATTATAACAGTCATAAAGGCTGCTGTCAATGGATAAAATATAAACCCAAATTCAATATTTCCCATATGAAACGGAAGCAGCAGCCTTGTGTCCAGCACGTCCAGATGACCCAGCAGGCAACAATAGCCAAAGCACAGCGCCCACCGCCATAAAATCACCCAGCGCCGCTTGGGTCCTATGCCCCTTTTGGTCTCGCTGTTATAGTCCCGCACCAGTCCGTCAGCGGTCACAAAAAGCACCACAGCAGCGCTTGCTGCAAAGACCGGAAGGTCTGTGTCGCCCGCTGTTTCGCCCTCATTGAAAAAGCTTCGTCCCACCATTCCCACTGTCAGACCAAGCACCATGATAAGCGCCATAACAAGCCCTGCAAACTTAGGCTCGCTGCCGTCCTTTTTAAATCTGTCGCCGATATAAAGGTCAAATTTCCCCGTCTTCACCCTTCGGAAAAACGGGATAAAAAAACGAAAGAGCACCGTTCCTCCTGCAAGCTCCGCCAGTAGTATTACGCTTTGGACCTGCCAGTTCATCAGCTGCTCTCTCCTTATTGATCCTGTGTTTTTGTTTGCGCCTATTGAGCACAGGCGTTAAAAGACTTTTATTTTATATAAATACATCCTATCAAATCGCTTCAAATACCTTTTCCAGAGCCATACCTCTGCTTCCCTTCAAAAGAACGGAATCCCCTTTTTGAAGTTTTGATCTGAGATAATCCGCCAGCTCATCCTTGTCGGAAAAGTGCATACATCTGCTTTTATCAAAGCCATTCTCCACCGCACCAAGGATATAGTTTCTGGCAAGTTCTCCGAAACAGTAGAGCCTGTCGGCATGGGAATCTGCAACATATTTGCCCACTGTCTTATGGAACTCCTCGCTCCTTTCACCAAGCTCAAGCATATCTGCAAGAACACAATAGCGCATCCCGTCTGTTTCAAGCTGGTCAAGGACAGATATGCTGGAGCGCATAGAGTCAGGTGCTGCATTATAGCAATCGACCACAAAGTTTACACCGTTTTTCACGGTGATGTTCTGTCTGAGCCCTTCCGGACGGAAGTTTTCTATGCCCTCAAGTATGTTCTCCACCGGCACTTGCAGGATAAGACCTACGCAGAATGCCGCAAGAGCGTTTTTTACATTATGTACTCCGATACAGTTTATTCTTGCGTGAGCGATCTCTCCGCCGTAGCAGATGTCAAAGTCCACACCTGCGTTGCGGTTGATTATATTCATGGCGTAAACGTCACAGTTTTTTTCCTTTACGCTGTAATACCACACCTTGCGAAGCCCGTGTACAACGGCATTTGCAAGGAACTTATCATCCATATTCAGCACCAGAGGCGCACCTTGTTTTGCACCGTCAAGTATCTCAAGCTTTGCCGCAAGAATATTCTCCTGTGAGCCGAGCTTTTCGATATGTGATACGCCTATATTGGTTATAACGCACACAGACGGTTTACAGCTCATGGACATACGGGATATTTCCCCACGGGCGCTCATTCCCATTTCAATAACAGCCGCCTGGGTCTGGTTATCTATCCCAAACAGAGTTTTGGGCATTCCTATCTCGTTATTCAGATTTCCCTGGGTTTTAAGCGTTTTATACTTTTGCGCCACAACAAGAGATATCATATCCTTTGTGGTGGTCTTACCCACACTTCCTGTTACGCCCACAAGGGGTATATCAAACTTATCACGGTAATAACCTGCAAGGTCAAGCAAAGCCTGGGCTGTGGAGTCAACTATAATGCATCTTGCACCCTCAACAGCTCTTTCGGTTATGACCGCCTGGGCACCAAGCTCCATAGCCTTCACAGCAAAATCGTGGCCGTCAAACCGTGCGCCTTTCAGTGCAAGAAACACCGACCCCTGGGTTATGGTACGGGTATCGGTGGAAATATTGTCTATCACCATGTCTGCGGGATAGCCATAGCTTCCCTTTACCGCCTTTACTATCTCCGACAGCTTCATTTGTTCCATTTTTACAATTCACTCCCTGCCTGTTACAGTATGCATTTTTGCAAGTTTTCCGGCTTAGTCCGAATCTGATTATCTGCCTTGTTTGGAAAGCTCATCAAGGGCTTCTGCAACGACCTCACGCTCATCAAAGTGTATTTTTACACCGCCGGCAAGTATCTGATAATCCTCATGGCCTTTACCTGCCAAAACGATGATATCGTCTTTTTCAGCGTTTTTAATAGCCCAGTGTATAGCCTCACGGCGGTCGCATATCTTAACGTAAGGTGTATCTTTGCCCTCAAGCCCCACGAGTATATCCTTTATTATCTCCTCAGGGTCCTCGTTTCTCGGGTTATCGGAGGTAACGATAAGAAAGTCGGAATTGTCCGCAGCAGCTGCCGCCATAAGGGGGCGCTTTGTTGCATCTCTGTTTCCGCCGCAGCCGAACAGGCACTTTACCTTTCCGGTTGAACTTTCCTTAATAGCTTTAAGTACGTTTGCCAGCGCATCGGGAGTATGTGCATAATCGCATATAACGGTAAAATCCCTGTGGGTGGGGACTATCTCCGCTCTGCCTCTTACGCCGCCCTGACCGGCGAGAGCCTTTATGACCTGATCAACGTCAAATCCCAGAGTTTCGCAGCAAGCTATCACTGCCAGAGAATTTGACACATTGAAAAGTCCGGGCATACCAAATCTTACATTGCGCTTTCTTTTGCCGTCAGAGTAAACGTACTTTACACCGCTTGCGGAAAGCAGCACGTCATCTGCCACAAAATCAGCCGTACCTCCCACAGAATAGGTTTTCACTGGGCAGGTGACCTCGCTTATATATCTTCTTCCGTACTCATCGTCACAGTTTATAATAGCCGTTTTGGAGATATAGAAAAGCTCTTTTTTCGCCAGATAATAGTTCTCCATTGTACCGTGGACATCAAGGTGGTCCTGGGTCAGGTTGGTAAAGATACCCACCTGGTATGTACAAGCGGCAACACGCTTTTGTTCAAGTCCCTGAGAGGACACCTCCATTACTGCATACTGGCAGCCTGCCTTTACCATTTTGTCAAAAAGCTCATAAAGGTCGTAAGGTTCCGGGGTCGTTCTTGATGTGGGATATATACTGTCGCCTATCTCATTCTGGCAGGTGCCGATCAGACCCACCTTGCAGCCAAGGGAGGTGAGCACCTTTTTTATCATGGTGGTGATAGTGGTCTTGCCGTTGGTACCTGTAACACCAATAAGGCTCAGCTTATCCTGAGGGTTGCCGAACCAGTTGGCGCACATACGGGGATAAGCGCCACGTGTGTCCTCCACGATTATCTGGTTTTCCAGTCCCAGATCTTTCTCACACACCACAACGCTGCAGCCCTTTGCGACCATATCCTTTGCCGCATCATGCCCGTCAAAGGTCTTGCCCTTTATACACACAAACACGGTGCCCGGCTTTATTTCGCTTCGTGTATCGCAGGTAACACCTGATACCTCGGTATCGGGTATATCCACCTGAGCAATGTTTTTCATCAATTCATACAGTTTCATTTTCCATTTCCCCTGAATATATTTTTTACCATAGCTTGGTTTTGTTTTTTTGCTACTGGGAAGATACAGTAGAGCTTGCAAAGGTAACCGATATGGATGTTCCCACGGGGACAGATTTTCCGGCAGTTGCCTGTTGATCTCCCCGGGCAATGGCTCCCGTTTCGCTGGCTCCTGCTCCCTGGGCTGTAAGATTAAGCCCGTAGGACTCCAGCAGCTCCTTAGCCTGCTGCCTTGTAAGTCCGGTTATATTCGGAACCGTTACCATTTCAAGCTTTGAATCGTCGGTACAAAGCACCACTGTGCCTCCGTTGTCTATGGCGGCACCCGTTGGATATTGCCTGAGTACGGTGTTTCCGCTGCCCACGATCTTCACTTTAAGTCCCAGATCTTCCAGCGTTTTCTTTGCACTTTCAAGCTTATATGTCTGAACGTTGGGGACAGTGACCTGAAGGGTCTTTCGCTCCTCCTCGGTATACTGCGGGAATATTTCCATATACGGCAAAAGCTCGGTCATTACTTTAACGCTTATGGGGGCAGCCACCTGGCTTCCGTAATACTGGTCTCCGGTAGGCTCATCCACCAGTACAAGCACCACTACCTGAGGGTCATCCACCGGTGCAAATGCACAGTAGGAGGCTACGTAGGTGTTACCTGCCGCATTTTCGTCTATCTTCTGTGAGGTTCCCGACTTTCCGCCGATGCGGTATCCCTGGATATAGCAGTTTGAGCTTTTGGCTTCTGTTACCACCTTTTCAAGGATAGTACGCATTTCCTGGGAAGTTTTCTGGGAGATCACCTGTCTTTTCTTCACCGGTTCGTTTTTCTTGACTATATTTCCGTTTTCGTCGGTAACGGTATTCACCACCTGGGGCGTAAGCAGATCTCCCCCGTTGATAACGGAAGAAAAGGCGGTTATCATCTGGATAGCTGTGACCTTATTCGTCTGACCGAATGAGGACGATGCCAGCTCCACAGGACCTATTTTGTCCTTTGCGATGGTTATGGACATTGACTCGCCGGGCAGGTCGATACCTGTCAGGTCGGTAAAGCCAAAGGCTTCAAGGTACTTATAAAATTTTTCAGCTCCCAGAGTCAGACCTATCTGTACAAACGCCGGGTTGCATGAGTTTATCATGGCTTTCTGGAAGTTCTGGGAACCGTGGTCAACGAAGGACCAGCAGTGGAACGAGGTATCCGCCACCTTGATCTGGGTGTTGCAGCTGAAAACGTCCTCAAGTGTTATTGCGTTTTCTTCAAGCGCTGCGGAGCCTATAAAGGTCTTGAAAACGGATCCGGGGAAATAGATCTCGGAGACCGCTTTGTTTTTCCACTGGGTAGACCAGGCGTCAAGCTGTTGTTTCTTAAACTCCTCAGAATTCTCGTCAAGCCCTGCAAGCTTCTGTGCAGAAAGTTTGTCGGTGACCTTTCCCGGATCGTTGGGGTCATAGCTGTACTCGGTAGCCATAGCCAGGACTTTAGCGCTTCTCGGGTCCATGACTATGCCCGTAGCTCTGTACTTTGGTTTATGCTGAGCAACGCCCTCTTTAAGGGCTTTTTCCAGCATATACTGTATATTTGAATCAATATTCAGATTTATGTTATATCCGTTTTGTGCGCTGTATTCCTGCTTATAGCGATAGGGTATCTCGTTGCCGTCGCCGTCTTTTGCGGTAACTATTCTTCCGTCCACACCCGAAAGGTACTCGTTATAATAGGCTTCGATCCCGTAAATCCCGTCTCCCTCAAAAGAGGTATGGCCGATAACATTAGCGGCAAGAGAATTCTGGGGATAGACACGGTTAGTGGTAGGTTCACACCTTACTCCGTCCACAGAAAGCTCGGTGAGCTTTTTCTCCACCGCATCGGCTACCGACTTATCCACATTTCTCTTGATTATCTTATATCTTGATTTTTCGTCCGTAAGAGCGCTTCTCACCTGTGCGGTATCTGTGGCAAGCTTCTGGGACAAAAATCCCACCAGCTCATCGAGTATCTTTGACCCGGGCTGGTTTTTTTCCAGCTTGGCACGGTACTCGTTAAGCTTGCTTTCGTTTTTTTCTGTCTTTAAAAGCTCCTCCAGCTCTGCTCTGTTCTTATCCTTTTTATCCATATGCTCCTTGAGCATTACAGGGTCGCAATAAACGTTATACACCGTTGCGCTCTGTGCCAGCACCGAACCGGTGGCATCATAGATAGTTCCTCTTGATGCGGAAACCACGGTACTCTGGAGCTGCTGACTGTTGGCAAGAGCTTTCCAGTATCCGCCCTCCAGGACTGACACCTTCAGGACAGAATATATAATATAAACGGCCATCACTCCAAAAGGAATTATAAAGAGCAGATTGAGCCTTTTTTTCATCCTCGCACTTGGTCTGTCTGTCATGTTTTACTCCCTTATCACAATAAAACGGCGCAAATGCGCTGTTTTTCACTAATAATAATATAGAACAAGAAAGCCAGGCACAAATTTTATCTGTCCCTAACTTTCCTCATTGATATTTTATTCATCACAAGCCGAAGTATTCCAGCTTAGATACGAACCAGTTTTTGATCCTTACAAATATACTGCGGTCCTTTGTTTCAACTACGGAAGCCACCGCATCGCTGTCCACCTCAACATATTCGATCTGAGATCTGTCCAGCTTTACAAGCCCCTCGTTTTTTGCATACTCCTCGATCTTCGTCATGCTGGTCTTTTGAGCCAGCTCCGATTCAAGGCTGGTATTTCCGTTGCGAAGCTCTGTCAGCTCTGTCTGAAGACGAGTCTGCTCGGCGCTGAGATCCGAGATCTGCACCTTTCCATATATCATCACACACAGCAGTCCGCAAACAAGCGCACAAAGAACAACGAATCTCAATGAAAAAAACTTATTCGCTGTGTCGGTATTCTTTTTTTGTCTGATCTCTCTGTCTACGACAGCCTCCTGCTCAAGGTCAGAGGCATAGTCATAGGCAAGGTTATGCAGCTTTGCCATATCCATGCACCTCAAAGTCTAACAAACGCTCTCTTCCGCCCCTTGTGCTGTTTGCAGTTACAGCCCTGTGACTTACCCCGCACAAGGCGGGGATGATCACAAGCAATGACAATTAGGCAGATGTTTCTCTCTTTTTGTGTTTCAGCTTTCTCTCTATGCTGAAAATTAAAGCTTATTTCTCTCTACAGCTTTTCAATTATGCGAAGCTTTGCGCTGTGGCTGCGCTTATTCACTGCCAGCTCCTGCTCGCTTGCCTCAATAGGCTTTGAGCTTATCATTTTCCCCTGCGGTTTTTTACCGCAAATGCAGACGGGAAAATCCGGCGGACAGGTACAGCCTGTACACAAGCTTTTAAATCTTTGCTTTACAAGCCTGTCTTCAAGGGAATGGAAGGATATTATACACAGCCTTCCTCCCGCATTCAGACAATCAAAGGTCTTATCCAGTGCGATACTAAGATGTTCAAGCTCGCTGTTTACCTCGATCCTTATGGCCTGAAAAGTCTTTTTGCAAGGGTTTTTCTCTCTCCTCACCCTCTGAGGTACGGACGATTTGATCGCCTCTGCAAGCTCAAGGGTAGTTTCCAGCGGGCGATGTTCCCTTGCCTTCAATATTCCCATAGCTATGCTTCGTGCGTATTTCTCTTCGCCGTATTCAAATATTATTTTTGCCAGCTGTTCAAAGCTGTAATTATTAACTACATCTCTTGCGCTGAACCCTTCCCGGCTCATACGCATATCAAGCGGTGCGTCGGTATGATAGGAAAATCCTCTGCCTGCGTTGTCAAGCTGAAAAGACGACACCCCTAGGTCAAGCAGTATCCCGTCGACCTTTTCGACCCCCACATCTTCAAGTATGGAGTCTATCTGTGAGTAATTGCCCTTTACCACCTGTGCCGGCAGCCCTTCAAGCCTTTGAGTCGCTACCTTTACCGCATCAGGGTCCCTGTCGATAGCGATCAGCTTTCCTCCCGCCTTGGGATCGAGCCTTTGTGCAATTGCCTTTGAGTGACCTGCACCTCCTGCGGTGCCGTCAACATAAATGCCTCCCGGCTTTATATTCAAGCCGTTTATACATTCATCAAGCATTACGGAAACGTGGTTGAACTCCATTAAAAATCAAGTCCTTCCAATGCCTCGGCAAGCTCCTGTTCGCTGCCGCTGCTGACCTCTTCCCAGCGCTGCTTATCCCAGATCTCACATCTGTCGCACACGCCTGCCACCACTATTTCTTTATCAAGCTGAGCTGCCTGTCTTAAAGCCTGTGGGATAAGTATCCTTCCCTGCTTGTCCGGCTCGGCTTCGCAAGCCCACGCCATAAAGCTTCTTTGCAGCGTTCTTGCTTTTGCCATAGGCAGCGAGCGGATCTTCTCCGCCTTTTTCTCAAAATTCTCTATGGAATAAACGAAAAGGCAGCCGTCTATACCTTTTGTAACGATGAACCTCTCGCCCAGCGCCTCTCTAAGTTTGGACGGAAAGCTGAGCCTTCCCTTAGGGTCCATAGACTGGTTATAAGTTCCTATCAGCATTCCATCAAGAATGCTTGTTCTCTCATTATCCCCGGACAAGCTGTTCACCTCCTGCCATGAAAGAAATAGTCTTGGTGAGTTTTGGAAAAGATTTTGGCACTGCGTACCACTTTTTTGCACTTTTCACCACTGTAAACTCATTATACACTATTTATTTTCAAATTGCAATCGGTAAAAATCCCAAATTTTTGTTACAGGAGGGATTTCAGCCGACCCAAAGAGGTACCTCACAGGATTTGAGGACGGAAATTGTAACCAAAACGACAGGCGGTGTAATAAAATTGTAATCTATGAACAATTAAAGCTCAAAAACCGCCACAATATGCTGTGTTTTGACACAAAAACCAACCGAACATATTGCACCCACAGACCTTTTCTCCTCGCCCGGTCCATAACAACTATAATAGTATGGCTATATTATACCACTACATATAGTATACGTCAATAGAATTTCTCAAAAAAGTTGTGCTTGGAAATAATTTTTACAAAATTAGCACGGCATCTTTGCTCATGAACAACATTCAAAGAGAAGATTATTAAAAAATGGTAACAACTTTTTAGTTCTTTCTTTTAATTATTACAAACTCGTTTTTGCATTAATTTTTCTCAAATAAACGTCAGAAAGGAAAAAAAGCGGTGATTTTGTGAAAAAACCACCGCTTTTACAATTATTTTTCTATATCCATAGTCAAATTGCACAAATAGGATTTACAATACGTCTCATTATACCTTTCTATACATTTTTGGACGATCTCAATAGCTTCCTGTCTGTTCTGAACATCGTCTATGACTGTTTCCTTATGTTCAAGGTTTTTATAGACGGTAAAAAAGTGTTTCATTTCGTCGAAGATATGGCTTGGCAGCTCTGAAATGTCGTCAATATGGTTATAAGTAGGATCGTTTACCGGGACACAGATTATTTTTTCATCGTTCGCTCCGTTATCAAGCATCTTAATGACTCCGATGGGAGCGCATTCCACCAAAGACATAGGCACAAGGGTTTCGGAACAGATAAGCAAAACATCCAGCGGGTCCCCGTCCTCGGCATAGGTCCTTGGTATAAAGCCGTAATTTGCAGGATAGTGAGTAGAGGTATAAAGTATGCGGTCCATTTTAAGAAGGCCTGTTGTTTTATCAAGCTCATACTTTACCTTTGACCCCTTAGGGATCTCAATTACCGCCATAAAGCGATCTTTTTTGATTACCTTTGGTGAGATATCGTGCCAAACATTCATTCCTTTATTCCTCCTGACTTAAATACATACCTGCCTGTTCAAGAGCGCCGGGTATATCAAATACTGTTTCCCCTTCGATCTCCACCGTAGACAGACTACCAACATTATCATCGCTCAGCTGCTTCCAGAGGGTCTCAAAATCGCCCTTCTCCTTCACGCCCAGATCTTCAAGTTCCTTTGCAAAGCTATGGGGATCTTGCAGATATGCGGAAAACTCCTGATAATCCTCAAAATATATCTCTTCCTCTGTGGCATTTGAACCAAAGCCGAAGCGGGCTGTCCCGTCGCTTGCCAAAAGCTCGCCGAATCGTTTTATAATAGCCTCAGCCACAGGCTTTGTACAATTATCAAGGTAGTAGGTCCGGTAACTGTCCTGCTGATCGGGAAGTTCAAGAAAAAAGAACACAGGCTCTTTTACCACTTTGATAAAAGCCCTTGCTGCGGGCAGTATCAGCGGAGCGCTAAGAATACCTTTTACATCCTCTCCCTGAACAGAAAAAGCAGATCTTACCTTCCCCGTTCTGCGAAGGCTCACTCCCTGGCATAAAACAAAGATTTCATCCATTGTAAATTTCCTTTTTAATTACGAATTAAGGCACTCCGTAAAGAAGTGCCTTAATATTATTTTGCTTTGTGCTTGTTTTTTCAAGCCTTGATGATATTACTCATCCTTCTTTTTCATAACAGCCAGAACAGAAACTGCTGCCAGAAGCGCTGCTGCTGCAAATGTGGAACCTGCAAAACCTGTATTAGGTGTATTGTCTCCGTCCTCATCGCCGCCGGAAGGCTTCTTGCCCTTGTTGCTGTCGTTATCACCGTCGTTGTCACCGCCGGAAGGCTTGTTGCCCTTGTTGCTGTCGTTATCTCCGTCGTTGTCACCGCCGGAAGGCTTATTGCCCTTGCTGCTGTCATTATCACCGTCGTTGTCGCCGCCGGAAGGCTTGCTGCTGTCATCAGAAGGCTTGCTGTCATCATCATCAGGATTTTCGTCCTCGTCAGAAGGTGTTGACTTCTTAGCGTCGCAGATAGTAAATGTATTTTCGCTGTATACTACGCCGCCCTTGTTCTGGTCAACCTTATCCTTTGAATCAACTGTATTTGTTGTGGAAGTGATCTGTCCGTTCTTGATCGTAAATGTTACTGAGCTTGGGATGATCTCGTACTTGTTGCCCTGTGCATCTACGATCTCCTTGCCCTCTGCTGCTGTCTCGGTAAGGGTATATGTGCCGTCTTCAAGC
>ONMZ01000026.1 GCA_900319075.1 uncultured Eubacteriales bacterium
GCATGGCTCCCGATTGCCGAAAATCTATAAAAGGTTTAGGAAGGGGGTCTGGGGGATAACCCTTCTCCAAAAGGGTTTCCCCCAGCTGCCACGCAAGGGTTTTGAATTTAAACGTATCTGATATGCGGTGCGACCTGCGCCACCATGCCCAGGACCTGCTGCACATCGCAGTGATGTATATTGTATATGTATTTCTTTCCACGCTCGTCCTCAAAGACCATAATATCGAACCGGTTATCACCGTTTATGCCCTTTGACTCCAGGATCCTGTCCCCCACACGGTTAGCCGCTAAAGATGCCGCCGTGGCAAAGGGATCTCCTATAGCTATCCTGTGGACGGTCACAGATACATCAACGTGAACGGTCCGCAGGTCCTTGAACTCCATGTAGTTTGTAAGCTCCGACCCCGAAACGATAAAGCTGTCTGTCATAAGTGTGGCAAAAGGAAAATTCCCCCCGAAAGGCTCTGCGTAATACCAGGCGTTAGCCATGCCCTGATTTATCTTCATGGACAAATACGCAGCATTCCCGTAGCGCTTAAAAACCGGGTGACTTTTTTTGCGAAATCCTTTTATTATAAAGAAGATGAGCAAAAGACAGCATAATCCCCCCGCTGCAAGAAAAACCAGAGAAAGGATATGTTTCCAACCCAGCTGCGTCCCGCAGAATACCCCGCAGCCTCCAAGTACGATCCCGCTCAGTACCGTGGCAACAATAGGTCCGGCGGAATTACCCGACATCTGACTGTAAAAAGTTTTTTCGCTTACCATCTGCATATGTGATCCCCCCTTGTTATAGTTATAAATAGGATATCATAACCTCCCGTATTTGTCAACAAAAAACCTCCGCCGGTCACCTGACCAAGCGGAGGTTTGTAATTATTCAACCGGCAAAACTATACCATTTTACTTGCTTACTTCCCCTCTGCAATTGCAGCCTGAGCAGCCCTCCACCAACGCAGGCGCATAAGATGCCCCCAAAGCTCGATTTTATGGGCTTTTTTGTCGCCCTCAGCATTGCACGTTTTAGGAGTTTTGTCATCGCCCGAGAGGTGCAGATACCAATCGAAGGAGTTCTCGTTCACCACAATTTTTTCAACAAACGCTTCGATAACCGCCTCCGGAATATCCTCATCGGAGTCGAAATTAGTGTACCGTTCAAGAGCATATCTCAGCAGAGTTATACGCTCGTTGTAGTCGGGAACATCACTTATCTCTGTGACTTTCTCCTTGGGCGAAAGTTCTCTTATCTGCTCCTGCAAAGATGCTATCTGCGTATCGATTTCCGACTTCATGTTCATGAACTGCTCTTTGGTTATCTCATCGTCAGCCCTCATGGAGATCAGCTGGTTCAGACGCTTTTCCAGTTTGTCAAGCTCTGCCTTTTTCTGTGCGATGAGCTCGGTATTATCCTCAGTGACCTCTTCATCGTCGATGTGCTTTTCAAGCATCTCCTCGGCGATGTCAAGTATCCTGTCGGTGTTCCTCAGAAACTCACGAAACAAGTTCTTCGCCATAAACTGTAACTTCCAAAGTGCAGAAGATCTGTTCATAGAGCTGTTTGCGGATACCTTCGGTGCCGAAAAAGCAGGCTACCTGTATTCGCAGTATCATTTCTATGATATATATCAGAACGACCGTTTTGCAGACTTCTTTCTTGAAAGCGGGAACAGGAAAATAGCTATCGAAATAGACGACGAGGCAAGCCATAATCCGTCTGTCGTTTCCCGGAATAAGTTCTATGATGACCTTCTGAAACAAAACAGCATGGTCTATCTCGGCTGGGATGTCTTTCGCTGGGCGGTTAAGCAGATGCAAGTCCAGCCCGATACGGTCAAGGACGAACTGCGTGTGTTTGTCGGAAGCGATACCGCATTCCGTGAGGTCGAGGACTATCTTCCCGTGCAGCGTGGAAAGGCTTTGCATGGCTTTGATCTGGAGCTGAAAGAGCATCAGAAACAGGCTCTAAAATCACTTGAAGAAATGCGTGCAAAGCATGAAACTATCGCTTTGCTCTATCACGCAACAGGAACGGGAAAGACCGTTACCGCTGTGACGGATGCAAAGAAGTGCGGCGGCAGAACGCTCTTTCTTGCCCATACCGTCGAGCTTGTAGAGCAGGCTGCAAAGACATTCAAAGAGCTTTGGAAAACCGTCAATGTCGGCAGATATGTTGATTCGATTAAGCAGCCGAACGCCTATGTCCTTTGCGGAAGCATACAAAGCGTTGCACTCAATCTTGACCGCTTCAAACCCGACGATTTTGACTACCTTATCATCGACGAAGCACACCACGCTTCTGCCGATACATATCAAAAAGTGCTCGCATATTTCAAACCGAAATTCACGCTGGGACTTACTGCAACTCCCGAGCGTGCAGATGATAAAAATATACTTGACATATTCAAAAACACAGCGCATAAACTGGACATTCAGACCGCCGTGGAGATAGGCGAGCTTGTCCCTGTGCGCTGCATACGCATACATACAAACATTGATTTGACCAAGGTGCGTTTCAACAGCGTGCAGTATAATATCCGGAAGCGTACTGTAATTTTCTGTGCAAGCGTCAAGCACGCAGAGCAGATCGCTCAGCTTATCCGTGAAAGAGGTGCAACTGCTCTTGCTGTGTCAGGTAGTATGAAAGCAAGCGAAAGAAAAGAGTATCTTGCAAAATTCCAAAAAGGCGAGATAAAGGCGCTGTGCGCTTGTGATTTGTTGAACGAGGGCTGGGATTGCCCCGAAACAGAGGTTCTTTTTATGGCAAGACCAACTATGTCAAAGGTGCTGTATACCCAGCAGCTCGGCAGAGGAATGCGCCTTGCAGACGGCAAAGAGAGCCTGATAGTTTTTGATTTTGTGGATAATGCAAGTCAGTATAATATGCCGTATTCGATGCACCGCCTGTTCAAGCTGAAAGACTATAAACCCGGTAAATTGGTGCTTGGAACAAGTCAGCAAAGAGCAGCTGATGATGCTCTGTATGCCCGTGGGGACAAGCCCGAGGCGGTCATTGATTTCCCTATAGATGCAACTGACTACGAAGCTGTCGATGTCTTCAACTGGCAGGAAGAAGCCGCAGGTATGATCTCGCAGATGGAGTTTATCCGCCGTGTTGATGTGCAGTCCGAAACAGTCGAGCGTTATATCAGAGAAGGCAAAATAATTCCCGACCTGATAGTTCCGATGAGCGAACATAGAGTATTCAAGTATTTCAAAGAAGAAACACTCGAAGCAGCCGCAAAGGAGTTTGGCTGGAAGATCATAACTGATGATAACCGCAAAGAATTGTTTATGGAAATGATAAAGCAGATGGATATGAGCTATTCCTACAAGCCTGTGCTTATAAAAGCAGTTCTTACCCACGCAGATAGCAAAGGCAGAGTCAAGCTGGACGATATAGTTGCATTTTTCAGGAGCTATTACGAAAGCAGAAGAAGCGCCGGTCTGACAGTCGAAAAGCCCAACAGTATCTTTGCCAAAGGCGGCTATACCGATAAGGAAGCACAAAGAAATATCCTTGCTAATCCGTTCAAGCGTTTTCAGGATATGCAGATGCTCCGCCATACAAAAACACTTGGTATCATCGAAGTCGAGCCGACTGTGTGGAAGAACCTTACCGATATTGAAAAACAGAATATTCTTTCTGTTTGTGATGAGAAGCTGGATAGGTATTATGGGACGTTTGAGAAGAAATGAGATTATCATTTGATACCTCTTTATCAGAAAAATACAACAGCTCTGCACAGAAGATACGTGTTATGAGCGAATCGTGGTTAGGCGATAATATGTATTGTCCTAATTGCGGAAATCCACGAATATCACATCTTACAAACAACTCACCTGTTGCAGATTTTCAATGTGATAATTGCGGCGAGATATACGAATTAAAAAGCAAAAACGGCAACCTTGGTAAAAAGATTGCCGATGGTGCATATTCTACTATGATCGAGAGAATAACAAGCGATTCCAATCCTGATCTGTTTTTGTTGCAGTACAGTAAATCATTATCAGTTACAGAACTTTTATTAATCCCACGATTTTTCTTTGTACCTGATGTCATAGAAAAAAGAAAACCGCTTGCAGCCACAGCAAGAAGGCATGGTTGGGTCGGTTGTAATATCTTATTCGGAGAGATCCCGCAGCAAGGCAAGATATCTGTGATCCAAAACAGTAGGATCCTTGATCGACAGAACGTGATTCAGAACTATGATCGTATTAAACAGCTTCGTACAAAGTCAATTGATTCAAGAGGTTGGCTGCTTGATGTACTCAGTTGTATCAATGATATCCCAAAAACAGAATTTAATTTAAGCGATGTATATGGTTATGTTGAGGTATTACAGAAAAAGCATATCAATAACAATAATGTCGAAGCGAAGATCAGACAACAACTACAATTCTTGCGAGATAAGGGATTTATTGAATTTTTAGGTAAGGGACAATATAGGAAAGCGTTATAACTGAAGTATAACAACTATTTTACTAAGCATCAAAAAGCTCTCACAGCCGAAAACTGTGAGAGCCTTATTGTTATAGACATATCGTCATATAAGGCGGTATGCAGATGATATCTTCTTTGAAGCTGAGGTTTCGTGGGTGGATCACATAGCATTCACCGATCCTCGATTTGTACTTCTCCTTGAAGCGTTTGAGCGACTCTATCGAATACTTCTTCCCCGACTTGACCTCTATCGGGAACATTTTGTATTTCAGCTTGCTGTTGTTTGATATCAGAAAGTCGATCTCGATATCGTTGCGGTGTTTCTCAGCGTTGTACTGCGTATAGAAATACAGCTTGTGACCGTTTGCTGTCAGCATCTGAGCGATAGCATTCTCATAAAGCATTCCCTCGTTCATGTTCAGCTTGTCACCGAGTATCTGCTTGTAGACTTCATCTTCCAGCAGTTCGTTTTCGTCAAAGGCGTGGCTGACAAGAAGTCCCGTGTCGCCGAGATAGCACTTTACATACGCCCTGTTCTCGTTGATTGACAGCCCCACATTCGGGTCGTTGCACAGGAAGCATTCGTTGGAGATCATCGAATCAGACAGCCAGAAGAACGTTTCCTCATACTGGTCAGCCTTACTCCCTGCTGAAATATCATTGAAAACGACACGTTTTTCATGCTGAGAGAGCAGACCGGGTATCTGATCGAATATGGTGAGGACTTTGCTCCTGTACTTGCTGTCTATCTTCATAATGTCGCTGCGATACAGCGAAAGAATATCACGCTTTTCGATATCAGCTTTGTCGAAGTCCTTCCTGCTATCAAGGAAAGCTATAACACTCTGCGGCATACCGCCCACAAGCATATACTGCTTGAACAGGAGCATCGCTTTGTGGTGCAGCTCATTTTCAAGAGGAACTCTATCGGCAAAGCACTTACGAATATAACTGCACATCTGTTCATCACCAAAAGCATCGCAGAATTCCTCAAAATCCAGCGGATACATACTTAGATGACGTTCCTCCGAGGGAATGACAATATTCTTGACGTTCTCTTTTATAGAAATAAGCGAACCTGTTTCGATATAGTCGTATCTACCATCAGCAACGAGGTACTTGACGCACTCTCTCGCTTTGGGGTACATCTGCACCTCATCAAAGATGATAAGCGACTCACGCTCATACAGCTTCACACCGTAGTAGGTGGACAGCAGCATGAAGAACGTATCAAGATCGTTCATGTGCTTGGCGAAATAGTCCTTAACCTCGTCGGGGCACTTGGCGAAGTCTATGAGGATATAGCTTTTATATTCGTTTTTTCCAAATTCTTCGCATATCGTTGACTTACCGATACGTCTTGCTCCCTCTATCAGAAAGGCTTTCTTGCCGTTCAGCTCGTTTTTTAGGGTCAGCAGCTTGTCGTACATTTTACGTTTCAGTATCATGATAACACCTCATTTCCATAATACGCAGGTTTTAGCTTGTTTGTAAGTTCCTGAATGCGCATGTTTACAATATGCTCTAAATTCCATTATGCGCAGGTTTATGATAATTATACTATATGGAAGCGAAAAAGTCAAGTGAAAACGCACATTTACGGTAACCGCCCAATAACATACCACCCCTAAAAAAAGTGCTGTCAGGAGAAATCCCGACAGCACCGAAAGCCAGTATGTGTGCTCTGCACCGGATCGGCGTTTGAAATTGCTGCGCACTTCACAAAAATGGTTACAATCATTCCGCAGAGCTGGACCCCGAAAGAATTATGGTATATACTGTATCTACAATAATGATTTGGAGGTACACAGCTATGTTGAAAACACCTGAATTGGCAATGCCCTGTTGCTATTATCAAAAAAGTGAAAGCTGTTCCGACAAATAATAAGCGTGTTCCATATGCTGTTTAGCCTCGGCTTCCAGTATTTCCATGTTTGATAGCGGAAGACTTTTAAAACGAAGCTGATATACCATATCGAAAAAGCTCGTTACAGCAGCTGTACCAAGATGTGTCAGGCAGATCAGCTGAATATGGAAATGCCGTGCGATACGGAACATCGGTTCAAGAAGATGCGGTGATGAGATAGGTCCGAACGGATTATCAAGGATCAACACACCGCTTGTAGTGCTCAGACTACTCGTTAGACTCCGTGTGTAATTCATTACGGAAACGATCAGCGAAAACAGTACAACAAACTGCTCACCGCCGGAATTGGCTTTCAATGCGTCCTGCCACGAACGATAACGGCTGTTCTGGACATTCTTATCAATCTTGAAAACGATGATTGGAATGGTTTCTTTGCCGATGTAGCAATTCAGCAGTCTCCTGATCGTCAGATGTTCGTGATGTGATTTTGCCGAAATATCCTGTTCGGACAGATATTTTTTCACCTGCTCTGTAATATAGTGATTGATCCTTTCAGCAGGCTGCTCGCTCATGGGTTCAATGACAGGCAGATCAATTCGTATCATCTGTTTTTTCGCATTACCGATTTGTATCATTGACTTCTTTGATAGTATTGTAAGATTCTCATACAGCCGTCCGACACGCTGAAGACAATTTGTGACAATCTGCTTTCTGCTGTCCTCAACATCTTTTAGCAAAACAGCAAGCTGAGCGATGCGATCCTGATAACGTTTTATATCACCTTCTGTACGCTCATAAAGCGTGAAGTATTTATCGCCTGCGATATCATGATTGTCGATAACGGATAAAATACCGTCAAGCGTTCCCGTAAACAAGGTGTGCGTGTTTCTGAACGGTTCAAGCTCTGTGCTGTGATATTTCTTCGTTTTGCTTTCGGCTTGTTTCAATTTTTCAATGCAGTTCTCTATGGTATTACGCAGTTTGTCGGTATCTTGCAGACCATCTGACAGTTTCGGCGTGTAATCTGCATATTCCACTTTAAATCGTCCTGCATAGTTAGATGTATATTTACGGTCTGCATTCAAATCAGTCAATTTAACCGCACATTCATGTTCGACCTTTTCAGAATCGCCTAAAGCAGACATACATTCTGCTATACGGCGTTCAAAATCCGCCCCCACTTCTGACCGTGGCAGAAGCTCGGTATGCAATTCTGAGAGCGTAGCCTTTGCCTGTTCAAATGCACTTTCGGCTTTCGCATGACATTCCAAAGCAGCCGAATACTGTTCGGAAGCCTGATCGCATTCCTTTTGTGCCTGAGCAGACTGTTCCTCTGCACGATGATAAGCATCGTCGGAATATGTGGTGCTTTCATATTCTGTTGGTTTAATATGAAATCTTTGAATGCCTTTTTCTTTTGTTCCTATGCTCTTCTGCACCTTTTGCAGTTGTCTATGCAGCTCCTGAAGATTTGCAGAATGACTCTCCTGATACAAACGATATTCTGCAAGCATTGCAGAATAATCTTCGGAAAGCACTTCTGCTTTCGGTGTGTCTTTAAGCTCGGCAGTCAAATTCTGATATTCTGTCAATTTTTCATTGAAATGTTTGATTTTGTCGTCGCATTCCTGTATGATCTCTGTGATCCTGTCTTCTTCCCTTTGCTCTGACTCAATCTGAACGGCAAGCCGTTTGCAGGCTGATTCCATATCAGTTATTTGTCTGCTTAGTTCTTCATATTGCGAAATTGTACTGCAAATACGCTCAAATTCTTTTTGATTATTTTCTGTCTGGCGTAAAACGCGCTGCTCTGCATTAATAAGTTCACGAAGTTCCTCTGTGCGCTTTTTGATATCCGCTTTTCTTTTGTCAAGTGCCAATAGCGAATCCTTAATTGTTTGGAGGTCTGACTGACAAGAATTGATCTGCTCCTGAATATGCTGCTCATCATCGGCGGAATATGTAAATGCAGAGAGTATGCTGTGTTCTGATTCCCACTCTCTTATCTGACGCTTAATATGTTCAATCTCAGCTTTTGCATCATCCAGTCTTTGCTGTATGAGATCTCTGTAAGTAGAGACATCACGAAAGTATTCCTTATCAAATGCAGAGAGAAAGCGGTTATTCTCACTCCAATTCCCGTCTGCCATATCAGCAAGCTCAGAACGTGTATATACCGGAACAACAGCCGACAGCCATAAATCTGTTGTTTGTGACAGCAGCTTTATCTGCTCTTTTTCGGAATCAACTATGACGGCATAAGCGACAAGCGGATTGACTGCAAGAATATCCTCACGTATTCTAAGTGACTGAAAATTCAGATAATGCTCGCCTGTCTGGAAAGAAACGCCTGATCCCTGCAAGAAGTCAACTGCTGTTTTAGAAAGGTGAAGCTGTCCTGCTTCAATACATCTTACCTGTTCTGCAAGCAATTCAGTTGAATGCTCGGTTTGTCTCAGTTGTTCTCTCAGCTTTGCAAGTATATTATCAAGGCTTGTTATCGGCTCATCAGTAAACAACCGGCTTTCAGGTATTGACAGATGCTCCAGTACAGGAAGAACGGATTTATACGCATCTCTGTATTGTTTCATTTCAGTCTCATGCTGTTGCAGGCTGACTTTACAATTTGCCTGTGTCTGAGTCAGCCCTGTGCGCTCTGCATCCTGAGCATCAAGTTCCTGCCCGAGCTGTTCTGCTTCATTTTGACATCTTTCAATTTCGTTATTTGCATTTTTGATCTTTTTATCATAGCCTGAACGGATACTCTCGATATCCTCCTTAGAATAGCTTCCATCAAGCATGACCGTGATGTGTAAAGCAAGCTCTGACAACCCCCGTTTGATCTGATCAAGCATTATTTTTTGGCTGCCGATCGTCTGATTTAAGCTGGTATTATTTTCATTACGTTGTGTGGTAATCTGTTCTATCTTTTCTTTTACCTTACAGAGTGCATCTGATTGTTCTTTCCTTGCTGATTCTGCCTGATGCAAATCACTTTCTGTCTGTTGTTTTAATTTGGCTGCCAGTAAGAAAAGTGAATACTTCAAGGAAAGAATACGAGAATCCTGCGTTCCCTGCTCCAACTCTCTGATTTGTGCAGTCAATGCTTTCTCATCATTTTGCAGTTCAAATAGCTCTGCGTATTCCTTGGCAGCATTCAATACTTTGACCATATGGGCAAACTTGTCACGCTGATTTTCAGCATCTTCTTTTTGCTGTCTGCATTCTTCAAGCTCCGTAGATGCTTTGTCAAGACTCTCCTGTGCAAGATAATAAGTCTCCGAAGCCTTCTCTGCTTTGATGTGATGCAGTTTTGCTTTCAGGTCAGCTATTGTTTGTTCGATCTGCGCTTGCTTCTCAATTTCCAGTTTGATATGATGATCAAGTGTGAATAAATGGTCAGCCAGCAAACGAATTGCCTGTATCCTCTGATCTTCGGCATCCCACATATTCTTCATAAACGGAAGTATCCCTTGCAGCTTTTCCGTAAAAGCTTTGATCTGTGACTGCAAGCGAAGATTTTCCTCCTGCCCTGCATAGCTGTCCGCATAATGGACGAACATTTCTTCCAGAGCTTCCGCTGACGCTGAATCATTTGGCATCACACCCGGAATGATAAACTTGTCAAGCAGTCTGTCGGCGGTTCGGTATTCCTCAAAGAATTTTGTAATGCCTCCTTCCACTGCATTGATGCGAACAAGGATATTTTCCCATTCTGTGTGGAGAATACCGTATTCCTCCAAGCGTTTATGATATCGCCGCAACGAATCGGAAGGATAATATTCGACCTTTCTGTTCTGCAAATACTTACGAAGATCATCAAACGACATAGGACGGATATGATTGTCCGTCCGTTCGGTAAGTGGAAGATTGATCAGGTCGAGTTTATCGCCGGCTCTTGTATAATCGTGCATAAACGTGTAGTAGCGAACAGCCTTGCTTTCGTTCTCATCATCTGCTGTTGTGCTTGCAGCCAATGCGATACCGGTCAGCAGACTGTTAGTTGAGCCATCCAAAGCCCATTCTATCAGAATGAAAGCGTGGTCAGTGCCTTTCTGAAAATAATCGCTGATATTGCGGTTCTGCACTTTTGCTTTCGGGCAGACAGGTTGAAGAAGCAGCTGTACAATAACAGACTTGCCGCCGCCGTTATCGAGATTCAGTAGCGTGTCGATCGGCTTTCCCTCAGCGTTTTCGGTACAGAATATCTCGTCAGGAATCAGCTTTGCACCGTCATTGAATCTGAAATTCACAATTCTGATCTTACGGATCGCCGGCATCTGTTCTTCCTCCCTCCAGAATAGCGTGTATCTCTGCAATACGATTTTGCGATAAATAATACGGCATCAGGTCGTTCAGTTTTACTGTCGGCTTCCATACACCGTCCGCATCATATAATAATTCCTCATCACGGAACTTTCTGATGATCTTCATAAAACACCCGTGCTTTGTATCTACTGAATTCGATTCATCGCCACGCTTTGCAAGCCAGTTATCTGCCAAACGAAGGAAATCCATACTATACTGTGCAGCGGCACTTTTCAGTGCTTCACCATCAGCTCGGACTTGTTCACAATGCTGTGTAAACTCGGTCAAAAAGTCGGATTCTTTGATATAATACCTCGTTTGCAGTGTATTGCCTTTTCCGCCGTAAAGCTCGTTCAAAAGAAAGATCGCCATATAATTCAGTAAATATAGCTCTTCCAACTTTTCATTGCCAACACTGCGGCGAAAATCACTGTTATCCTGTGAAAATAGTTCATTGCTTGGATTCGGTAGAAGATAAAGCCTGCCGTTTGTCCTGTAAAGCATGAAGTCAAGTTCCTGCTCCATGATTGCAAGCTCAGAAGCAATTTCCGGATCGTTGTAATACTCATAATATGTTGGTTCCTGTTCACGGGTAATGTATCCCTTTTCCATGAGTTTTGCAAACAGTTTCAGACCTTCTGGTTTCATCTTCTCACCTCGATCTTAAAATCATTCATTTTGATACTGCCGCCCGCAGAATCCAGTAAAGTGATTACTTCATCAAGCTTATGTATCAGTATCGACTCCATCTGCACGAATTCTTTTGGAAGTTCGCTCAGGCAATAGGAAAGATCAAATTCACCGACAGGCACGATAATATTCTGCTGTTCTGAACGCCAGCCTGCAACATCAATCTCTCCAATTCCGTAGAGCTTAAGCATGACATCAGGCAAGAATTTTTCCCGCAGCTGCTCCTGCACTTGTTCTTTTGGAACCGCCGCAAGGTAATCGCTAAAACAGAAAATGGAGTTTTTATCTGCAAAAGTCAGTAATCCTCTTATGATCTCCACATATCTTTTATTTCTGATATCAGCCGCAGTTTTGGCATTATCATCACTTACGATATCAATACCGTCATCTCTGTTACCCTCTCGGATAGCATTTTGCCTGCTGTAAAAGAAATCAATACCGAACATATGCGAAAAAAACGGACGATAAAGCGGTGCAAACAGCTTTCCGACATTTCTTGTATCTTGCAGCTGCATTTTCTGCAAGGGAAGTAATAATTCATGTTCAAGGTCAAAGCGTCCTGCCTGCAAATAAGAAAAGCTGTCATCTAACAGATCGGCATATAGCTCGGAAAGCGAGAATTTCTGATTAAATACACGGCTCTGCTCGCTTATTACTGTATCAATGTTTTCAAGTATTTCCCGTATCTCTTGTTCGGTCTGACCGATAATCTCGTCTGAATTGATCTGGTCATCTGCAATAGCTTGCAGCTTTGCTGATACAAGAGTGCGGATATCACTAAGCTGCTTATTTTCGTCCTCAAAGGAATCCTTTACCTGCGTGACGATCTCCTCATATTCATCAATAGACACTTCGGAAATATTGGTCCTGCACCGAAGCATAAAGTCATCCATTCTTGTTTTCAGATTCCTTACTCGGCTGACCAGTTCACGGCTCTCCCGAAGCGCTTTACCGTAGTTACCACGTTTGATAAACTCCTGTAATTTGAAACGGTTAACAGAAAAATCCAGTTCGCTGTCAATCTCTTTGGTTCTAAACAAAAACTCATACGCTTCATTTGTCAGAACATAACTGCCGCTTTGCTGTTCAAGGAGAATAAGTGAGCGTTGATCTCTGAACTGTTCATCGCTGTTGTAAAAAGTATCAAATGAGCGCACTTTTCCGTTGCTTTGTAATACATCTGTTATAATATAATCGGTCAGCATTTTTGCAGATTCGGGTTCATAATCGTACACATCAGCAAGTTCTCGCAGAAATGCTGTGATATCTTGTTTTGTGCAGCGTTCGCCATATCGAAGAGTACTGTCCATGATAAAAACCATTACCATAAGGATAAGATTGTCGGTCTTATCATCATCATTATGCAATAATTCGCGAATCTCCGTTGGCTTACTTCTTTGCAGCCAGTATTTGATCAGATTCACGAATCGCATACGTTTCTCAAAATCCTGTAACAATTCTTTGGATTCTGCTGAAATCATGTTCTTACCTCATGTTGTCCGCCAGTACGGGATACGAAAGGATCTCCTGCGGCAGACGCTTATTATCATTTAGTATCTGTGTGATCTGTTTCTGTTCGTCAGTCCGGAACAATGGCAGTATATCGGACATTTCAGGAATGATGCATCGCTTATCCTCACTGTCGGGGAGCTGAATGTTACGGCTCAGTTCCAGCATTTTTTTATATGCCGGAAGGAACAATTCGATATGAAGTTCCTCTGCTGCTTTGCAAAGCCGCAGAAAGATATCAAAGCCGGCTCTGTCGATATCACCGCAATACAGAAAACGAATTGTATCAGCCCCAAGATATGCAGCATAGGAACGGAATTTATCCTTACCCGTGATGTCATTGCCCTGCCCGAAAATCACACCATCAATTTGAGTATCAAATAATGTGTTAGCTTGGGATTCATACATAAGTCGACGAATATTGAACCATATATCCTTGTTTTCACAAATGAGTAAGGTCATAGTTGACTTTCGGACGGGGATATAATCCGAAAAGCACTGTTCAGGCGTTTCATAATATCGAAGCATATCTCCTGTGATTCCGATAGCTTCCAATAATCTTAAATGATTATCCAATTCCTTCTCTTCACCGAAGATGGCAAAAGAGCGCTCACGCCTCGACATCATATCATTGCCCTTTTGATTGGTAAGCCATTCGGTCAAACGGCACAAAAACGCCCTGTTATTGACAAACTGCATTCGATTACGAAGCAGATATCCATTTGCTGAAAGTCTCGGATGGAGTGCATTGATCTCATCTGGTGACACCTGTATCGTGTTTTCAATGCAGATAGTGTATCGCATAAACAAAGGATTTTTCTGGTTTCCGTTTGTTCCACTGCTCTTGATAGGCACTAATACACCTTTATTGGTAAGCTCTTTTATCTGTTCGTTAAGTTGTTCCGAATCTGAGCATAATCGGCTGAGTTCCTCCAATGTGATCCTTTTACGAGGAAAATCCTGCAATGCTTTATACAGTGTATTACTAGGCTTACTCATACATTGCCACCTCTAATCAAAATATAGAATAGTATATACATATTGTAGCATGATTTGGTCGAAAAAGCAAGCTGTCAGCTGTAAGAAACAGATTACTCGAAGTTCGAGCGTTGTTATAAAAAAACAGGCAGATACATCGTTTGAAGTATCTGCCTGTTCTGTTTCATAGCTCACTGTATAGGTCTTTACATAATAGTTGTTGAAAAACTTCTATATTATTACCGACTTAAACTCTGAGAGCCTTATTATTAACTATTCTATCGGCTCAGACATACACGTTTACACGGATGTCACGCCAATTATGGAATTCACGATTCTCGGACTTTGCTTTGAAGTACTTCTCTGCATTGCCCTGAAACAGCGTAAAATCGCCGATTTTCAGATAGTCGTGAATTACTTCTTTTCGTTGATTGCAGCCTGCTGGGCGCTTATTGCAGCATTTCTGTCAAAAAACAAACTCTATTTTTTTGATTATTAAAACAAAAAGATATATAGTTACAATATTGCATTATTATCATAGATTTCCTAACCCAATAATTGTCAATCCTTTTAATTTCATTCTAAGTTCACGTATTCTTTCTTCATCGCGCTTAAAACTTTCTTTTGTCTGTTTATACTGAATCTTTTGTTTTGGAGTTATTTTCCCGGATGCCATTAATTTTTCGTATCCAAGCAGTGAGCTGTATTGATTTTCATTCTTTTCTTCTAAGTAGTATAACTCTTCTTCGATGTTAGATAATGTATCTGGTTTAAATCCAACCCCCATCAATCCGATTTCAGGCAATCTAGGATTAACAGATATAGATTTTATTTCTTCCATTACTTCAGCATCTGGATGTTTACTTGCGATTTTGATAAACTGTTCCATATTATACATATGAAAACTATTTCCTGTTATATCATAGAATTCTTTCTTAAGTTCTGGTCTTGGTCCTATTGTTTGTCTACTTTTAACGCTCCACCAATCCTCTTTTTGATCGCTGGTAACCAAAATGACATCGGTATTCTTTTCTTTGGCATAATCCAGTATTTGTTTCCAATATATCAAATCACCGAAAGCGTTATTATCATTACCACCTTTGTTCTTTTTACTATCTTTATATCCCGGAGGAATTTGTTTATCATATCTTTCTTTTCCATCTTTTTTAATTTTTTCCAACGTCGCCGAATCATACTCTTCGCCCACTCTTCCATCAAATAGAGTAAGTATTCTTTCCAAAATTTTGTCATCTGAGCAAGATGAGACTTCAAGGTTTGTTGTTCGTTTGGCTTCAATCCATTTTGTGATTATATCTTTTAGTTCCTCGCAAGATTTGTCATTTGGTTTTATTCTTAAAAATGCTGCAAAATCATTTACAAGCTTTTCTCCATTAGAAATCATATTTTCATAAATGTTTTTAGTTTCGATAATTACTTCGGGACGATTACTCATAAATTCTTTTGCAACTTGATAAGGAATCCATAATCTATCCTTATATGAATTCATTATTACCAATAAAGCATCACGAGTGGATTTTGAACATCTATAAAGATTTAACAGCACATTTGTATCAAAAACTAATGTTGCAGTCTTTAGCAAACTCTCCTTTTCAGAGTCCGCCATATCAAGATATTCTCTTATCGCATTTTTCATAGCTATCCTCCAATTAAGATATACGTAAATACACTTTTTCCAGAGTATCGAGTATTTTGCTTTTTTCGCCTCTGATATTTAAATTCTTTAAATCAATAGTTTCGTTTTCTATTTTGGAAATGAAGTTTGTCATGTCAGCCAGAATTTCATCTGATAATTCAATATGATCATTTCCTGTTACAAGCTGTGAAAGACGAAAAACATCACGTTTATGTTTTTCAATTTTCTTGCTGCCGATGGATTCACCATTTTCTTTCCGCATCTTCAGATCAAGCCAGGCTTTCGCTTTGAAAGGTATAATATGTGTATAATTTAGTACCTGAATGCCATTTATCAATACAAGGCCACTTTTTAAGAACTCATAATACTCATCGTTCAGAAGTATAGCTGAAAGACTTGAAAGATCATCGGAAATATGAACAGGCATGAGCCTACTATCTGAGGGGGCGGATATTATATTGCTCCTTCTTGAAAATAGCTCTATTTCTCTCGGATATGCTAAGTCTGAGGGCTTTTGAAACCGATAAAATTCAGGTTCACCGTTGCTTTTTTCTCTGATCTGATATCCTCCATCTTTGATGAACTCCCAAAATGCTCTGCCAAATTCAGCGTTGAGAGCTTCGATAATGAGAACGATATCGAAGTCTTTAGTTGCTCTGAAGTCGAGTCCAACGTCGTCCATGATAAGATCACAAGCAGCACCGCCGATCAGTGTATACATATTTTCAAATCCAGAGAATTTTTCTCTGAACGTTTCTATTCCCGTTACCATTTATATTTTCTCCTTAACTCATCAACTTCCATTTGCACACGTTCATCATCATTATCTTTGAGCGTTAGCATCAAAGAAATGTCATCGACACAACCATCTTTAGTCAGTAAAGAGGGATCATAACTCCAACATTCAACAGTTACAGCGTTTCTGTCATCAGGATCTATTTCTTTATTCTGAAGCTTTGTAATTGAAGCTTGCTTTTTGGTTACAGCATAACACTTCTCAGTTTCACTTATTTCAAGCATAGTTTTTTCACTTAGTGCATATAGACCTGATTTGAGGTTATCTGTAAAGTCATACAGTTTGTTGCAGTGGTATTTTTTTGTCACAGGATCGATCATATATTGTTCTGCTGCCTTCAGAAGTTCAACGTAGGGCAAAACTGGCGAGAAAGACTTTTTTCTGCCTTTTACCTGAAATTTTACCAGATTGCAGCTGATCAATTCGTTATATGCACGATTGATCGACATAACAGAATAGCCAAGTATCTTAGATAGTTCTGTTACAGGCAAGAATTCTTTCTTATAGTAAGCATAGAGGAATACTAATTGAGTAACAGGACTGAATTTTTCAGTTTTCTCAGTTTTATTGTATTTTTCTGTGAGCGAAATTGCTAGAAAAGGAAGATATAGCTGTGTACCATTAACTACAAAAGGGATCCTATCATTTATTAACGCTTTTCGTTGATAGGGAGTAATTTTATCAAGATCAAGTATAGCATTTAAACCTGTTAATTCAGCGATCTTTGTTCTCTGCTTTTTATAGCCTGAAAGTGAAAAATCATATGGCTTAACAGCAAGGCATTTTACTCCGTTAATTGTATACCTTTTATACGAGTAATCATTTTTGAGGTACATAGGAAATTCATTTGGAACGATATAGTCTTGTTCGGTAACATTACACCCTAAAGTTTCCTGAATATAGTTTATCATCTGCTCACCGCCTTATTTAACATCGTTTTTATCATTATAACATATTCAATGTTAAATTGTCAATATCAATGTTAAATAAAATCATTCAAAAATGATTAAAGATACGTAAGTTTTTAATCATTGAAATACTAAAAAAAGCTCTCACAGCCGAAACTGTGAGAGCCTTATTATTAACTATTCTATCGGCTCAGACATACACGTTTACACGGATGTCACGCCAATTATGGAATTCACGCTTCTCGGACTTAGCTTTGAAGTAATTCTCCGCATCGCCCTGAAGCAGCGTAAAATCGCCAATTTTCAGATAGTCGTGAATTACTTCCCCTCTGCAATTGCAGCCTGAGCAGCAGCCAGTCTTGCGATCGGCACACGGAACGGTGAGCATGAAACATAATCCAGACCGATCTTGTGGCAGAACTCAACAGAAGAAGGATCTCCGCCGTGCTCGCCGCAGATTCCGCAGTGGAGCTTCGGATTAACAGGCTTACCAAGATCAAGAGCCATCTTCATAAGCTTGCCTACGCCGTCCTGATCCAGCTTAGCGAACGGATCGCTCTCAAAGATCTTCTTATCGTAGTAAGCGCCGAGGAACTTGCCTGCGTCGTCTCTTGAGAAGCCGAATGTCATCTGTGTCAGGTCGTTTGTACCGAAGCAGAAGAAGTCAGCATTTGCAGCGATCTGGTCAGCTGTAAGAGCAGCTCTTGGGATCTCGATCATTGTACCAACCTCGTACTTGAGGTCAGAACCAGCCTCTGCGATAATAGCATCAGCAGTCTCAACAACAACCTTCTTAACGAACTTAAGCTCCTTAACGTCGCCAACCAGTGGGATCATGATCTCAGGAACAACATTCCAGTCAGCGTGAGCCTTCTTAACATTGATAGCAGCCTTGATAACAGCCTTTGTCTGCATAGCAGCGATCTCAGGATATGTTACAGCAAGACGGCATCCACGGTGACCCATCATTGGGTTGAACTCGTGCAGTGAAGCGATGATAGCCTTGATGTCCTCAACGGACTTGCCCTGTGCATCTGCAAGAGCCTTGATGTCCTCTTCCTCAGTAGGAACGAACTCGTGAAGCGGTGGGTCAAGGAATCTGATAGTAACAGGATTTCCTTCAAGTGCCTCATACAGAGCCTCGAAGTCAGCCTGCTGCATTGGCTCGATCTTAGCAAGAGCAGCCTCTCTCTCCTCAACTGTATCAGCGCAGATCATCTCTCTGAATGCTGCGATTCTGTCAGCCTCGAAGAACATATGCTCTGTACGGCAAAGACCGATACCCTCAGCGCCCAGCTCTCTTGCCTTCTTAGCATCAGCAGGAGTATCAGCGTTTGTTCTTACCTTGAGCTTTCTGTACTTGTCAGCCCAAGCCATGATCTTGCCGAACTCACCTGCGATAGTAGCGTCAACTGTCGGGATAACTCCGTCGTAGATGTTACCTGTTGTACCGTCGATAGAAATGTAGTCGCCCTCAACGAAAGTCTTTCCGCCAAGCTCGAACTTCTTGTTCTCCTCGTCCATCTTGATGTCGCCGCAGCCGGAAACGCAGCACTCGCCCATTCCTCTTGCAACAACGGCAGCGTGAGATGTCATACCGCCACGAACTGTAAGGATACCCTGAGCAGCCTTCATACCTGTGATGTCCTCAGGTGAAGTCTCAAGTCTGACAAGAATTACCTTCTCGCCCTTTTCAGCCCAAGCAACAGCGTCGTCAGCAGTAAATACGATCTTACCGCAAGCAGCTCCAGGAGAAGCGCCAAGGCCCTTGCCCATAGGAGTAGCAGCCTTGAGTGCCTTTGCGTCGAACTGTGGGTGAAGCAGAGTGTCAAGGTTTCTCGGATCGATCATTGCCACAGCCTCAGCCTCGGTCTTGTGACCCTCAGCAACCAGATCGCATGCGATCTTCAGAGCAGCCTGTGCAGTTCTCTTACCGTTTCTGCACTGCAGCATATAAAGCTTGCCGTCCTCAACGGTGAACTCCATATCCTGCATATCATGATATCTGTTTTCAAGAGTCTCACAAACCTTTACGAAGTCCTCGTAAGCCTGTGGGAACTTCTGAGCCATCTCCTCGATAGGCATTGGTGTACGAACACCTGCAACAACGTCCTCGCCCTGTGCGTTGGTAAGGAACTCACCCATAAGCTTGTTCTCACCTGTTGCAGGGTCACGGGTAAATGCAACACCTGTTCCGCAGTTGTCGCCCATGTTACCGAATGCCATAGACTGTACGTTAACAGCAGTACCCCAGCTGAATGGGATATCGTTGTCTCTTCTGTATACGTTTGCTCTTGGGTTATCCCAGCTTCTGAATACAGCCTTGATAGCGCCCATGAGCTGTTCCTTAGGATCGCTTGGGAAGTCTGTACCGATCTTAGCCTTGTATTCAGCCTTGAACTGACCAGCAAGCTCCTTGAGGTCGTCAGCTGTAAGCTCAACGTCCTGCTTAACTCCTCTTGCATCCTTCATCTTGTCGATGAGCTGCTCAAAGTACTTCTTGCCCACTTCCATAACAACGTCGGAATACATCTGGATAAATCTTCTGTAGCAGTCCCAAGCCCATCTTGGATTGCCGGACTTTGCAGCGATAGTCTCAACAACGTCCTCGTTCAGGCCAAGGTTGAGGATAGTGTCCATCATACCCGGCATAGAAGCTCTTGCTCCGGAACGAACAGAAACCAAAAGAGGATTTTCCTTGTCACCGAATTTCTTGCCGGTGATCTCCTCCATTTTAACGATGTACTCTCTGATCTCAGCCTGGATCTCCTCACTGATACCGCCGTCCTCATAATACTGAGTACAAGCCTCGGTTGTGATGGTGAATCCCTGAGGAACAGGAAGACCGATGTTTGTCATTTCAGCAAGGTTTGCACCCTTACCGCCGAGAAGTTCTCTCATGCTGGCATTACCTTCTGAGAAAAGGTAACAATACTTTTTAGCCATTGATTATACCTCCGTTTATTTTGAATTCCCGTAAAGGCGGCAATAGCTCCGCCAAAAGCGAGCCTTTCGGACGCTAATACTACGGTTGCCCTTATATTATAACAGATATTGAACCAAATTACCATACTTTTCACAGAATTTTAAACTATAATTTTTGCACAATGTTTCCGTGCTATTTATGTATATTTTCCACATATCCCCTTCGGGCAAAGGATCTTCCTGCGCCCCTGCTTATTGACTTGACCGGAGATTAGGGCTATAATATATGGCATAAGGAAAAATAATTATTCAAACTAACCATCAGGAGGTCATAAAATGGCAGATAATGTTATAATACTTGCCGGCGGACAAGGCAAGCGAATGAAAAGCGAAAAACCCAAAGTCCTGTGCAGCGTCCTTGGGGAGCCTATGCTTGAATGGGTAATAAGCGCCTGCGAAGATTCGGGGATAAACGACATATGCGTCGTCAAGGGCTATCAGGGACAGTACATAGACGAATATCTTTGTGCCCGTCACGGCAAAGCCCGCATCACCACCGTAGAGCAGAAAGAACGCCTGGGCACAGGCCATGCCGTGATGCAGGCAGCCGGTTATCTTAAAGAGAGAAACGGGGGAAATACCCTTATCCTCTGCGGCGATGCGCCCTTTATCGACAAAAAGACCATAACCGCCGCCTTGGAGCTGCATAAGGCAAACTCCTGCGGCGTTACGGTAGTTACCTCAAAAATAGACGACCCAACAGGTTACGGAAGGGTCATCCGCACCGGCAGCGGTATCTCCGGGATAGTTGAACATAAGGACTGTACCCCGGAGCAGCTTGAAATAAACGAGATAAACTCCGGCTGCTATTGGTTCGATACCGCCTCGCTCCTTGAAGTCCTGGGTGAAATCAAGCCTAACAACGCCCAGGGGGAATACTACCTTACCGACTGCGTGGAGCTTATTATCGCAAAGGGCAAACGTGCAGATGCCTATACCTCACTCAACCCCAGCGTTTCACTGGGAGCCAACGACCGCAAAGGTCTGCTGGAGCTTAACGATATTGCAAGAAAAGCCATTATCGGCAAGTGGCTTGACCAGGGCATCGAGTTCACCTGTACCGACGGGGTGAGCATCGGCAGAAAAGTCACCATCGGCATAGGCACCACCATCTGCCACAACGTGACCATTTCAGGCGATACAGTCATCGGAAAGGACTGCCGCATCGGTCAGGGAAGCGTTATAGAAAGCGCAGCTATCGGCGACGGCAGCGTTATCCTGTCCTCATATATCTGCAAAACCGACATACCTCCCCACACCTGGGTAGGACCCTTCGAGTCCAGGAAATAACTTTTCAAAAGCAGCCCATCAGCAGGGCTGCTTTTTGGTAAAAAGAAAGCCCCGGTTTTGTTCAGCATTATAAAAATCGTTTTTGCAGTTTTCTGTTGTTGACAAAATTCGACACATATGCTATGATTTGACATATAAAACGGCTGGACTGGCTGTGAACAGACAGCCCACACGAAGGGATGAAGATAATGAAAAATTGTACAAAATGCGGCTCTCCGCAGGACGACAGCGCAGTTTTCTGCAATAAATGCGGCACACCGATGACCAATGATGTACCGATCATACCCGAGCAGCAACCGCAGTTCCGGGCAGCGCCTCAGATGCAGGATGCACCGCAGTTCCAGCAGGCGCAGGGCAAGAGCAAAAAGAAGCTCATCATTATTATATGCGCTGTCGCAGCAGTCATTGCGATCACGCTGCTCGTGCTGTTCCTTTTTGTGTTCAAGTCAAAAAAGGACCTTATCGTAGGAACATGGGAAGATGACAAAAACAGCGGCTCGTATACACGCTTCAACAAGGACGGTACAATGGAGTTTGAAGCGGGCAACGATCAGACAAAAGCGGACTATAAGATCGACGGCGACAATCTTATTATCACCAGAGACAGCATAAGCATCAATTATACGATCGAGGAGCTTACAAAGGATAAGATGAAGATTAGCACTACCTCAGGATCGCAAACCAACAGCGTTTCCTTTACAAAGGTGGACGACGCCGCCGTTAAATCCGGCATGACAAAGGCTGATCTTAAAACCGCAAATTCAAATGCCAAGCTCGTTTTCACCTCAGTATACAACAAGGCTTCCGATCTTATCGCTGACGGTAATAGAGTCAAAGCAATAAAGACTGACGGCGCTGTGCCTGTTGAGAGCTTCAAGGATTCAAGCGACCCGCTCGAAAAAGCTGTATATGATGCTCTCCGTGACTACGGCGACGAAATGGGCTACGTCTGTATCTACTTTGATCCGAACACCAGAGATGCTGAAAACTTTGCTCAGTGGTCAGCAAAAGAGGAAGGCGCTGTTATCGGGCAGTGGCCCACCCCACCAAAAGATGTCGATACCGCTAAGGATATCAATTTCGGCACTATGCACGAATAAATATGTTCTCTCAAAGCAGTCCCAATGGGCTGCTTTTTGTTGACAAAGCCTTGCTTTTGTGCTATATTGTTATCAATAAATACCCACCCCGTTTTGGCATAAAAACGGGGTTATTGGCGTTATTTCCAAAAAGGAGAAAAAACTATGGATATTTTTGAAAAGCTAAAAGCCCTTTCCCCTAAAAGACCCCAGGGCAGACCCGAGTTTATTATCGCAGGGCTGGGAAATCCCGGTGTGGAGTACGAAAAAACACGCCACAATACCGGTTTTATGGCGGTAGATGCCCTTTCACAGCGCTTTGGTTTCAGCGTCAACACCCATAAATTCAACGCCCTTATCGCCGATACGGTCATATCGGATAAACGCTGCCTTGTGATGAAACCTCTAACCTATATGAATAAAAGCGGCGAGGCGATCTCCGACGCTATGGATTTTTATAATATCCCCCCTGAGAATATTATCGTTATCTTTGACGATATCTCCCTTGACGTGGGCAAAATGCGTCTTAGGAGAAAAGGCTCCTCCGGTGGTCACAACGGCATAAAAAGCATTATCCACAACTGCGGCTCTCAGGACTTTCCAAGGATAAAAATAGGCGTCGGCGGCAAGCCCCACCCGGATTATGACCTTGCAGACTGGGTCCTTTCCTCTTACAGCGACAATGAGCTTAAACTGCTGGGTGAGGTCTTTGACCACACCGCAAGGGCGGTGGAGCTTATACTCCGTGGAAACATAAACCAGGCAATGAACGACTATAACTGAGCCGCCAAAAATACCTGCTTGGCGGGAAATATTCACTTTGCTTTTTTAAAGCTTAAACAAAAAGGATAGAACGCTCTTATGAACATTTTTTACGACATCTGTTCCCGTCTGGACACTTATAAGGACATAAAAAAATGCCTCCTTGGGGGCTATACCCCCTGCTGTGTCACAGGCGTTTCACATATCCACAAAGCCCAGCTCTCCCTTGGGGTAAGCACCCTTTCGCCATGCCTTGTTATCTGTGAGGACGAAGCTGCCTGCGCCCGTATGACGGAGGACATAAACTCAATGGCACAGCAGACGATCGCCTGTGTTTTTCCCGCAAAGGATCTGAACTTTGCCTATATGGAGGGCATTTCAAGAGAATACGAACATAAGCGGCTTGAAGCCCTGTCTTTGCTTTTACAAGGCAAATGCAAGGTCCTTTGTGCAAGCATGGAGGCTTGCCTTCAGGGAACTATCCCACCAAAGGTGCTGAGGGATAATTCTTTTGAGCTGAAAATAAATTCAGAGGTTCAGCTTGAAGAGCTGGTAAAAAAGCTTTTAGCAGGGGGCTATACCCGTACCGACCAGATCGAGGGTCACGCCCAGTTTTCTGTGCGTGGTTCCATCGTGGATATCTTTCCTGTACAGGAGTCCCATCCTGTGCGGCTGGAGCTGTGGGGAGACGAGATAGATACCCTTTCATATTTTGATACCGATACCCAGCGCCGCACCGACCCCATCGACTCTGTCAGCGTTTTTCCCGCCCTTGAAATAATCTTTGAAAACAGCGCCTGCCTTTTGCAAAAGCTTGAGGAGCTTTCAAAAAGCGCAAGAGGCAAAAAGCTTGAAGCCATAAGAAAGCATATAAGCCGGGATATCCAGACCGTTGAGGCAGGGATAACCCTTACCAACCTTGATAAGTATTACTGTCTGGCGTATGAAAAGACCGCTACCGTTTTTGATTACTTTGAAAGCGGTGCGGTGATCGTTTGCGAATATGCAAACTGTCTTGAAAAGGGAAAGGCATCACTTTCCCGCCTTAACGAGGACATAAAGCTTCTTTACGAGGACGGGATACTCTTTAAAAAGCTTGAGGGCTTTGTTACGGACCTTCCCTCTGCCCAAAGCAGTATCCTTTCGGCAAAATGCGTTTTTCTTGATACCTTTATGCGCTCAAACAACGGCATAAAGTATAAAAAGCTGATAAATGCCGACTGCCGCCAGAATTCCCCCTGGGGAGGAAATATCCTTCACCTGGAGCAGGAGCTTACATCTCTTTGTCAAAACGGCTTTTGCACCGTTGTGCTCGCAGGCTCGGAAAAGACGGTGCCCATAATCGTCAACGACCTTATCCAGGCAGGTATAAGCGCACAAAAGCTTACCGACGAAAGCAAGATACTGCCCGGCAAGGTCTATGTTCGTACAGGGAGCCTTTCCGGCGGATTTGAATACCCCCAGGCAGGCTGTGCAGCGATAACACAGATGAAGACGATGGTCGCAAAGCGCAGGCGCAGATCAAAGAAAGCCGGCGAGGAGATCAAAAGTCTTTCGGACATTAAAGCCGGAGATATCGTTGTACATTCCATGTACGGAATAGGAAGATTTGACGGGATAAAAAACATTGAAACAAACGGCGTTACAAAGGACTATATAACCATAAAATACGCCGGCACAGATGTGCTTTATGTGCCCGTGACCCAGCTTGACCTTGTGTCAAGATATATCGGCCCAAGGGACGAGGAAAACATAAAGCTCAACAAGCTCAATTCCACCGAATGGGCTAAGACCAGAAGCAAGGCGAAAGCTGCGGTCAAGGATATGGCTCAGCAGCTTACAAAGCTTTACGCCCAGCGGCAAACCGCAAAGGGCTATGCCTTTTCCCCGGATAACGAATGGCAGGCGGAATTTGAAGAGCGCTTTGATTACGACGAGACCGAGGATCAGCTTCGCTCGGCACAGGAGATAAAAGATGATATGCAAAAGCCCTGTCCTATGGACCGTCTGCTATGCGGCGACGTTGGATTCGGCAAAACAGAGGTAGCTTTGCGTGCAGCTTTCAAAGCTATGCTTGACGGCAAACAGGTGGCTGTTCTTGTTCCCACAACGGTACTTGCCTGGCAGCATTATCAGACGGCGGTGAAGCGTTTTGAGCACTTCCCTATCAAGGTGGAGCTCCTTTCACGTTTCCGCAAGCCAAAGGAGCAAAAGGCGGTGATCAGAGAGCTTGGCATGGGCACGGTGGATCTTATTATCGGCACACACAGACTTGTTCAGAAGGACGTTGTGTTCAAAGATCTCGGGCTTGCCATAATCGACGAGGAGCAGCGTTTCGGAGTGGCTGCAAAGGAGAAGTTCAAAGAGCTTTTCCACGGAGTTGATATGCTCACCTTATCTGCTACACCTATACCAAGGACCCTTAACATGGCCCTTAGCGGCATAAGAGATATGTCGGTTATAAACGAGGCTCCCATGGACAGATACCCTGTGCAGACCTACGTTATGGAGTATAATCTGGGAGTTATCGCTCAAGCCATAAGCAAGGAGCTTCGCAGAGGCGGTCAGGTATATTATATACACAACAGGATAAACTCGATAGAAATGACTGTGGCAAAACTCAGAGAGCTTTTGCCCGATGCAAGGATAGCTATTGCCCACGGACGGATAGACGAGGACGAGCTTTCGGAGATCTGGCGCCAGCTTGTGGACAGAGAGATAGATGTGCTTGTGTGCACGACGCTTATAGAAACAGGAGTTGACGTTCCCAACGTTAACACCCTTATCATCGAGGACGCTGACAGAATGGGGCTTTCTCAGCTTTACCAGCTAAGGGGACGTGTGGGGCGTTCAAACCGCAGGGCGTTTGCCTATTTCACATTCAGGCGGGGCAAGGTGCTTTCGGAGGTGGCTTCAAAACGGCTTGATGCCATAAGGGAATTTACCCAGTTCGGCTCGGGCTTTCACATCGCCATGCGTGATCTGGAGATAAGGGGCGCAGGTTCTATCCTCAGCGGAAAACAGCACGGTCACATGGAGGCGGTGGGATACGATATGTATATCCGGCTGCTCAACGAGGCTATTGCAGAGCAAAAGGGAGAGGCTCCCCCGGCGTCACCGGAGGATTGTCCGGTGGATATTTCCATAGACGCTTTTATCCCGGACAGCTACATCGAAAACCCTTCACAGAGGATAGACGCTTACCGCAAGATCGCCTCTATCACCAGCACAGAGGACTCACAGGACGTTGTGGACGAACTTATCGACCGCTACGGCGAGCCGCCAAAGGCTGTGATGGGGCTTGTAAACGTTGCACTTACCCGAAACAGGGCGGCAAGGATGCACATAAAAGAGATAACCCAGCGTGGGTCAAAGATGCTGTTTTTCATTGACCAGCCGCAGGTCTGCCACATTCAGGCACTTTCAAAAATGTACAAAAACCGCATAAGGTTCGTGGACACAGGGAAAAGGCATTTTGCTGTTGCCCTTGACAAAAAGCAGCTTCCTGCTCAGCTTATGCTGGAGGTCATAGACCTTATGGCAGCGGCGCAGTAGCTTTCCCTCAAGGCACAGATCATCCTCTCCGGGCGGACAGACCCTTCACGATCTGCCCGCAGAAAAGACCGCAGTATGCGGTGACACCTTCCATTTCAGGGAGGTGTTATTTTTTATGTCTAAGGAGATGCCCTTAGAATTAAAACCTTACTTGCCGCACCGGTCAAGCCTTGCGGCAGGCAGGAAAGGATCCTTTCACTAATAGGCGAAAAGGTGGGATATGTTGCATTGAAACGTGCAACAATTACAGAAAAATACGTTAATTATTTGTTTTATCATTTGTTTGCACAGATACGGCAGGGTGAAACTGTAAGGTTTGACGGGAAAGATTCGGTAAAAAATAAATAAGTACCCGAAGAAAACAAATGAACTGACCCCAAAAAGTTAGACAAACTTTTTAAAGAAAAATTATGCAAAGCGACTAAGAGAGATCTTGGTCGCTTTTGTTATCCTGATAAAAAAACC
>ONMZ01000008.1 GCA_900319075.1 uncultured Eubacteriales bacterium
TGCGGTTGGCAGACTATTCCCGACCCCTTGAGGGGTAGTGTCCGTATTAAGCCCTTATAGGGCTTTCGCAAACCACCCGTTTAACGGGTGGTTTTGATTTTATTATTTGTCTGCTCAGATAAAACAAAATTCAGTGTTCTATGCAAACTTTCAAAACCGGATAACAAACAGGTTTTTTGGTCAAGCTTTTTCTCGTAAAAGAAAGCTACACTATCCTGCGGATAGCGTGCGGGTCGAGGGCGGCGCCCTCGTCGCTCTCCGCAGAGAGCGAAATACTCATACATCGTGCGCTCCGCAAGGGACGTGAACAAGCGAACAGCAAGCTGCACGCTCCAAAACAGTCCGGTGGACTGTTTTGGAAGAGGGGACGCCCTGCAAGAGAGGGCGTGCCCCTCTGAAACACAATTCCACAATACTTCTATATTGACACTGCCGGTAAGATCGGGAGGGCTTTTTTCATAAAATTCCTTCAAAGGACTTTACAAATTGTTACTTATGTGTTATAATAATATGTATAATCTGTACAAATTATAATTTTTTATTATGAGATCGGGGTGACCGCTATGGATTGGATCGAGGCGGATATAGCCACATCTACAATAGGTATCGAAGCTGTGACAGGACGGCTGTTGGAACTTGGTATAGATGGCTTTGTTATAAAAGATCCCAGGGATTTTCAAGCCTTTCTTGATGATAAAGAGGGAAACTGGGACTATATCGACGACGATTTGATGGGACTGAAAGACTGTGAAACCACAGTTACAGTCTACATTGAAAATAATAGCAGCGCACCTGAAATGATAAGCGCTGTAAGATCGGAACTTGCTGTCCTTAGATCCATGAGTGATGATTTTGGAAGGCTGGAGCTGGAGCTTAAAAATATCCGTGAGCAGGACTGGGCAAACAACTGGAAAAAGTATTTCAAGCCCCTTTGTGTTGGTGAAAAATTGCTTATAAAACCCAGTTGGGAAACTGTACCCGAGAACGAAAGGAGAAAGGTAGTTGAAATAGACCCTGCCGCATCTTTTGGCACCGGTCAGCATCATACTACACAGCTTTGTCTTGAACTTCTGGAAAAGAATATTCTGCCTGGTTGTTCGCTGCTTGACCTTGGCTGCGGAAGCGGCATACTTTCCATAGCTGCCATGACCTTGGGTGCGGGCAGAGCTGCTGCGGTGGATATTGATCCGAACTCTGTTAAAATTGCCGCAGAGAACGCAGAGAAAAACAGCGTACCAAGTGACAAGTATAAAACCTTTGCAGGTAATATTGTTGCTGATCCTGAGCTGGTTGAACGTATCGGTACAAATTACGACGTGGTTTGTGCAAATATAGTTGCCGATGTGCTTGTGGCAATGAGCGGTCTATTTGGCGGTTTTCTGAAAAAAGGCGGTATGCTTGTGGTCTCCGGCATTATAGATCCCCGTAAAGATGAGGTGCTTGACAGCATCGTTTCACAAGGATTTGAACTTGTTGAGGAAAGAAAAAAGGATGACTGGAACGCAGCGTCCTTTATATACAGATAAAAAGGAAGGATGATATAAAAATGCAGCTTTTGTTTTTAGTTATCAAAAGGGTAGAGCTTGTTGACGAAATAATGATAGCCCTTGCCCAGGCAGGTGTCAGAGGCGGCACGAGTATAGACAGCGTTGGAATGGCAAAGTCCATAAGCGGCGCTAAAAATCTGGCAACTATCGGTCTGCTCAGCTCGATACTCAAAGGAGTAGACCCCGCTCAGAAAGGCAAAACAGTCTTTGTCGTGGTCGACGATGAGCAGGTACAGTCCGCTATCGCAGCCATAAAAAGCGTTACAGGCGAGCTTTCACAGCCTAATGCAGGTGTGCTTTTTACCGTGCCGATAAGCTATGCAGAGGGTATAAATTAAAAATCGGAAAAGTAAAGGCTGTTGCCAAAGCAACAGCCTTTTTTCTGTGCGTTATTGATTTAGTTCTGAGCTGCGGTGGTCACCTTTGCAGTTTCAAAAAACTGATTCCATGCGTATCCGGTAATGTTGTTGTATTTAATAAGATACCAGCCGTTTTCATCTTTGATAAGATCTACAACAGCACCGGTAGGTATGGTGCCTATGTCGCCGGATTTTGAGTTCGGCTTTGGGTGAACAAGTACGGCCGATATGCACTTTATACGCTGTATTGCAGCAGCCTCGCCGTTTTCACCGGTCGCTGTCTTGCTGTCTACGTTGTATCTTACCCTCTCTTTTGTGGTCTTTGCCTGATGCTCAATTCCTGTTGTGGTGGCAACGGTCGTTCCCGTGGGAAGGGTAACGGTTATGGTTCCCGTTTTAGCCGATACGTTTGCATCGTGAAGGAAAAGCACTTTTGCGAAAAACAGGATTACCAGCATTACCAGTGCAAGTGCCACAAGCATACCGATTATTCCCTTTGTGGTCTGGGAAAGCAAAGGAGACTTTTCAGCGTAATCAGCATCAGCCAGCGCCAGATCGTCGTGGAAATGTCTTCCCGCATCTCTTGCGTTTCTTCTGCGCTGAGCAAAATCACCTGCTCTGTCACTTGCAGGTGCAGAGCCGATGTTTTTATCTATATCCTTTTGATAATTCGGATTGTCTGACATTTTTTTCTTCCTCTCATAGAGTTTTGTTCATATACATAATTATTATACTTTTTTCCGCACTCTTTGTCAAGCCTAAAAATGGATATTTTATCCCCCGTTTCGTAGTCTTGACATTCAATTGTCAAGTTAGTCAATATATGGTGTGTAAAGGGGACATAAGTTGTATTTATCGCAGAAAAATAAAAAATAAAGCCGATGTGCTTGAAAATTTATCTGTTTATGGTATAATGAATAGGAAAGACTTGTAAAATGCGATAAAGGATAAAAGGTGAAGAATATGAATATTGCAGTTGCACAATCCGGCGGTCCGACCAGTGCAATAAACGCCTCCCTTGCAGGTGTGGTAAAAGAGGCGCTGAGACATCCGGAGATCGAAAATATCTATGGTTCACTCAACGGTATCGAAGGGGTCTTGTCCCAAAGAATGGTAGATCTTAAACAAGCTTTGGCTTCACCGGAGGATATGGAGCTGCTGAGAGTTACTCCTTCAACAGCGCTTGGTTCCTGCCGATATAAGCTCCCCGATGCAGACAGCGGCAGCGAAGTATATAAGAAAATAGAGGAATGTTTTGAAAAATACAGTATCGGTGCCTTTTTCTATATAGGCGGCAACGATTCTATGGATACCGCAGCAAAGCTTTCAGACTATTTCAAGTCAAAGGGCATAAAGATAAAGGTGGTTGGCGTTCCCAAAACGATCGACAATGATCTACCCGGCACGGATCATACTCCGGGCTTTGGAAGTGCTGCTAAGTATGTTGCAGCCACAATGTCGGAGATAATCTGTGACAGTTCGGTGTATGCCCTTGAATCTGTAACCATCGTTGAGGTAATGGGCAGACACGCCGGTTGGCTCACCGCATCTTGCTGTGTTCTCAGAGCGGCAGGAGAGTGTGCGCCGCATCTTATCTATCTTCCTGAGTGTAGGTTTTCCGCACGGGACTTTATTGAGGATATAAAACAGCAGCAGAAAAAGCATAAAGCCGTTATCGTAGCTGTTTCCGAAGGGGTACGTCTTGAGGACAGCAACTGCCTTCGCAACGATAAACTTGACGTTTTCGGTCATCAGCAGCTTTCGGGAATAGGAAAGATCCTTGAGGATCTTGTGCGTGAGGAGATCGGCTGTAAAGTCCGTTCTATCGAGCTTAATGTAATGCAAAGATGCTCTGCACACATCTGTTCAAAAACGGATATTGATGAATCGGAAGCTATCGGAATGGAGGCTGTAAAAGCTGCCGTTATGGGCAACAGCGGTATAATGATGGTATTTAAGAGAGTTTCCGATGATCCGTACACGATCGAAATAGGCTGCGTTGATGCACACGAAACCGCTAACAAAGAACAGTTTTTCCCGGAAAAATGGATCAATGAAAGCCGCAATAACGTTACCGACGATGCAATCGGATATTTTCTTCCACTTATTCAGGGAGAAATACCTGTTCCTATGAAAAACGGTATGCCGGTGCATTTTAAGATCAGATAAGTAAAAAAGGCTTACTGTACAATAAAACGTACAGCAAGCCTTATTTTGAGAGGACTAATTATGAAGCAAAAACTTGTTTTTCTTGACATTGACGGAACGCTTGTTGATAAGCTTGAAACGATACACCCATCAACGGTAAAAGCTCTGGAGCTTGCCCGGGAAAACGGACACAGGCTGTTTATAAGTTCCGGCAGATACAAAGGCATCGTGCCTAAATGCCTTGCTCCGCTTCACCTTGATGACGGAGTTTTTGCCGCAGGTGCCAATGTCTTTTGTGACGGCAAGGTGATCTTTGAAAGTAATTTCGAGCCGCATATCTACGACAGGATAATCGCTTCGCTGAAAGAGCATAAGGCTTTGATAGTCGCTGAGACCCTGGAAAGTGAAATGCTCCTGGGTGAAAACTGGCGCAGTGAGTTTGAGGGAACGAAAAGGTGGATACTCAGCCTTGGCGGAAGTTTTGTACAGCAGGCGCCCAAAAGCCTTTCCACAGTCGGAAAGTTTGTCTATAAGTCAGCCGACTGTACAAACCGGCAGCTGCAAAGTGAGCTTGGGGACATCTGTAACGTCGTCACCCTCACTTATCCCGATTCGTCCGCAGGCGGCGAAATAATGCAGCTTGGGGTAAATAAGTCCCTTGGCATAAAAAAGGTTCTTGAATATTTCGGAGGGGATATTGCAGATACCATTGCGATAGGCGACGGCTGCAACGATATTGAAATGCTTGACCTGTGTGCAACCGGCGTGGCTATGGGCAACGCATCGGAAATTGTAAAAGCGCACGCAGACATTATCACCGACAGGATAGACAACGACGGACTGTATAAAGCATTTGAAACACTGGGACTTATATGAATTATCGGGGGAGCCCTTAAAGCAAGGACTTCCCCCGATTTTTTATTTAACAAGATTATTTGTCAAAGCTTGGGTTGAAAGCGTAGAAATTCTTTGAGTCAAGCATATCTTGCACCATGCGCTGTGCCTCTCCGAAGCGCTGGAAGTGGACTATCTCCCTTGCACGCAGGAACTTTATCGGGTCACGTACATCGGGGTCGTCTGCAAGGCGAAGAATGTTGTCGTAGGTCAATCTTGCCTTCTGCTCAGCGGCAAGATCCTCGCTGAGGTCTGCAAGTGCGTCGCCTGTGCTCTGGAAGGTCGCCGCCGTGAACGGTACGCCCGATGCAGCGATAGGATAAACGCCTGTGGTGTGGTCAACAAAGTACACGTCAAAGCCGCTTTCTTTTATCTCTTTCATGGAGAGATTTCTTGTCAGCTGATAAAGGATAGTGCCTATCATCTCCATGTGGGAAAGCTCCTCCGTGCCGATGTCCGAAAGCACCGCCTGCACCTCACGGCATGGCGCAGCGTATCTCTGGTTGAGGTATCTAAGCGCCGCTCCCAGCTCACCGTCAGGACCGCCGAGCTGGCTCACGATGACCTTTGCCAGGGCAGGATTCGGGTTCTTGATGTTTACAGGGTACTGTAATTTCTTTTCATATTGCCACATCAGCTCTCACCCCTTTCCCATGGGAACGGGGTAGTTACCCAGCCCCACTTTTTCTCGGTGCTTGACTGTCCGACTTTGATAGGACCGTACTTCTCTGCGTATTTTTCCATAAGCTCGTCATACTCTTTCTTGTGCTGTTCAAAATATTTCAGACCCATAGGGCAGGTGGGGTGGCTGTCAAGGTAAAGATTTGCCTCCACAAGGGCAAAAGATTCCTGCTGGATCTTACGCATAAGCTGCTGCTTTTCATTTAAGATCGGCATTTTTCACAGCCTCCTCTCCTATAAACGGCTTGTCGAGCGACTTAAATATCGTCCCTCGCTGTAAAGCTACGTCCTGCTCGTAGGGCGTTTCCCAGACCTGATAGGGTACATATGCCATAGCAAGCGGTGTATCCGCCGGAAAAGCCCCAACGGGCATGGGGCAGGCTTTAACGCCGCAGTCTTTATCAGGATTTTTGCCGAAAAGTTCAAAGAAAACTTCTTGTTCGTTTGCCAAACTGATTCCTCCTTGTTGGTATAAAGCCATAGGCTTTGTCTTATCCTATGCAGCACCCGGGCAAGATGTCACCCTAAAGACCCTAAGGGGGAGTCAGTTGACATATGTTAACTTTGCACAAAAACAACGTTTTATTTTTGTCAAATACGTAAAAATGCAAGAAATTATTAAAAATATGCTACAAAAACTTGAAATTCTTTGTCGAAAATGCTATAATATACAATGTATAAGCAGCAGCACCAAGCAGACTGTATGGAGATCTACAGCCAAATGTTTGATCTTTACCGCTCTAACTCTGACTTAAAGATGCTGAAACAATTTGCGGTCGCCGATAAGTTCAAGCTCAACAATTGTATGGCGGACAGCCTTGATAAAAGTGTTGTTATCTCTCCAGACGGGAAGCTGCACCGCTGCGAGCATCTTCCCGGCAACGACAAGTCCTGGGGAAATATCCGTGACGGCGTGACCGATCAAGCCTTGCTGGATCAGATGATGCAGCCTGCACAGGTTAATGAAAAGTGCCGCAGCTGCGCCTATTTGTCCATATGCACACCGCTTTATAAGTCCTATTGTCCCGGCTGCTTTGATAATTGCGCTCAGTTTCAGCAGATGAAAACCATGTATTACCTCAAAAAGCTGATACAAGCCGAAAATTAAGCCGAGTAATACACTTTACCCACCATTGTTTAAAGATATAACACTATAAAGCTTTAATGTGTAAAATAACCAATTATTGCTTGGCTATGTATGTAAGTTTGTTCTTTTTGACCTTGACAAAGTCCGTAAATAGGTGTTATATTAGTAATGACCAGTAGTAACCGGTCTTTTTAAGTATATGAAGGAGTGAATTGAAAATGAAATTGGCTAAGAAGATCATGGCACTTTCACTTGCAGCTGTTATGGCTGGTTCCTGCCTGACTGCCTGCGGCGATTCAAGTAAAGCTGACGGCAAGGGCGGCGACGAGAATACTCTTGTTATCGGCGGAAGCGGACCACTCACAGGCGATGCTGCACAGTACGGCGTCGGCGTAAAGAACGCTGCACAGCTTGCAGTTGATGAGATCAACGATGCAGGCGGAGTAAACGGTGTGAAATTTAAGCTCGTTTTTGAAGATGATGAGGCTGATAAGGGCGATAAGGCTGTAAATGCGTACAACGCACTTAAAGATAAGGGTATGCAGGTAATGCTTGGTACTGTTACCACCGGTTCCTGCCTTGCTGTTATCGACAAGACAAAGCAGGATAACGTTTTCCAGATTACACCTTCTGCATCCGCTCAGGACGTTATCAAAAACGATAATACATTCCAGATCTGTTTCACAGACCCTAACCAGGGTAAAGCATCTGCTGACTATATTGCCCAGAACAATATAGCAAAGAAGATCGCTGTTATCTATGACAGCTCTGACGCTTATTCTTCCGGTATTTTCAATACCTTTAAGAGCGAGGCTTCCGAAAAGGGCCTTGAGATCGTTGCAGAGCAGTCCTTCACAAGTGATTCAAAGACTGACTTCTCCGCACAGATCACAGCTGCAAAGAACGCAGATGCAGAGCTTTTGTTCCTGCCTATCTATTATCAGCAGGCATCTCTTATCCTTGCACAGTGCAAGTCCGCAGGTTTTGCTCCTAAGTTCTTCGGCTGCGATGGACTGGACGGAATACTTGACGTTGACAACTTTGATAAATCTCTTGCAGAGGGCGTAATGCTTCTTACTCCGTTTGCAGCTGACGCTTCCGATGATGCTACACAGAAGTTTGTAAAGGCATATAAGGAAAAGTATAATAACGAAACTCCAAACCAGTTTGCAGCTGATGCTTATGACGGCATCAAGATCATCGCAAAGCTGGTGGAGAAGGAAGGCATCAAGGGCAACATGAGCACAAGCGATATCTGCGATAAGCTCAAAAAAGCTATCAGCAGCGATGACTTCAGCTACGACGGTCTTACCGGTGTAAACATGAAGTGGGGCGCAGATGGCGCAGTTTCCAAAAATCCAAAGGCTGTTGTTATAAAGGATGGCGCATACAGCGCACTTGATAAATAACATAAGTCAATAATACGGACCGACAGTTTTGCTGCTGTCGGTCTTTTTTATGTAAAAAAAACCTTTTTTTAGGTTTTTGTGTTGCAAATGGGATCGAGATGTGATATAATAAATAAAGATTGCGCCATGTTATATGTTGATCTGAGTGCAATGATCCAAAAATTATGGAAGGAAGTTTGTTCTATGGCTTTTCTTGAGACTCTGATAAACGGAATAAGTCTTGGAAGTATTTATGCAGTTATCGCTTTGGGTTATACTCTTGTTTACGGAATTGCAAAAATGCTGAATTTTGCCCACGGAGATGTAATAATGGTCGGAGGATATGCTGTGTTTACCGCCATGGTAACATGGAACTGGTCACCCTGGCTGGCAATGCTTTTTGCGATCGTTGTTTGTACTTTGCTTGGTATAACGATAGAAAAGGTGGCTTATAAACCTCTCAGAAAAGCCAGCAGCCTGTCTGTGCTTATCACAGCCATAGGCGTAAGCTATTTTCTGCAGAATATGGCTTTGCTTATTTTCAAAGAGAAGCCAAAGGTGTTTACTTCCGTTGTCAATATCCCAAAGATCAGCCTTTTCGACGGAAAGGTTGTCATCAAGGGCGAAACAACAGCTGCTATAATTACATCTGTTGTTATTGTTGTGGCACTTTCCATTTTTATCAACCATACGCAAAAGGGAAGAGCAATGCTTGCGGTCTCTGAAGATAAAGATGCAGCACAGCTTATGGGTATCAATGTTAACAGTACTATATCCCTGACCTTTGCTATCGGTTCCGGACTTGCCGCAGTGGCAGGTATGCTCCTTTGCTCCTCTTACCCAACCCTTACAAATACCACAGGCGCAATGCCGGGTATAAAGGCTTTTGTTGCAGCCGTTTTCGGAGGCATAGGATCTATCCCCGGCGCAATGATCGGCGGTATCCTTATCGGTGTTATCGAGATACTCGGCAGAGCCTATATATCTCCTCAGCTTGCAGATGCCATTGTTTTTGCGGTGCTGATTTTGGTGCTTATGATAAAGCCTACCGGTATTCTGGGTAAGAAAATAAACGAAAAGGTCTGATAGAACTATACAGCCTGAATTTATGGAAAGGATCGATCAAGTGTGAAGAAAAAGATCAAACCGATGACTAAAAAAAGCTTTATTACATACGGCTTGGTGCTCATCGCTTTTGTGGCTGTGGAGATTCTTATCTCAACAGGTAATATATCAAGTATGCTCAAGGGTCTGCTTGTTCCCATATGTGTTTATTCTATCCTTGCTGTGTCCCTTAACCTTACGGTTGGTATCCTTGGAGAGCTCAGCCTCGGACAGGCAGGTTTTATGTGCATAGGTGCATATTCAAGTGCTATCTTTTCAAATATGGTAAAGGAGACCATCACCGAGCCGATGATAAGATTCCCCCTGGCTATATTGGTGGGCGGCATATTTGCAGCACTTTTTGGTATTATCATCGGAATACCGGTGCTCAGGCTCCGTGGTGACTACCTGGCTATCGTTACACTTGCCTTTGGCGAGATAATCAAAAATGTGTTTGCAGCCCTTTATATCGGCTACGACAGCGCCGGACTGCATATCTCCTTGAAAAGCCAGGGCGATTTGGGACTTGCGCCCGATGGAAAAATGATAATAAACGGTGCGCTGGGTATAAGCGGCACCCCGAACGATTCAACCTTTGAGATAGCCGCCGTAATTTTGTTTATTACTCTTATAATAGCATATAATTTTGTTAATTCCCGCACCGGAAGAGCAGTAATGTCTATAAGAGATAACCGTATTGCTGCCGAGTCCGTAGGACTTAATATTACCAAGTACAAGCTTATGACTTTTGCCCTTACAGCCTTTTTGGCAGGCGTTGCGGGCGTGCTTTATTCTCATAATTTCTACTCTCTGCAAGCGTCTAAGTTTGATTATAACCTTTCTATTCTTGTGCTGGTGTTCGTTGTGCTTGGAGGCATCGGAAATATACGTGGAAGCGTTATTGCCGCAATAATCCTTACAATGCTCCCGGAACTCCTCAGAAGCATAAACAACTACCGTATGCTTATGTATGCTATCGTTCTTATTGTAATGATGATATGCACTTCAAACGAAACCATAAGGTCCTTCTTTGTTCGTAATATAGAAAAGTTCAAAGGGCTTTTCAAAAAGAATAAAGCACAGTCTGATGTGGTAAAGGAGGGTGAATAATATGGCTCTTCTTGATGTTAAAAAGCTGGGCATATCCTTTGGCGGTCTGCGTGCAGTTGATGAGTTTTCTATTAAGATCGAAAAAGGCGAGCTTTACGGACTTATCGGACCCAACGGTGCAGGTAAAACCACCGTGTTCAACCTTCTGACCGGTGTTTATAAGCCCACCGATGGATCTATTGTCCTTGACGGCGTGGATATTACCGGGAAAAACACAATACAGATAAACCATGCAGGTATTGCAAGAACCTTCCAGAATATCAGACTTTTCAATAACCTGAGCGTTATTGACAACGTCAAGGTGGGATTGCATAATAAATATAAGTATTCAGCTGCAACAGGCGTATTTCGTCTGCCAAAGTTTTTCAGGACCGAAAGGAAAATGGATAAAAAAGCCCTTGAGCTCCTAAAGGTCTTTGACCTTGAAAATGAGGCGTATCTTCCCGCTTCGGGACTGCCATACGGCAAACAAAGAAAGCTGGAGATCGCAAGGGCACTGGCTACCGACCCAAAGCTTCTGCTTCTGGACGAGCCAGCTGCCGGTATGAATCCAAACGAAACAGCTGAACTTATGAATACTATTAAGGCGGTAAGAGACGAGTTTGATATGACTGTGCTGCTTATCGAGCATGATATGAGCCTTGTTTCAGGCATCTGCGAAAAACTGTCGGTGCTTAACTTCGGACAGCTCCTTTGTCAGGGCAAAACCGGCGAGGTGCTTTCAAACCCCGAGGTCATTACCGCATATCTTGGAGAATAAGGAGGGCGATAAAATGGCAATGCTTGAGATAAAAGATCTTTGTGTCAATTACGGCGTTATCAAAGCCCTCAAGGGTATAACGTTTGAGGTCAATGAAGGGGAGGTCATCGCCCTTATCGGTGCAAACGGTGCAGGAAAAACCACAACGCTGCATACAATAACCGGACTTCTCAATGCCAGGTCCGGCTCTATTGTCCTTGACGGGAAGGATATAACAAAAACCCCTGCCCATAAGATAGTGAAAATGGGTATTGCCCATGTTCCCGAGGGCAGGCGTATATTTCAAAACCTTACCGTGCTTGATAATATCCGCCTTGGAGCATTTACAAGAAAAGATAAAGACGGTATAGCACAGGATGTTGAAAAAGTATATAAGCTTTTCCCAAGACTTGAAGAGAGAAAAAATCAGGTCGCCGGCACCCTTTCCGGTGGCGAGCAGCAGATGCTTGCAATGGGCAGAGCGCTGATGTCAAAACCAAGGATCGTGGTAATGGATGAGCCCTCAATGGGTCTTTCCCCGATACTTGTAAGCGAGATATTTGATATAATACAGTCCATAAGACAGCAGGGAACGACCGTGCTGCTTGTGGAACAGAACGCTAAAAAAGCCCTGTCTATCGCTGATAGAGCGTATGTTCTTGAAACAGGAAAGATAGTGCTTTCCGGCAAGGCTTCGGATCTTATAAATGATGAGTCTGTCAAAAAGGCTTATCTTGGAGAGTAGGAGGATACCTATGGCAAGGATAATAACTATTGCAAGAGGAATGGGAAGCGGAGGAAGGACCATCGGCAAAATGCTTTCCGAACAGCTTGGAATGAAGTATTATGATAAAGAGCTTATAAGGCTTGCAAGTGAGGACAGCGGAATTAACGAAGCCTTTTTCGGAAGAGTAGATGAAAAGCTGAAATCTTCGTTTATTCTCAAAAACGGAGTTTACAAAGGCGGTCTTATCGACCCTTCAAGCAAAGACTTCACAAGCGATACAAACCTGTTCAACTTCCAAGCGAAGATAATTAAAGAGCTTGCCGAAAAAGAGCCGGCTGTGATAGTCGGCAGATGTGCCGATTTCGTGCTTGCGGATAAGAAAGATGTTATCAAGCTTTTTATCTATTGCGATATGCAGACCGCTGTGCATAATGTTATCGAGGCCTACGGCGGAAGCGAAAAGGACGCAAAAAAGCTTATCGAAAAGACAAATAAGGATAGAAGCGCCTATTATAAGCATTATACAGGAAGAGACTGGCAGGATGCAAGGAACTATAATATATGCCTTGATACCAGCCATATGGATTATCAGACCTGTGTGGATGTTATAAAAGGGTATATTGATATAGTCACCGGGTAATTGTTGCGGCGATCATAAAAAGGGAGGATAAGGTCATGACTTTACAGGAAATGATAAACGATTCAAAAAGTATTGTCTTTTTCGGAGGCGCAGGTGTATCCACCGAAAGCGGAATACCTGATTTTCGTTCCGTAGACGGACTTTATAACCAAAAATATGATTATCCCCCTGAACAGATTCTGTCACATACTTTCTTTGTAAGCAATACAAAAGAGTTCTATGACTTTTATCGTGATAAAATGATATGCCTTGACGCCAAGCCTAACAAAGCACACCTGAAACTTGCAGAGCTTGAAAAGAAAGGTAAGCTTACAGCCGTTGTCACACAGAACATCGACGGTCTGCATACCCTTGCAGGCAATAAAAAAGTATATGAGCTCCACGGAAGTGTTCACCGTAACTACTGTACAAAATGCGGAAAGTTTTATGGCATAGAGGCTATAACCGATTCCACAGGTGTGCCCATCTGTGAGTGCGGCGGCGTTATAAAACCGGATGTGGTGCTTTATGAGGAAGGGCTTGATAACGATACTGTTGAGGGTGCTGTCAAAGCCATAGCAAGCTGCGATATGCTTATTATCGCAGGGACCTCCATGACAGTTTATCCCGCTGCGGGTCTTGTGCGTTATTTCCGAGGTAAATACCTTGTGGAGATAAACCGTGATGCTACCGCAATAGATGACCAGTGTGATTTGGTGATCCACGGCAAAGTCGGGGAAACACTTGATAAGATCGAGGTCTGAAATAATCTTGGATATTAAGTATATACATGAGCCCACCGATCTCCAGTGCGGTCAGGCTGTGCTGGCAATGGTGCTGGGCAGGACTGTGGAGGAGATAGTCCGGTGCCTTGACAATGACAAAGAAACTACGCTGAAACAAATGCGCCTTTGCTTTGAAAGCGGCGGTTTCAGACTTTCTGACAAGCGTATGCAGGCACAGGATAAAACCGAATTGCCCCGGCTGTGCCTGTTGAGCCTTGAAACTCCCCGGTGCTGGCATTGGTCTCTTTTCTATCAAGGCACATTCTACGACCCGGAACATGGAGTAATGACCGATTTCCCTGAATGTAAACGCAAATACTATTGGGAGATAACACATATATGGAGTGAAACATAATGAAACTGTTTGATTTTCTCACGACCCAATTGCCAAAACCTAAAAAACTTGGGATCGTCATAGGCAGCGTCATTATGTTTTTGTTTTCTGCCGCATCGGTCTGCCTGTCTTATTCCTTTGAACTTCCCCTTGCAGCAGTCCTTGTATTTTTAGCAGGCTTTGGATTTGTCTTTTACAAATCTAAGCTTTATATGCTGTATTTTCGTCTGCCGCCAATTTTTCATATTATAGCCCTGCTTGTGACGTCGTATATATCATTTATGTCATATAAGAGCTATGACAGCAGTACCACCTGGAAGATCCTGACCGCTGTATCCTGGGGGGTATTTATACTCACACTTGCCGGTATAATTCTTGCACTTGTCCTTAGTCCCCTTTGCGGCAAAAAAACTGTGCACAAAGGCTTTGTCAAAGCACTTGCAGCGTTCTTTCCGCTATTTTTCACAGTTTTTGCATACCTTCCGTCGGAGCTGTTTATAAATAACCCCAAAGACTTTTTTATAAGCTATCTGGATATTGCACCTTATTATTTCATTAAAACTATAGTATTCACTTTGCTTTCCTCTTTAGCTGTCTGTGCGCTCAAGGAAAAAGTACACCGTGTTGTTTGCGCCCTTTCGGTGGGGCTGACCCTGGGATGCTATTGCCAGTATGTCTTTATGAACGATGTGCTCCCGCAGACCCTTGGAGATCCTGTTGACTGGGATTCCATGGCGGCAAGAAAGATCATAAATGCAGTTATCTGGGTAGTTGTTATTGCCCTTCCCACAGTGTATGTTGCTGTTTGCAGCAAAGTCAAAGCAATGGGCAAATACACTGCTGTCAAAAACGGCCATCTTATTCTTAACGCATTTGTGGGAGGAGTACAGGCCCTTTCCCTTGCGATCCTGATGATCTCATCAGGTAATTCCCTTATCTCCCATGAGAAATATATCCTTGACAATTCTCAGCAGTTTACTGTTTCATCAAAGAAAAATGTGATAACATTTATACTTGATGCATCTGACAGACATTATTTTGATAAAGCATATGAACAGTCACCTGAAAAATTTGATTTTTTAAAGGATTTTACATACTACACTAATGCCTGTATGATGTATGATTCAACATATCTTTCAATACCACAGATGCTCAGCGGAACGACTGAGCTTCCAAAGTCCACAATAAGCGGCTGGATCAGTGAAACATGGTCCTCAGAATCCTGTGAGGCGTTCTATTCCAGATTGCACGATGAGAACTATCAGGTCAATATCTATGGCGATTTCTGTTACGGCAATGAGTATGCGCCTTTTGTGGGAAAGGTCGATAACTGTGTTAAAATGAAAGATGATGATATGAAGATCTATAAACAGGATCTTTATGATAACTTCAATTCCTTATCTGCATACAGATATATGCCTCTTTTATTTAAAAGCAATTATGAGATCAACTCAAAAGATCTTAACAGCTCTGTGGATGTCCAAAATTCCTGCATTATGGATAATAACGAGTATCTTTCAAATCTTGAATTGAAAAGCTCGGAATCGGATAAGAATTATTTTATTGTAGAGCACCTGAACGGGACACATCTTCAGGCAGGTAAGGTATCTGATAGCGTCTCAGTATGTCTGGAGATCCTTAAAAGCTATATTTCACAGCTTAAACAAATGGGCGTTTATGACGACAGCGTAATAATTGTTACCGGAGACCATGGCGCTCACGGCAAGGCTGACAATATGCCTATTTGGTATATTAAAACAGCAGGAGCAAAGCATGATAAAATGCAGTATTCATCTGCTCCCATACATCATATGGATTATGTTGCCACCTGTGTTGATGCCGCCGGTATCAAAAAGGACGGGGACGAAAAGCTTTTTGGAAGGTCTATCTTCCAGATCGGTGAAAACGAAAAAAGACAGCGCCTTGTGTTCCAAAGATCGGAGTTTGAGTATGTGGGACCGGTAGATTGGAAAAAATATTCAGATAACTCTCATCGGTGTGCGGCGTTTGGCTATTATTTCACAGGGGACCGTGAAGATCTTGTAAACCACGAAAAAAATGATCCTCCTGATATCCTGCTGGAACTTGATGAATACTACTAAGCTCTTGACACAACTCTTTTCAGGTGATATAATGATTTGCATATAGCTGTAATTTGTATGTTAAAGAAGGTATTTCAATGAAAAAATTTCTCCCAAAGGCAGCAAGGTTTGTGTTTTACTTGGCAGGCTCAGCTACTTTGCTTACTCCAACAGTCCATGCATACGTTGACCCGGCTACCACAAGCTATGTGGTGCAGATAGTTGCCGGTATAGTTATCGCCTGCGGTACGGGTATAGGTATCTTCTGGAACCGCATGAGAAGAAAGATGAAAAAGAAAAAAGAGGATGATCCGCAGCAGATCGTTGATAACGCAGAAAGAAAAACTCAGGGCGGTGTCCTTACCGCATCGGATCTTCTTGATGACGAGCCTGATAATAACGAGCCTGAAAATAAAGATGAGTAAATAAAAAACCGTACTGTATCGATTACAGTACGGTTTTTTTATGCTTATTATATCAGCTGTACGCTTTAGCAGGTCCATGCTGTTTTATCTTTGCTGATCTCATGCCAAGCTTTTTGTGGGTGATATAGAAATATGCACAAACATTCATAGTAAGAGCACCTGTCCAGGCAGCGATCTCTGCAAATGAGGTCGCCATAAAGCCTGCACGTTTTATGAATATAATTATCACACCAACTCTCATTACCATTTCTACTATGCCTGAAAGCATTGGTATAAGAGGTCTGCCCAAGCCCTGAACGCAGCTTCTGAAAACAAACAGGAAGTCAACGGTGAAAAGTGCAGCACCGCAAAGTCTGAAATAACCCGCAGCTATATTTATAGGCTCATCACCGTCCAGCAGAATGTTGCCCAGGAACTGAGGAGCAAATACCATTATTGAGCCAAGGATAAAGTAGGAAACGCTGGCAATGATGATGCATACGCACATTCCTTCCTTGATACGGTTGTATTTTTTTGCTCCGTAATTCTGGCTGGCAAAGGCGGACATCGTGTAACCTGCTGTGCAGGCAGGCTGCATGAACATATTGATAAATCTGCTGCAAGCGGAGAATGCAGAGGTGTAAGCAACACCAAGACCGTTTACGAAATACTGTACGGTCATGCATCCGATAGCTGTGATGGAGTTCATAAGTGCCATAGGTATGCCGTTTTTCAAAAGCAAACCGTCAAGCCTGAGAGAGAAGCCGAAGTCTGAACGGCTGAGTCTGAGAAATTCGATCTTTCTGAGCTTGTAAAAACAAACTGCCGATGAAAGCACCTGTGACATTATCGTTGCAGCGGCAGCTCCCCATACTCCTGTTTTGAATACGAAGATAAAACAGCTGTCCAGCAGTATATTTACAATAGTGGATATAATTATTGCGATAAGGGGAGTCTTGCTGTCTCCAAGGGCACGCAGTATACCGGAACACATATTGTAAAGCAGTGCCGTTGAAAGACCTGAGAATATCACAAGACCGTATGAAAGACTGTCGTCCATAATGCTTTCGTCAGTCTGTAAAAGCACCAGTACATCTTTAAGGAAAAATACGCTGAGTGCTGTAAGGGCAGCAGCGATAAATATACAAAGCCTTATAGCTGCACCCAGGTATCTGCGAAGCTGTTTGTAATCGCTTGCGCCGAAGCTTTGCGCCGTAAGTACGTTAAAACCGTTGGAAAGCCCCATAGAAAATCCGATAATAAGGAATGTGAGCGATGAAATGTTGCCCACAGCCGCAAGTGCGTTGTCGCCAAGTCCTTTTCCCACAATGGCAGTATCCGCTATGGAATAGACCTGCTGAAGCATATTTGTAAGCAGCATGGGAAAGAAGAAACTTATTATAAGCTTTGAAGATTTCCCTTTCGTAAGATCATAAGTCTTTGTCATTGTGTCCGTCCCCCGATCTTTTATCGCAGGGACTTTCCCTCCTTTCTGTTTAAGTTGATCTTTAATTCATTTTACTTTTCTTACTCATCTCTTACTGCCTTCATTATATTTCATTCAGAATATTTTTTTATCAAAACTATTGTTTTTTTATCAAAAATATGATATAATATCAAAAAGTTTTGCAACAAAACCCCTGTTTATCGAAGGAGTGTGCCATGAATACTAACCGTGACCTTAATTACCGCCTGTTTATACAGAAAGAGACCGGCTTTATCCGCACTGATATAAACAGTGAGTTCGCCAGGTACAATAATATAGTAGAAGGTGACCTTAATGCCCTCCGTGAGCATTTCAAGCGTCCCCGTTCAGAGTTTTACGATGGAAAAGGTCAGCTCTCCGACGACCCTCTTCGCAACGTTATCTATCATCATGTGGTATGTGTTGGGGTGGTGGCAAGGCTTTGCGTCGATGCCGGAATGGATATGAACGTTGCCTATACTCTCAGCGACATCTATATAAGAAAAGCCGATGTTGCCAGAACGCCCGATGAGGTCCTTGATATTATGGAAGAGTTCCAGATGGACTTTGCCATGCGAATGCGTGATATTAAAAAGGGCGGAGCGGTAAGTCTGCACGTAAAACGCTGTGCGGATTATATCTACGATCACCTTCATGAAAGCCTTACCCTTGAAATGCTTGCCCGAAAAGAGGGCCTTAACCCAAGCTACCTCTCCAAGCTTTTTGCAAGAGAAATGGGCATGGGTGTAAAGGACTATATTATAAATGCAAAAATAAATACTGCAAAAAATATCCTGCGTTATTCCCAGTTTCCTATACTTGATATATCCATCTCTCTTGGGTATTCATCTCAAAGTGCATTTACCGCAGCTTTCCGCAAGGCAACAGGAATGACACCTAAAAAATACCGTGACGTTATGTCCGAGTGATAATATAATTGACCGGAGGGGTAATATGGCTAACAGATCAGATCTGAGAGCAAGAATACTTATTGTTGACGACGACAAAGAGCTTTCCTTTATAATAAAGAAAATGCTTGAAAATTATTCCTACAACGTTACCGTGACCCATACCTGCGGCGATGCCTTTGAAATGCTGGGCTGTTCCAGCTTTGATCTTGTGCTGCTTGACATCAATCTTCCCGACGGGACAGGCTTTGAGGTCTGCAAACAGCTCAGAGATGCCTGCAACGTACCGGTAATATTCGCCAGCGCAAGATGCAGCGAGGACGACAGGGTCACGGGTTTTGATATCGGCGGTGATGACTACCTTCCAAAGCCCTACTCCATGCGTGAGCTGCTGTCAAGGGTAAACGCACTTATAAGGCGGACCTTTAAAAATACACCGGATGAAAAGACGGTCTGCTTTGGGGATATAAAAGTTAATATATCCGCTCGCTGTGTTGAAAAGGCGGGCAGAGCTGTACAGCTATCACTTAGAGAATTTGATCTGCTGGCGTTTTTGTGTGAAAATATAAATACGGCTGTAAGCAAGGAAAATATATTGAACCGTGTCTGGGGAGCCTTTTCACAGGTCGAGCCGGCCACACTTGCGGTACATATCCGCTGGCTTCGTGAAAAACTGGAAAAAGACCCCGCCGCTCCTGAATATATAAAGACCGTCCGCAAGATCGGTTATATGCTGGAGGTGAAGGATAATTGAAATATAAGCCCTTTATAATAGGAATGCTTTTATCTATTACCCTGATCGTAACGGCGCTGCTGTCTTATACCGGCAACGATAAGTATGAGCCGGACCGGCAGGCAGCTGTTGCTGTGGGCGCTAATGAGGTCTATAATCTTATAAACAAAGGTGACATCAAAGCCGCCTCTGAAAGAGCAAAACTGCTAAGTGCCGAGGCAGCCCCAAATGATAATGTAAAACAAACCGACTCAAAAATATGGCTGTGGGTAGTATGCGGCGTTGGCATTGTCTGCGTAAACACAGTGATAGCTTACGTTTGGTTAAGTATAATAAAGCCCTTTCATAAGCTTGAACGCTATGCACAGGACATTGCAGCAGGAAATTTTGAAAACGCCCTTGATTTTGAGCGCAGCAACTATTTCGGCAGGTTCACCTGGGCGTTTGACAGTATGCGCAGGGAAATTATAAAAGCACGAAGCTGCGAAAGGGAAGCAATTGAAAACAATAAAACGGTCATAGCCTCCCTTTCCCACGACCTGAAAACTCCTGTGGCATCTATAAGCGCCTATTCCGAGGCGCTTGTGAACGGGTTATATTCAGATACCGAGGAGATGTATTCCTATCTTGATGTTATAAGCAAAAAGTGCGGTGAGATATCAAAAATTACCGGGGATATGCTTGTTCACGCTGTAAGTGAGCTTGACGCTCTTAAAATGGTACCCCAGCCTCTGGAGCTTTCAGCCCTTATGGAAACCACAGTAAAAGAAACAGGCGCAAAAGATACCATTTGTTTTGAAAAACCAATGTTTCCAGTTAACGTGTGCGTGGACAAGAATAGATTTTCCCAGCTTATCGGAAATATTATAGGCAATGCACAAAAATATGCAGACGGAAAAATGACCATAAGCGTAACCAAAGAGAAAGGGTATTACGCCCTTCATTTCCGTGACATGGGAAAGGGCATTGCCGATGAGGATATGCCTTTTGTGTTTGAAAAGTTTTATCGTGGCGGAAATGCCGGGGACAAAAGCGGCTCCGGGCTTGGGCTTTATATAGTAAAGTATATCGCTGAGCAATCCGGGGGAGATGTATTTGCTGAAAATAAAGATCCGGGACTTGAAATCACGGTAACTGTGCCCGAATGTAAAATAACATAAAAGCAATTTTGAAGCCTTAAAGATTTCTTAATGTTTCCTGTGCTACACTGTACTCACAGCAGAAAACTTGTGTGAATAAAAGAAAGGAAACGACGCTATGAAAGAAACTGTGCTTTGTGCAAAAAAACTATGTAAATCCTTTGCCGCAAACGGGGTCCAGAACCATGTTCTTACTGGGATAGATCTTAACGTATATAAAGGGGATCTTACCGTTGTGATGGGTGCGTCCGGTTCCGGCAAATCCACCCTTTTGTATGCCCTCAGCGGAATGGACAAAGCAACCTCAGGTGAAGTTATCTACAACAATAAAGACCTTGTAAAGCTCAGCGAAAAGGAGCTTACCCTGCTTCGCCGCAAGGATTTTGGATTTGTCTTTCAGAAAATGCACCTTGTAAGCAATATGACCATGTTTGAAAATGTGGTTGTGCCTGCATACCTTGATAAAAGAGTACCGTCCGATGAGACGGACAAAAAAGCAAATGAGCTTTTTGAAACTATGGGGATTTCCCAGGTAAAGGATCATCTTCCCTCCCAGTGTTCGGGAGGAGAGCAGCAAAGATGTGCGATCATACGTGCTGTTATAAGCCAGCCGTCCGTCCTTTTTGCCGATGAACCTACCGGTGCCCTTAACAGGCGAAATACTATCGAAGTCCTTGATCTTATCACAAGGCTTAACCAGAACGGACAGTCTGTCTTTATGGTCACCCATGACATAAGAGCAGCCGTTAGAGCTACCAGACTTATTTATATCGAGGATGGAAGCATAAGCGGTGAGATGACCATGCCGCCCTTTGAGACTGAAAAAGAAAAGAGCCGTGAGGCCCAGGTCAATTCATGGCTCAGCTCAATGCAGTGGTAAGAGGGGGGCTAACATATGAAGTCTGTATTATATCTTGTAAAAAACAATATAAGATTTAAAACAGGAGCTTTCCGAAGCGTTATTATCCTTATGGCGATAATCGTATTTTCATACTCCTGCTCGGTCAGCAACTCAAAGAATCTGAACAGATCTCTTAATCAGTCCCTTGATCATTATAACGTAGGCGACCTAGTAATGACTTTTAAAGGCAGCGAGATACCTGCCAGAGTTATCGACGGACTTGATGAAAACGAAAATGTAAGCTCTTACCGCACCGATGATATGCTTTTTGTTGCCATGGACTGCTATGCAGACGGCAAGGCTCAGGATATGGAAACAAGGCTTGTAAAGCAAAAAAGTGAGCTGAAGGTCTTTAAAGACGATCTGGATTCCTTTTATGACCAGCCGCCAAAGCTTGACGAGGGCGAGGTGTATATTTCTTTTTGTTTTTACAAGCTGTATGGTCTTGATAAGGGCAAAAAGCTTGAGATCCAGACCTCCCCGACAACACGGGAAACGTTCACCATCAAAGGCTTTATTGAAGACCCTGTCTACGGCACCAGCCTTGTGGCATACGAAAATTTCTTTATAAATGAAAACGATTGGGAGCGAATCGCAAAAGGTGTACAGCAGGGAACTGTCAATGCAAACTATATCTATCCCACCAAAATGCTCCACATCTTCAAAAGTACGGATATAAAAGATTTCAAGCTCGTAAAGCAGCTCAATGACCAGTGCGGTCTTGTAGACGAGTCGATGCTGTACGTGACCAAAAGCGAGCTTGTCAGCTACACCGAGATATATGCCGATGTGGGAACAAGCCTGCTTTACGCCTTTGTGGGACTGCTTGCGGTCGTGGTGGGACTGATGATGCTCAACAGCATAAATTCCACCGTTGAGATGCAGTATGTTGATCTTGGTATTTTAAAGTCGCAAGGGTTCACCGTCTGGCAGATAAGACTTTCTTATATTATACAGTACGTCTTTGCGCTGTTTTGCGGAACAGTCATAGGATTGCTGGTGTCTGTGCCGGTGCTGTCTGTAATGGGAAAGCTTTTTATGACCGTGACCGGAATATGGACCGACTGTTCCATAGATTTTTTGAGCAACTTCATAATTGCCCTGGTGATAATAGGGGTATTTGTCCTTTTCATTCTTTTTTCCACACGCAAGCTGAAAAAAATATCCCCTGTAAATGCCCTTAATAATGCACATAAGGACGTACACTTTACCGGCAGGCTCAATATGCCCATGAAACAGCGCAGTATGCCTGTCTCCATGTCGCTCCGTGCGCTTACCTCGGGACTTCGCCACTATATTTTCGTCTTTCTTATAACCGTTTTGCTGATGTTCTTTATGGTGACTATCTTCAACCTCACCAACGGTATAAACTTTGAAGAAATGTTTGGTTACAACTGGTCTAATGTTTCCGCAAAGCTTTTCAACGAGTTTGAAGAAAAGGATATGCAGCGTGTGCGTGAGCATATCACTAAGATAGACTCCAAAGCCGAGGCGGATTTTGTAGCCTATACCGATAATATCCTTGCGGATGATATTCTGTTTGGCTCTGATGCCACCGATAACCTTGAACGCTACGTTAAGCCCATCAAGGGCAAGCTTGCCGAGTATGACAACGAGGTTGTCGTTACCAAGATAGTCGCAGACGAGCTTGAAAAGGGAATAGGGGATAAAATGACCGTTTCCAATAGCGGTAAAAAAGCGGATTATACCATAGTCGGCATAGTTCAGTCCACCGCCCAGTCAGGCAGAATATTCTATATGACCCTTGACGGCGCAAAAAAAATCGGCATAAAGCCGTTTCTGACAAACATCTTCCTTGATGATGAGGACAAAGCTGACGAAATAACCAAGATGCTAAATAAGGACTTTTCCGACAGGCTGTTTGCAAAGTCCGCCGAAAAAACATCCGCCTATGAAAGCACCGAAGATTTTGTAAATATGTTCCTTGTTCTGATCGTTGTGATCTTTGTGGGGATCTCGACAATATTCCTGCTTGTTGCAGTAAGCCTTATCTGTAAGGTTACCTTCCTGCGTGAGCGCACCGATATAGGTATCTTTAAAGCGACCGGCTTTACGACAGGCAACCTGCGTGCCCAGTTCTCGGTCAGGTTCCTTATCATCGGCGTACTTGGCTGTATCGTCGGTACGGTGATAGCTGTGTTTGCAACAAATCCGCTGCTGTCGACACTTATGAGGATCGTTGGCATGACAGATTTTATGCACTCCCTTACTTTCACAGAAATAATGATCCCTGCGGCAGTTATATGTCTTTGCTTTACAGCGTTTTCTTATTTATCGTCAAAGCGTATCAAAACTGTGCAGACCACCGAGCTTATATGTGAGTAAACTAAAAAAAGCACCTTTTAAGGTAGGTACCTATATAGAAAATTTATAAAACGTTTTGCGGAACATCTTTTATTGCGAAGGACTGTTTCCTAACTGCATTTCTTGACCATAACTATTAGGAAAGGGGTTTGGGGAATAACCCTTTTGCAAAAGGGTTTTCCCCAAAAAGCGTTTATAATACTTCTGTATGAGTACCATACTTAAAAGGTGCTTTTTTTCAGAACATAAATTTTATTTTGCACTTTGTGCGATAATGGACTCAACAAGTTCTCTTTTTTCGTACAGCACACAGCCGCCCTGGTGATCGTCGAGAAGCAGATCGCCGCTTTGCAGTGCCATAAACAGCGGAGAGTGCATTGCCTCTCGCAAAGAGCTGGTTTTTATGTTCACATCGGAATAGGGCGAAAACGGACAAGGTTCTGCGCCTCCATTGGAATTGATATGGAAAAATCCTCGTCCGGCAGCCACACAGCCGCCCGAGCTTTTCTCATCTCCGGGAAATGCTATGTAGACCATTTCGCTGTGCTCTTCACGCAGCCGGAGGATCTGAGCCATAAGATATTCCCGCTGTTCGTCCGACGGTGCAAGCTCCGTGCTTTCGTCTGTCACCGGTACGTATTCCACAAATATAACTGCCTTGCAGCCTTTGTCCGAAAGGCTTTTCAAAAATTCGTCCGAGGTCACTTCCTTATAATTCTGCGTGGTAACTGTTACGGAAGCACCGAAAATAAGCCCTCTTTTCTTGAATTCCTCCATATTAGCCATAAGCTTATCGTAAATGCCTTTTCCACGTCTGTTATCGGTGATCTCCCTGTTGCCTTCGATACTCATTATGGGAACAAGATTGCGGCACTTGTCGAAAAGTGCGAAATATTTTTCATCAATAAAAGTACCGTTTGTGAATATGGGGAACAGTATGTTCTTCTTTTCTCCTGCCGCCTGTATAACATCACGTCTGAGCATTGGCTCACCGCCTGCAAGGAGGATAAAGCTTATACCAAGTTCATCTGCTTCGTCAAAGATCTTCAGCCATTGTTCACCTGTAAGCTGGCACACAGGCTCCGAATCGGTGGTAGCATGATTACAGCGTGAATAGCAGCCTGCACAATGCAGATTGCATTTGCTTGTTATGCTTGCAATGAGAAATGGCGGGATATGCTCTCCCTTGTCCTCGGCAGCACGGCGCTTTTTTGAAGCGGCACGCGTAGCTTTGGCAAATTTCAGCATAAAAGCACTTTCCTTCGGATTTTTAAACGTGGCCTTCAGCGCATCCTTGACAACACCCTCAACGCCCTCTATAAGGTAGTTTTGCAAATCAAAATCCTTGTTCATTTATTATCACCTGTGACCTTTCCCTTGAAGTCCGAAAGATCTAATGTTTCTCCCTTGCCGGTGGTTATCTTATGATCGTAGATCATTTTGCTTCCTCCATTCTTATAAGTGCCTTATCAAGAAGATGCTTTAACTGTATCAGTTCATCTTTATCAAGATCAATACATCCCTGCATTGCCCGGGGCACATTTATAGCCTTGTCTTTAAGCTTTTCGCCCTGCTCTGTCAGAGTTATAAGCAGCTTTCTCTCGTTATCGTCCGGACGTGTACGGTTCACAAGCCCCTGCTTTTCAAGACGCTTCAGCAGCGGAGCAAGAGTCCCCGAGTCAAGATGTACCAGCTTTCCCAGTTCACCCTCGGACATTCCGCCGTGCTCCCACAGCACCATCATCACAATATACTGTGTATAAGTAAGCCCCAGTTCTTCAAGAGGCTTGCGGTACAGCCGCACGATCTCTTTAGCGCAGGCATACAAGGGAAAACAGAGCTGATTTTCAAGCCTTATGCAGTCGTATATATTCTTTGCCTTTTCCATAGCGATACCCTCTCTTTATCGTGCAGCGCCGTGTGCACTCATTCATCACTTTTTAGCAGGCTCCCATTTGCATCTTACGGGAGATACGATGGAACCGTCCTTTTTCATTGCAGCCATAGCCTTGTCAACTGCCTTGCGGTCAAGCCCGGTAATTTCGGCGATCTTGCCTGCGTTCAAAGGCTCACCTGCTTTTTTCATAGCTTCAAGTATCATATCTTTTTCGTTCATGTTATTTATCCTCCTTATAAACCATTTGCAAATTCACGGATCTGTGAAAACTTTGCCTCAGAGCCATTTTCTTCACCTGCTGCGGTGAAAATGCCGGCGTCTTCTATCTGAGTGTAAGCAACGATTAAGAATTGCGATCTTCATACAGAATTCCTCCTTACCAGCCCTTTGCCAGTTCCTGTAAAAATTCAACCTTTGTCATAGTTAGTACCTCCAATATTATTTTTTGTTGCGCACCGTTATATTGTGCACAATCTTTATTATGATTATATCCTATTATATTCTTTTTTTCAATACAGGAAAAAGAGTAAATATATAAAAATGAGAGAAATATTATAATTCCTCTCATTTAAAGCAGGTATTTACGCAGAGGTCCGGGAAGGGAGCTTTTATATATCTCTGCGATCTTTTCGGGTGATACATCATATTTTCCAAGCAGCCATTCACAAGTCAGGCTTACCGTACCAAGACAGTAGACCCGCACATACATCTCCTCCTGTGGTGATAGCGTGCTTTTGCCTGTGGTTTCAAGTATATGCTTTTTCAGTGCATCAAAGTTTATATCCGCCATATATCGTATAAAAGATTCATGCCCCGAAGTATGCTTTAACAGATTGACAAGATAGCCCTGTTCTTTTTTGAACCATTTTGCTCCGTCGGTCAGGGATTTTTCCCATGTGTGGCCGTCTTTGCCGATCTTTCCCATGATGTTGGATACACCTTTTGTATGATCCCAGGCGATCATATCATATTTATCCTTGAAATGCCTGTAAAATGTAGCAGGGGAGTACCCACAGTTATCGGTGATATCCTGAATTGTGATCTTATCTATGCTTTTTGTCTGTGCCAGTTCCCGAAAGGACTCAGCGAGGATCTCTTTTGTTGTTTTTCTTTTCATATATTCCCCTTTTTGAGCTTTTTAAATTGATTTATTGTCTGCATGATATCATAAACCCGGACACTTGTCAAGTAAAATTCGGTTTAGATCAAATAAAAATACCGAGCACTCAGTGAGTCAAGTGGTTTTGCTTACCTTATTATTTCATATACTATCTCCTGCGCTAAAATAATACACATAACACAAATAAAGAAAATCGCCTATCTGCGTTATATAACGCAAACAAGCGATCTTTGAAAAAGGGTGAGTAGAGAGATTTGAACTCTCGGTCTTCAGAGCCACAATCTGACGCGTTAGGCCAGCTACGCTATACCCACCATAAAAATAATACCTGAACAAGTCAGGCAAAACACGCCATACTGGATTCGAACCAGTGACCTACCGCTTAGAAGGCGGTTGCTCTATCCAGCTGAGCTAATGACGCATACATCAGCATAAAAAATGCACTGCGGAGTAACCGGAAGTGCAAGCTTTTGCTTAAAGCGGGTGATGAGAATCGAACTCACATGACCAGCTTGGAAGGCTGGGGTTCTACCACTGAACTACACCCGCAAAAAGATCGTATTTCAGGCATTGCCTCAATCGACGCTATTTATTATAGCACACACGCCTTTATTTGTCAAGCACTTTTTACCTATTTTCAACTATTAACAAAAAGTTCATCATAACCGGGGGATAAGTTGTGATGAACTCTTATTTTTTCCTAAGTATCTTTTTTCTGAACCAGTTGACATAAAGATCTATCATCTGGGTCAGGGCGATCTCATACAGCATAAAAAAGAAGTTTGCCGCCAGCCAGAGAACAAGTATGGCATATTTCCCGAACTTCTCCATTCCGTCCATCATATCCTGTGATACAAAGATCTTTGTGAAGAGAATAAAGAATAATAACATGGCCACGTTGAACACCAGGAATTTGATCAGCCAGCGTGTGAATTTGCTTAACCTGCTGTTGTCAAGTCCGAATTTGAGTATCGGATAGTATCCCATAAATATTATGAACAGCGCCGAAGCTTGTATATTCGGGGTGATGAGAGGACAAAGCAAAGCCACGGCCACATACGTTGCGATCGCCCAGTTCCGGTCCACCTCAACTATCATGACCACCATCAGAAAGCCCGCAAAGGTGGGGATAGCGTAGTCCAGCATGGGCAGAAATCCCGAAAAGAACATTGAAAGCAGACAAACTGCACTGATAATTCCTCCCAGAGCCACCTTGAAGCTTATCTTTTTTTTCTTTTTTTCCATTTATGATTATCTCCGTTGATAATGTCCGTGTGAAGTGTTTTTTATCTGCAAAACTTCATCAGCAGCAGGGGATAAGGTCGCCGCCCATACATTCACAGCAGGAATCAAGGCATATAAGGTCACAGCAGCAGTTCATTGCATCTGCGTTTTTGTTGCGGTATGCACCGCCCATAGGATCCCCGGCCATGGAGCCTGTGCGCTGTGAATTGAGCTGGTTGAGCGCAGCGGTATATTCTGCATTTCCCGGATTGATGGAGGCTGCACGGCTGAAATTTTCATAAGCCTCGTTGAACCATCCACGTTTGTAGCAAACCGACCCCTTGAGGAAGTACCATTCCGCATCACGCATGGTCGGATCAACTGCCGACAGCATATTATCTGCCTGTGTAATATTGCCCGACTGGATAAGATATCTGATCTGCTGGCTGTCAAAATGTGTGCTTGCAGAATATCTGCTGGAAGCCTCGCTGTTTCTGATGTTATTGATTATCTCATCGTAAGCCTGATTGACCTCGGACATTTTTTCGGCGGCAACGTCCTTCAGGGGGTTGTTTTCATATTGGTCAGGATGATATTTTTTTACAAGCTCCTTGTAAGCCGCCTTGACCTCTTCTTCTGTGGCGCTTCTTTGAACGCCAAGTACAACGTATGGGTCTTTTCCGTTTGTCATATAACTGCCTTTCCTTTCTTAGGTTTATTTCTTTTGTTGAATTTCTCTTCTTTAACAAGACTATATGTGTTTTTAAGTCCGAGATAAATTATATTGTCAAGAATATCTCTGAACCGTTTAAGCCCAAGAGCATAGTAGCTTTCCGCCAGAACTCCCAAAGACATATTGACCGTCCAGTCGCAAAACTGTTTCACCTCACCGGGTACCTTTCCCTTGTCTGTGAGCCCGATGCCCCTTTGCTGCATATAGATCCTCAGTGGGTTGTAGTTATCCTGCTGAATATCGTCTTTAAGGTCGTCAAGAGCATCGGTAACATAAATGTACCGCCCAAGACAGTAACCAAACCGCCTCAGCAGCTCTCTTTCTCTGCTGTTTCTTCCAATGCCCTCAAAAACCGCCTGCATCATAAGCGCAGTAGGCTCGCAGGCTGCATCTATCCCGGCAGTCTTTTCCTTTTCGATCTTGTTTTGCAGCTTCATAGCCTGGGCAATTTTTTTGCTTATTTCACAGTGTGCAGCACAGGCTTTTTTGTACGGCTTTTTGAAAAAGGGCAACGCAAGAGCTGATAACAGCTTTTTTCCAAAACCTTTGTCGGAAAAGTCGTCCCTGAGTTTGTGGTATGTAAGCAGAACCGATATGTCGGAGGCATAAGAAAGATCGTTCTCACAGCCTGCACACATGGTTTTTTTCCAGGGGTGAGCGATGCATCTTTCGCTTTTTTCAATAAGCTTTCTTCCGTGTACGGAAAGGTCCATCAGCGCCAGAAACGCTGCATCATAGGATAAGGTGAAGCGGGTAAAAAAACCGAAGCGCCGGTGCATATCCTTGCATATCCCGCAATATATGCTGCGGTATATCTCAAATTCGTACACACGCATATAAGGCTTGTACCCACGGATATACCCGAACATATCCTCCACCCCCCTTGTACACATTCAAACACCTTTATATTATACAACGTTTACATATCTTTTGTCAACACCTGAAAAAGTCCCTGCAAAGCTGTTTTTGCAGGGACCTGATGGGATATTTCTTTTTTTAGCCGGCTCTCTTACTTTATTTCCTCGACCCTCACATTTGAGATGTGGATAGTTGCCGTTGAACCGCACTTGCCCATGTTGAACTCAAGTCTTCCGTTAGGATCGGTCTTTGAGTTCATATCAAACTCATATGTGAACTTCTGTTTTTCCTTTGTAAGCTTCAGCTTTGTGTCTTTAAGGTATCTTACCCAGCCGGCTGTTGGAGCAGATACGCAAACGATCATATCTCTTGGCTCATCTGCATATGCCTCAAAGGTCGCCCGGTACTTCTTGCCCTTTATCATAGGCAGTTCGGGCTGTACAAGCTGTACAGAATACTCCTCTGTGCCTTCCTTGCTGGATGTGATAACGATCTCGTTGTTCTCGATCTTTGCGGCACCCTCACCGCCGTTGAAAAGCAGGAACTTCCAGTTTTTATCGTCGGTGAGATCCTCAGCTTCCGCAAAGTTGCCGTTATAGATGTAATTTCCGTCCTCAAGAGCCTTTCGCATAACGACTTCCGGCTTCTTTACATTTTTATCGTAGTTTGGCTTCTGATATACTCTGACGTAGTCTATCTCAAATTCTGCTTTATCAAAGTTTGTGTCTGCATCCGGGTTGCCCGGCCAGTCTCCGCCCACCGCAAGGTTCATCTGAACGAAGAAAGGCTGATCGAATGGAGCAGGATAAGGCTTGTCGTCCTCACCCTCAACTGCGGTGAACCAGTCGTTTACCTTGAGGTATTCGTGACCGTCAATATACCATCTTATCTCGCCCGGTTCCCATTCAACAGAAAACTCGTGGAACTCTTTTTCAAAATCGCTTTCGATAAGCTTGTATGTCTGCTGCTGTTCGGAATGAGGCTCTCCGTAATGGATTGTGCCGTATGCGGTCGAAACATCGTTGCCCAGCACCTCCATAATATCTATCTCTCCGCATTTAGGCCACTGACCATAGTGCTGTTCGTCCTTTGGCATCATCCAAAGTGCAGGCCATAAACCCTTTCCGAAGGGTACCTTTGCGCTGATGGATACCTTGCCGTATGTAAAGTCTTTCTTGTTTTGTGACTTTATCTTTCCTGAGGTGTAGTAGTCCTTGCCGTCTTTTTGTGACTTGATCGCTTTGAGAATGACCTTGCCGTCCTTTACAAAAACATTGTCTGTGGACGTGGTGTATTCCTGAAGTTCGTTGTTTGTCCAGCCCGGCTCGTGGGGATCGTAGCTCCAGATGTCCTCGTTGAGCTTGTCTCCGTCAAATTCGTCGCTCCACAAGATCTCGTATCCGTCAAGCTTTGGTGTCTCGGTCTTGTTTTGTGATGAGCTGGATGAACCGGACGAAGAGCTGTCGCCGTCAGAGCTTGAGCTGCCGCATGAAGCCATTGAAAGAGCCATTGTGCACGCAACGATCAGGGAAAGCAGTTTTTTGCTTTTCATATCTTATAACCTCCATGTCAATACTGTTTCAACTTTTTTCTTTAGTGTTATTGTATTATATGCATAAAAATAATTATATAAAAATCGTTGCTTTTTTATAATAATTATGCTATAATACCGGGTGTAAACTATATAAACGGAGGGATAAAAATGGCTTTGAATATAGATAAGGAACTTACCGTGCGTGAATATGCTCTTAGGGAAAACTCTGACTACCATGCGCCTTATATCCCCGAGTTTGACTTTTACTATGCTGTAAAAAACGGCGAAGTTGAAAAGGTCTCAAAGCTTTGTGCAGAAGACTTTGATAAAAAAGGGGGCTTTGGAAAGCTTTGTGAGGACAAGCTCCAGAACCTTAAATATCACTTTGCCATAACCGCCGCTATGGTCGCAAGGTACTGTATAGAGGCAGGTATGGAACACGAAACTGCATACAGTCTCAGCGACCTTTATATTCAAAGCTGTGACCGGTGCACCACACCTCGTGAGATATCCGGTCTGCACCGTAATATGTGCATGGATTATACCAAGCGTATGAATGATCTGCGTAAGGATAGGGTATATTCAAAACAGATAGTTTTGTGTATCAACTATATATATAATAACCTGCATAAAAAAGTAAGCACCGCTGAGCTTGCACAGCATACCGGTCTGAGCCGAAGCTATCTATCACGGCTATTTAAGAAAGAAACAGGGGAGAGCATAACCGATTATATCATAAGGCGCAAGATAGGAGCCGCAAAGAATATGTTAAAATACTCCTCCTATTCTCTGTCACAGATATCCGAGACCCTGGCGTTTTCCTGCCAGAGCTATTTTACAAAGATCTTTAAAGACTGCGAGGGTGTAACACCCAAAAAATACAGAGATATGTTTTCGTTTAATACGGAAATATCCCACAAAAGCAGATAATAAATAATGTAAGAGGTCGATATTATGGAAGAAAGATTTGAACGCCTGCAAATGCTTTATTCCCGGCAGGGAATAGAAAAACTGAAAAATGCTAAGATCGCTGTGTTCGGCGTAGGGGGCGTAGGGGGATATGTTGTGGAAGCCCTGGCAAGGAGCGCCGTAGGCAGAATAGATATATTTGACAATGATACAGTGGCACCGTCAAATCTCAACAGACAGATAATAGCTGTCACAGAGACTATCGGTATGAAAAAAACAGATGCAGCTGCGCTGCGTGTGAAAAGTATCGCACCTGACTGTGACGTGCGTGGCTTTGATCTGTTTTATGCCCCGGACAATGCTGACAGCGTTGATCTTTCACAGTATGATTATGTGGTCGATGCTGTGGACTTTGTCCCTGCAAAGATCGAGCTTGCTGTAAGGTGCGAAAAACTCGGTGTGCCGCATATTTCTGCTATGGGCGCAGGGAATAAGCTTTTTCCTCAGCTGCTTGAAGTGGCTGATATATATAAAACTTCTGTCTGCCCCCTGGCAAGGGTCATGAGAAGAGAATTGAAAAAACGTGGAGTTAAAAAGCTCCTTTGCGTTTATTCCAAAGAGGAGCCTGTAAAAACAGCCCCCAAGGATGGGGAAAAGCTCTGTCCCGGAAGCAATGCCTTCGTCCCTCCCACAGCAGGTCTTATCATCGCCTCTCAGGTCGTTAATTTTATAACAAAGGGCATTTAAGGGCAATTTTCATAAAATACTTGACAAAACTTAGTGCATAGTGTATAATAGGGTTACAAATGAGTTACAAAGTGTTACAATTTGAATAATGTATTAACAGTTTGGAGAGTATTTTATGCGAAAGTTACGATTTTTTAAAAGAGTTGTTGCGGCAGTAGCTGCTGTGGCAATATCTGTAACTGCTATCGGTTCTTATAACGACAGCTTTGCGGATAAAGAATCTCTTATGACAGAGATGAGCAGCATCCAAAGCGAGCAGGCATCCGTTAATTCTAAGATATCCTCTGCCGACAGTGAACTTTCAAAAGAAAAGGATAACCTGGCAAGTATAAATAAGGACTACGCCCAGATCCGTGAAAAGGTTGAAAAGGTCCAGGGCGAGGCAAGCGAGCTTGAGAAGAAAATAGCAGATCTTGACGAGAAAATGCGTGATAATGAGCGTTCTATCGAAAGCAAGACACAGCAGATAAAGATCGAAACGGACGAGTTCATGAAGCGCATAAGAGCAATGTATGTTGCAGGCGGTTCGGATACATATATGAACGTTCTTGCCGGCTCCGATGATTTTTACGATATCCTTATGAGACTTGAGCTTATGAAGAGAGTTGCTGCTCACGATAACGATCAGCTCGATAAGCTTATCGAGCAGAAAAAAGAGCTTGAGACACTTAAAAAACAGTACAGCGACCAGAGAAAAGAGCTGGATACTACCATGGTCAGCTACGGCGATAAGCTTAAAGAGCTTTCCGAGCAGGAAAAGAAGCTTGCTGATCTTCAGGCAGCGTCGGGAAATACTATAAATAAGTTAGAGTCTGAAAAACAGAACCTTGTCTCAAAGGCAAATGATCTGGAGCAGAAGTATTCTCAGGTAAGTTCACAGCTTCTTACCACCACCACAACAACCACTACTTCAGCAACTACAAAGCAGACTACTACCGCAAAGCCTCAGGCAACGACCACAAAGAAATCTACCGTTAAGACACAGGCTGCTCCCGCAACCCAGAGAACACAGGCTGTGACACAAAAGACACAGGCTACACAAAAGACCACCAAAAAAACACAGGCAACACAGCCTTCAACTCCCGCTTCAAGCAATGAAAAGATCAATAAGGTGATCTCTTATGCAAAGAGCAATGTTGGCGGCGCTTATGTCTGGGGAGGAGCGAGATACCGTGCAACTGACTGTTCCGGTCTTACCATGCTGTCCTATGCACAGGTAGGTATAAGCCTTCCTCACTATGCACAGTCACAGGCTGCCTGCGGAAGAGCAGTAAGCTATAACCAGATGCAGCCGGGCGATCTTATCACCTTTGGCAGTGCCTATAATGTATACCATGTGGCAATGTATATCGGAAACGGACTTATGGTCCATGCCGAGAATTCCAACACAGGAATAGTTATCTCAAATGTATCATCATTCTCAAGATACAACCCGATCTACAATATAAGAAGAATAATCGGCTGATAATATTTTTAAGCTGCGGATACATTCTGCAGCTTATTTTTTTGCAAATTGTATACCAAACAAGCTCACAGGGGTTGACAATTTTAAAAGAGTGTGATACAATTGATCTGGAAGGAATGAGGAAAAATGAATAATAACAAAAAATTTACCACTCGAAATATTGTTTTTATGGGACTTTTTGCAGCAATAACAGCGGTCCTGTCACAGATATCCCTGCCGCTGCCGTCAAATGTTCCCCTGACTTTGCAGACCTTTGCCGTGGCGCTTGCCGGTTATTTTCTCGGCTGGTTCAAAGGCTGTATCTCGGTGGTGGTCTATGTACTTATCGGAGCTGTGGGCGCACCGGTCTTTGCCGGCTTCAAAGGTGGGCTTGGAGTTATTTCCGGACCCACAGGCGGATTTATAATCGGTTTTATTGTAATGGCACTGCTTTGCGGGCTTGGAAGCGATCTTTTCAGTAAAAAAAGAAATATTGTTTCCATAGCCTCCGGTATCCTTTTGGGGCTTGCCGGACTTGCCGTTTGCCATGTTTTCGGATTTGTCCGCTATGCAAATATTTCCGGACAGAGCCTTTGGAAGGCATTTCTTGTTGTATCGCTTCCGTACCTTGTAAAAGACGTTATATCTGTCGCTGCTGCTTATTTTATATGCCGTGAGCTCAGACACAGGCTTTTAGGATCAGGTGCTCTGGTAAAAAAGAACGCCTGATGGGGATAAAACACTTGTTATCTCCTTTGGTGAGCGATTTTTGAAAAAAAGCATAATACCCCTTGACAATGAATGATTTATAGTGTATAATATATAACTGTTGCAGATACTTTCTGCTTGCTGTTATAGCTCAGTTGGTAGAGCACATCCTTGGTAAGGATGAGGTCACCGGTTCAAATCCGGTTAACAGCTTATTATTTTTATTCAAGAAAAGTCCGATTTTACGCATTTTGCGTGATGTCGGATATTTTTGTATAATTATGTAAATTCAAATTTTGTCCTTTATTTGTCCTTTATTGAGTAAAAAACAGCATATTTTCGCACAGAATACAAAGAAAGCAGGCTGATCTTATGCCTGCTTTTTTTCTTTGTTTGATGTCGATGTTATGAGCATATCCTGCAAGATGTTAGCACTTTCTTCATCAGCTTCAGCAATATAATGCAGATACTTGTTTGTTGTGGATATATCACCGTGTCCAAGCCTGCCTTGAACCTGTCGGAGACTTGCACCGCCATATAACAAGAGTGTAGCCGATGTGTGCCTGAGACTGTGAAACTTTCTGTGCTTCAAGCCGTTCCTGTCAAGAAAGTCACTAAACCACTTTGTAGGCGTTATCGGGTGCATAATAGATCCGTCAACTTTCGTGAATAACCATTCGTCACCATTCCAAGCCGTTCCTGCACGTTCCTTTTCCTTTTCTTTCTCTTTCTCTAATTCTTGTATAAGTTCTATGCAGTAAGGGGAGACGGTAACGGATCTTATTTCGAAGTCTTTGGGAGGTTTAGTGCTTATAGGCTGCCCTTTTAGCTGCATAGCTGATCGTTCTATTCTGATCCTGTGCGTGTTATAGTCTATATCGCTAAACTTTAAAGCTACCAATTCTCCACGCCGTGCACCTGTCATTATAGCGAGGTTGATAAGTACTTGATACTGTAACGGCTCTTTTTCAAGGCATTGGAGCATTTGTGCGGCTTCCTGCTTTGTGAAGATCTCAACGGACGGCTTTGTTGCTTTTGGTATTATGAGCTTTGATGATTGTGCAGGGCTTTCGGGAATGACTTGTAATTTGACCGCCATATTGAGCACAGATTTAACAATATTGAGGTATCTACGCACAGATGAGGGAGAAAGGGTAGTTTCTATATGCTTGCATTTGCCGTTCTTAAATCCGTATTCTATCGGCTTTTCTGAAAGCGTTTTGATAAAAGATTGAATGTGCAAAGGTTTTATCTCAGAAAGCTTCAGATGTCCAAGCTCAGGAATGATATATTTCTTTAGTAGCCGTTCGTAATACTGGTATGTCTGAGGGGAAAGGGAAGGTTTGACTAAATCAAGGTATTGAGGTACAAACTCAGCAAAGGTCAGGCGTGGGTTGTTGCTCATAAGACCGTTTTTGCACCGTTCCTCAAATTCAACAATGACCTTGTTAAGTTCCTTTTCTGTCTGTTTTGCAGTCATCGGCTTATCGGGCTTCCAAGTCATCGAGTGCGTGATCTGTTTACCGTTTACATCATATCCGCCGCTGACACGAATGTTGTAAGTGTTTCCTCTTTTACGTATAGTAGCCATTTAATCACCTTCTTTTGTGTATCCGTTGTATTTGTCCTTTATCGTATCAAAGATTTCTTTTAATTCAGACTCATATTTCAATTTCATTGCAAGGTATTCTTTTTTATGCACAACACGTTCATCATATTCATTGATTATATTAATTAAAGCTTCCATAAGTCTGACTTTATCAACATCACAGATATTATTTAAGCTTTGAAATGAATGACGGTCAAATCTATGTTTATCGTCGCTATCACCATTATTATTTATAAGAGAACAGCTATTTAGCGAAAGGTCTGTAACTGATTTTGCAATTTCCTGAATAAATTCATTTTCAATCAAAGCACTTAAATACAGATAACTTCCGCCTAAATGTCTCCCGTCGAGATAAATGATATCCTGGTGTGTGAGGTAAAAATCATGTAACTTTTCAAGAGCTTTTTCGCTCAGTCCTGTGTATTCACTCATTTTTGAAAGTTCAACATCTTTTACAGTTGTGTGCCCAGTTAGATAGTCAAGCGAACAATGAAAGTGCTCTTGATAAAGATTGATTTGTGCAATAGTTGGGGGAGTTATCTCATTTTCTATTTTAGAGATTGACGAAAATGACATAGGAATTGTTTTTTGAAACTCTCTTACCGATTTTCCTTCACTTTCTCTTAGCTTTCGCCAATTATCACCATATACACCTTCAACAAACTTTAATCGTTCCTGCACTCTATTTGCCATATCTACACCCCTTTTTTAGAAACAACTTGAAGAAAATAATAGCTTTGTTTATTTATTGGAAACACTATTGACTTTGTTTCTGATATATGATATTCTAACAAAAGAAACAACACCAACAAATGTTTCTAATACCAATATACCACTATTTGTTGATGTTGTCAAGCACTATTTCGAGAAAGGGGGTGCAGATATGCAGGGCTTTGAGATCAAAGAGTTTATTCACCGTAACGGCGTTAAGCTGTGGCAGGTCGCTGATGCTTTGAGTATGACGGACGGGAATTTCAGCCGCCGACTGCGAAAGCCGTTCAGCAAAGCAGAATTCAGGCGAATTGAAGAAATCGTTGAAAAAATACTTGCTGAACAGGAATGAACAAAAAAACCGCCTGAGCGTTGCAGCGTTCAAGCGGTGTGCAGGGGTAAGCCCTGCGAGTATACGGCGAAAAACACGATAAATGCTTTTCAAGCTCATTCTATCATAGATAAGCGAGCCTGTCAAGCGGAAAGGGAACAAAATGAAAACTATGTTGACGATTAAAGAGGCGGCTGAAAAATACGGGCTTCCTGTCTTTTGGGTGCGGTGTGCAGTCAAGCAGCACAAAGTCCCATTCATCACTTTAGGTCGAAAAATCTTAATCAATGGCGAGATTTTTGAGGCATTCTTGAAAGGCGGTGCACCTGATGAGCAGGCTTGATAAGCAGATACTCAGTTTGCTTCCAACGGGTGCAGATGATCCAATTACCGCAGCCGAGCTGAAAAACCTGTGCGGCGTAACACGGGTGCGTGACATTACTTTTGCAATTCATCTGCTCAGGAAGCAAGGACAGGTCATACTCAGCAACGGACAGGGCTATTTTAAGCCTGCCGATAAGCAAGAGATCAGATCATTCGTAAGAACGATGAGATCGAGACAACGTGAGATCGCTGAAGCTACACGCTCAGCAGTTAAAGCTTTGAAATGAGGGATAAATAATGGACAATATCGATAGCACAATAAAGACACCGCCGGGATTTTACCTTTACCAACTCCCACAAAACTTACTCAAAAGCTGCACCGATGAAGAAGCAGGACAGATAATCAAGGCAGCTATTCAGTTCTTTGAGAGCGGTGAGATAACAAATAATCTTGACCGTTTGCCCGATATGGTGTATCAAATCATTATTTCTGATATTGCTGTCGGCAAAGACAAATATCTGAAACGGTGTGAGCAAAACAGAAAAAATCGAAACAGCAAAACGAATAGTGACGAATAAAACTATTCGTCACTTACCGTTACCATTTGTCACTAATACTAATACCAACTCTAAGTCTAAACCTAACTCTATTATTAACTCCAATGAAAAGACAAATGATAAGCACAATGCTAAGTTGTAAGACAAATAGTAGAATGGTTCTTAAAGGAGAAATAAAATGTTCGATGCAACTATATTTTCAAGAAATCTGTGGAAAGCATATTGTTCAAAACAGAGAAAAATGGAATTTATCGAAATACTTGATATTATTCTGTTCTTTCTGACATCTTATGAGCGATATATGGGAGAGGTACATCCTAATGTCAAGACTAAACAGCTTGAAAGGATCGTTTCTGTAATTGATGAACAAGACATTGAACCGGAAGCTTATGATGTACTTATTACATCATACTTTGAAAACACAGCTTTACAGACAGATTTCAATATCAATCATTTTTTTACTGAGGGCATTATCAATAACAGGTTCTACGAGAAATTATACTAAGGGGGATTTTATGAGAATAGCCAATTATAAGCTAACACCTGAAGATCGTGAAACACTTATAAACATCGTTAAGGACAATAACGGTGGAGAGGTTGCTGTCGTTGAAACCACTGAGAGCAAGGTTTACAATAAGCTGATGAAACGAGGCTGGAGCTTGACCGATGAGGTGCGAAACATTCAGGGCGGTTTGCTATCGGCTACATTCAAAGCACCTGCAAAGTGTGTCAGCTTCAGATCTATGCACTAAATGCAGTTTTAGACACGGCTTTGTATGGTGGTATGTTTATACTTACAATACATTTGCTATGTCAAAAACTGCGAGTGCTCAAAGATTTTAGGTACAAATCAAGCATTATTTTTCACAAATAGGGAGGGGGGAGATGAATGGCAAAGAAATATACCGATGAAAGATTGGCGGAGCTTTTAATGATACACGGCTCTGTATCGGCTGTTGCTTCCGCAACACGCTTAACACGGTCAACGCTGTATCAGAGGCTTAAAAGTCCGCAGTTTCGGAAAGTCTTTGAGGGTTACACACATTCGGCTTTGAATGCTGCGAGCTGTGAGCTGTCCTGTGCCTGCGGTACGGCGATACAAACGCTTGTATCGGTATGTAACGACGGAGAAATCAACGCACAAACACGTGTGCAAGCTGCACAAACGATACTGACAAACGCTGTTAAACTTGCAGATATAGCACGGGAGCAGCGTGAGCAGGACGAAAGAGACGAAAAAATTGAGGCTCTAACACAAAGCATTTTATCAAGAATGCACAACGAAGAATGAAAGGAACGAGAGAAAATGACAAAATCTGATTTTTACTGGGACATCAAAGCGACTGTTGATGAGGCAATCGCAGATATCGGGGAGCTTGAAGCCGAAAAGAAGAAACTTGAAAACGAGATGAAAAGCTCAAAATTTCAGCAGTCTTATATAAAAAAAGAAATGTTACCGATGATCGAGGGCAAAAAAAGGGATATTGAGGCAAGAAAGGCGGCGGCAAACAAGCAGATCAAAGCTCTTGCTGATAGCTATATAAGCGAGCTGAACGAGGCAAACGAGCTGCGAGGCGAGGCTCTAACGGACGATGTAAAATTGCTGACAGCAGGCGTTAATCTCACGGGGAATGAGCTTGAAAAGATATTTGACCGCTATGGAGACAATCCGACAATGCAGCAGATTGTGTATAGATACGCCGATGAACACGATATCAAGCTTAACCGTGTGCTTACATTCAAAAATGCTCCGCTGATCGAGGCTGTATCTTGTACGCCTAAAATGTGCGAAACGGTGATTAAATGGGCGGGCGTTGACAACGTATACGATCAAGTGATGCCACGACTTGAATGCTTCAAGGAATGAACGAGAGACAGCCAAATGGCTGTCTTTTTTGTCCTTTATTTGTCCTTTACTTTTTCTGAATACCTATAAAATGAAATTGACATCTATAAACACATAATGCGAGAATTATGCGTAAATACGAATAATTATAAATTGTTCTAAAAGGATATGAAAGGCAAAAGTGACATTGGTAAGGATGAGGTCACCGGTTCAAATCCGGTTAACAGCTTTTTACGCTCCCGTAAAGTGGGAGCTTTTTTATTTTAGTTCGTTTTTTGTGCAAAAAATAAAGGACAGTTTCAAGCTGTCCTTTTGTTTTTATACCCTTTGTACCCGCAGATCAGCTTTCAAGCTGTGTGTCAACAAAGATGCTGTAAATTGCCTGTACAGCCTTTTCAAAGTCATTCTCGCTGACACCGATTATGATGTTAAGCTCGCTTGAACCCTGGTCGATCATCTTTACATTGACCCTTGCGTGGGCAAGTGCAGAGAATATCCTTCCGGCAGTACCTCTGTTTGACTTCATTGCTCTGCCCACAACAGCGATCAGCGCAAGATCTGTTTCAATATCTATCACATCAGGTTTGCAGTTTCTGTGTATACCTGCAAGTATCTCCTGCTCCTTGGGAGCAAATTCCTGCTGGTGAACTACAATTGACATTGTATCTATGCCCGACGGCATATGTTCAAAGCAAATACCGTTTTTCTCAAATACCTCAAGGACCCTTCTGCCAAAACCGATCTCGGCATTCATCATGTCCTTTTCAATGTTGATAGCAGTAAATCCTTTCTTTCCGGCAATTCCCGTAATGGTGAACTCCGGCTTCTGGGATGTGGATTCAACAATAAATGTTCCGCTGTCCTCGGGAGAGTTGGTGTTTTTGATATTGATAGGGATACCTGCCTTTCTTACAGGGAAAATTGCGTCCTCATGAAGCACGGTAGCACCCATGTAAGAAAGCTCACGAAGCTCTTTGTAGGTTATGATCTTTATGGTCTGAGGATCCTTGATAACTCTTGGGTCTGCAAAAAGAAAACCCGATACGTCGGTCCAGTTTTCATAAAGATCTGCACCTACTGCCGCAGCAACGATAGAGCCGGTTATATCCGAGCCGCCTCTTGAAAATGTCTTGATGGTGTCGTTTGGCATAGAGCCGTAGAAGCCGGGGATAACAGCGTGTTCAACACCTTCAAGTCTTGCTTTGAGAGCCTTGTTTGTCTTTTTGGAATCAAAGTGACCCTGCTCGTCAAAAAAGATTACATCTGCTGCGTCAATAAAGCTGTATCCAAGATAATTTGCAAGCACGATACCGTTAAGGTATTCACCTCTTGATGCTGCATAGTCCCGTCCTGCCTTGCCGATAAAGCAAGCGTTGATGATCTCAAACTCCTGATCCAGTGAAAGATCAAGACCGAGCTCTTTGATTATCCCATTGTATCTTTCCTTGATTTTATTAAAAGCGTCCTTGAAATCCTTGCCTTTTGCCGCAAGATCATAGCAGCCGTAAAGCATATCTGTTACTTTAGTATCCTTGCTGTTTCTCTTTCCCGGTGCGCTGGGGACAACGAACCTTCTGGAGCTTTCAGCAGTGATGATAGCTTTTACTTTTTTGAACTGCTCTGCGCTGGCAAGAGAACTGCCGCCGAATTTTACAACCTTAGTCATACCAAAACCTCATTTTCAATTTATATTAGGCGTTTATAGCGTACCTATAACGCCTTTTAACAGTACAATAAACAGTATACAAAAATAATCCTTTTTAGTCAATGTGTATTTTAACAAATATATATTAATTTTTATCTGTTCGTTTGTGAAATACGCTTGTTCACCCTGTGCAAACACAACGTGCGTGTGGGAAGTGCAGGTGTTTTTCAAAGCAAAACATCAAGCTTGTCACAAAAATCGGATAAGCTCGGAAAACAATGGTATAACAATGCTTTTGTGTCTTGATCCGGCTGTGAAAGATCGGGTATCATCACAGGCTTGCAGCCGGCACGGTATGCAGACAATATCCCGTTCGGTGAGTCCTCAAGGGCGATGCAGTCCGTACAATCAAGCCCAAGTGCCTTTGCCGCTGTCTGATATATGTCAGGAGCCGGCTTACCGTTTTGGATCATGTCCCCTGTAACTATCACATCAAAATAGTCTATTACCTCTGTTTGTCTGAGATATTTTTCCGTCCGTTCCCTGTTTGTGGCGGTGGCGACGGCAAGCTTTATGCTGCGCTGTGAAAGCTCTTTCAAAAGATCATCCAGCCCCTGTTTTTTTTCAACTCCGTGTGCAGCGATATATTCGTCCATAAGCTCTCTGCGCTTTTCTCGTACAGCGTAGTAATCAAAACTGTCTCCAAGGATCTCTTTTAAGTTGGTACAAGCAAATTTTGCAGCCATAGAGCGTATCCCGAGAATATGCTCATCTGTCATTTCAAATCCGTAATACTCTGCCGCTTTCTTCCAAAAACGTGTGTAGAGCTTTTCGGTGTCAAGCATAAGCCCGTCCATGTCAAATATAACTCCCAGTATCCTGTCTTTCATATCCACCGCCTCCTTGCACTTTTTTATATTATACTTTCTTTTGTGGGAAAAATCAATGGATAGTTCATTGACAACAGGTGGAAAATGTGCTATTATTTAATCTATGGTAGGAGGTGTGTAACAGTGAACTATTATATATATGGTCTGACCTCAAAGGGCAATGTCCGTGAGAATAATGAGGACAGGATCCTTGTTTATAAAGATGTTGTGTCCAAAGGCAGCTGTTCCACAACTCTTTCTGCACCTTTTATCGCAGCCGTATGCGACGGTGTAGGCGGCGAGAATGCCGGTGAGGTCGCTGCACAGCTTTGCCTTGAACAGCTCTCGAATATTGTTTACAGCGCAGACGTTGATCTGAAGCGTGAGGTGCTGAATATCCACCACGACATCAAACGAAGGGGAATAGGCGAAAGCCTTTCTGTTAATATGCAGACCACCCTGTGTGCCCTTGCAGTCGATGAAAATGGTGAGGCTATTTGTGTGAATGTTGGCGACAGCCGTATGTATAGATTTGTAAACGCCGCAATAAGACAAATATCCACCGACCAGTCTTACAGACAGTTCGTCTATGAGCATGGTGACGAGGGTGCCGTTTCAAAGATCGCTCCTAATCTTGAAAATGCCATAGTATCTTCGGTGGGAAGTGTAACAAACGACCCGGAGGTAGAGCTTATCCCGCTTGTTACAAGCTTTGGTAAAGAGCCTGATGACACTATCCTTATTGTTTCCGACGGCATTTCCGATTATGTTACCGAGCAGCAGCTTGAGATAGGCATGGGACTTGATCTTCCCCTTTCCCAAAGACTTGAGGCTATCGCACAGCTTGCGCTTGATAACGGAAGCGTGGATAATCTTTCTATCCTTGGCATCAAACCTTATATAACAAAGAGAGAACTTGAAAATATAACCTCCGAAAACGTAGAAAAAACCGTTAATATCCGTGACCTTATCAGAGAGACCGATGAGCTGGGGGAGATACTCACCCTTGATATAAACGAAATAATATCCCAGCCCTATGTAAGGATGGAACCTGATCCTTTGCCTGATAAACCAAATAAAAAGGTCCAGGAGGCAGAGGAAACCATAATCCGTGAAAGTGCTGCTGAACAAAATACTGAAAATGAACCGCAGAGTCAAAATGAGCCTGATGAACAGATCACAGCCGAGAAAGAAACTGTGGAAGTCATAGACAGTGAAACGGCCGAAGAGGAAATAAATGTAGCAGAATTTCCGGAAGCCGCAGCTGAACAAGATACACCTGCTTTCGACGAAACACCTGAGGATGATCTTGTCCGGGCGCTTTTGAACGCCAAGGCCGTTAAGGACTCCCAGCACCAGGAGCACAATGAACCGGACAAGCCTGATGTGGGACCGGCATCTGACAACACGGCTGATTCAGAAGATCTTGACCTTTACGCCATCGGTGAGCGTGCTTTGAGCGAGGTGGAATCCAATGCTGAAAACACTACCCAGACTATAAGGGAGATCGAAGTGCTGGGAAGCGCAATGCCCGGACACGTTAAAGGACCCGCCGAAATGGAAAGAGAGTTCCTTGAAAGAATGTCTAAGCTTTCTCTTGGCAATATCGATCTTGATGATGATATTGAAACTGAAAATAGCTCTGATAGTAAATCGGGACCGGAACTTAATACTGTTGAGCTTCTTCATCAGTCTGCATCAAGCCTTGCAAAGCTCGAAAATCTTTTTGGAAAGAAATAATTACAGCACCGCAGAATTTGTTATGTCCTGCGGTGCTTTTTTGTGGGTCAATTTGTTGACTTTGATGTTTATATGAGTTATAATATTATTGTCAGATTTAGGAGGAAATACTATGAAAAAAACAAAAATAGTATGTACTATCGGTCCGTCCACCGATAATGATGATATACTGCGTGAAATGATGAAAAGCGGAATGGATGTTGCAAGGTTCAATTTTTCACACTCTGAGCATAGTGTCCATGAAAAACGCTTTGAACAGGTGTGCAGACTCCGCAGCGAGCTTGGACTGAATATTGCAACTCTGCTTGATACAAAGGGACCAGAGGTAAGGCTGAAAACCTTTAAGGACGGAAGTGCCGTTCTTGCTGAGGGTGAAAACTTTACGCTTACCACCCGTGACGTACAGGGAGATAACACCATCTGCTCCATAAGCTTTGCAAATCTTCCGAAAGATGTTTCTCTGGGTACAAGTATACTTATAGATGACGGTGCGATAGAGCTTAAAGCCGAAAGTGTCAACAGCACCGATATAGTTTGCAGAGTTATCCGTGGAGGAAAGATCTCAGACAGAAAAGGTATAAATGTTCCTGATGTGAACCTTTCTATGCCGTATATATCCGATGCGGATATGAAGGATCTGGAATTTGGCGCAAAAATGGGATTTGATTATATTGCAGCCTCGTTTGTAAGGACCGGCGCAGATGTGATCTATCTGAGAAAATTCACCCAGTCCCTTGGCTGGTTCAACCCAAGGATCATTGCAAAAATAGAGAATGCACAGGGCGTTGAAAATATTGACGAGATCCTTGAAGCTGCCGATGGAATAATGGTAGCTCGTGGCGACATGGGTGTTGAGATACCGTTTGAAAGGATCCCTGCGATCCAAAAGGCACTTATAAGAAAAGCTTATAATGCCGGAAAAAATGTTATAACCGCAACCCAGATGCTTGAGTCGATGATCTCAAATGCCCGTCCTACAAGAGCCGAGATAACGGACGTTGCCAATGCTATCTATGACGGCAGCTCTGCAATAATGCTCTCAGGAGAGACAGCAGCAGGAAAGTACCCTGTGGAAGCTGTAAAGACCATGTGCCGTATCGCAGAGACCACGGAGGGAGCCATAGATTATATCAGCCGCTTTAAAAAGCACGCTGACGAGCTTGACCCGACAATCACCGATGCGATCGCTCATGCAAGCGTTACAACTGCACACGATCTGAATGCAGCCGCTATACTTACCGTAACAAAAAGCGGAGGGACCGCAAGGACGCTTTCTAAGTTCAGACCTAACTGTCCCATAATCGCCCTGACCACCGACAAAACAACCTGTCACCAGCTCAACCTCAGCTGGGGCGTCAAGCCGGGTCTTATGGACGAAAAGAACAATACCGATGAACTTATTGAGCACGCAATAAAGGTATCTCTTGAAAAAGGCTACCTGAAAAAAGGCGACCTTGTAGTTGTCACAGCAGGCGTTCCCCTTGGAATAAGCGGAACAACGAATCTTTTGAAGGTCGAAAGAATAGATTGATAAACATCTGAATGTTCCAAAGAAAAAATAAACCGCCCCTTTTTAACGCATATCACTTTTTTGAGTATAATGCTTTAAAAGGGGTGATTTTATGAGTGCGTTCAGAACATCAAAAAAATGCAGGATCTCATATATCGTTTTTTCTATCCTGCTGGCGTTCATTGTTTTGATAGGCTATTTCTGTTATCAGCTTTCTCTCCATCTTGACGAGGTGTGCCGATCGGAAAGCAAATTGCTGGCTGTTGAGATCATCAATACAGCTGTTAAGGAAACTTTGGATCAGAATATGACAGGCGAACTGATAAGGGAAACTAAAGATGAAAAAGGCAATGTTACCGCCCTGTCACTGGATCCGGTCGTCACAAACAGAATAAATAATACCATATCTCAGGCGGTTACCGAAAAGATAAGAGAAAACGAAAATAAAGCATTTAAAGTCCCCATAGGGACCTTGAGCGGGATACCCTTTCTAAGTGGCAGAGGTTTTGATCTTGAATTGCGGCTGAACCAGATCGGTCTTGTTACCACAAGTTTACGATCAGAGTTTGAATCCTGCGGGATCAATCAGACCAGATATAAGGTCTTTGTTGAGATCAAAGTCGATCTTAACGCAATAATGTCGGTCAATAAAGCCAAAATTTCAGTTCAGCACCAGTATCTTATAGGTGAAAAGGTGATCGTCGGAGATGTGCCCCAGAGCTATTTTTCACTTTAAATGCTTGTAATTATGCCGCCGTGGTGGTATAATATTATAAAGTGTTATGTAAAAAGAAGTATCAAAATTATTGCAAGGAGCCCGTTTAATATGGATATGAACGAGAGTAAAAAAAGAATTGATGAGCTTGTCCAAACCCTGAATTATCATGCTCATTTGTATTATGTGGAGGACACCAACGAAATATCCGACTATGAATACGATATGATGCAAAGGGAACTTAAAGAGCTTGAAGCACAGTATCCGCAGTTTATACGTAAAGATTCCCCCACGCAGCGTGTTGGCGGTGCACCTGTGTCAATTTTTGAAAAGGTCGAGCATAAGGTGCAGATGGGCTCGCTGCAGGACGTTTTTTCTTATGAGGAAGTCAGAAGCTTTATTGATACAGTCAGAAAAAACGTTGATGATCCCGAATTTGTCGTTGAGCCAAAGATAGATGGTCTGTCAGTTTCCCTTGAATATCATAACGGGGAGCTTTATATCGGTTCAACACGTGGAGATGGATTTGTGGGCGAGGACGTTACCAAAAATCTCATGACGGTAAAAAGCATACCTTTAAAGCTGAATAAGGAGATCCCTTTGATAGAAGTAAGAGGGGAGACTTATATGCCCAAAGATGTGTTTTTAAAGCTTGTTAAAGAGCAGGAGGATAACGACGAGCAGCCTTTTAAAAACCCACGTAATGCAGCCGCCGGTTCACTCAGACAAAAGGATCCTAAAATAGCTGCAAAAAGAAATCTTGATATTTTTTGCTTTAATGTCCAGCAGATCCAAGGGATAGAGCTTTCGTCACATAAACAGTCGCTTGATCTGCTGAAAGAACTTGGCTTTAAGACCATTCCGGGGTATGTAAAGGTAAAAAGTGCCGACGAGGTGATCGAACAGATCGAAAAAATAGGCAACATACGTTTTGAACTTGCTTATGATATAGACGGCGTGGTCATAAAAGTCGATAGCTTTGCCCAGCGAGAAGTCCTTGGCTCAACAGCTAAGGTGCCTAAGTGGGCGGTGGCGTATAAATTTCCGCCGGAGGAGAAAAATTCAAAACTTCTTGATATTGAGCTTAACGTGGGAAGAACAGGTGTCGTAACGCCGGTTGCGGTCTTTGAACCTGTTTTTCTTGCCGGCACCAGCGTTTCAAGGGCAACGCTGCATAACCAGGATTTTATAAATGAAAAGAATATCAGCATCGGAGATGTTATCCGTGTAAGGAAAGCAGGAGATATTATTCCCGAAGTGCTCGGCAGTGTTGAAAAGCACGGCGAGGGCTCGTATTCTCTTCCTGATAAATGCCCGGTATGCGGCTCTGAACTTGTCAAGAATGCAGACGAGGCAGCGATCCGCTGTCCGAATGTGGAATGCCCTGCACAAATTTTCAGAAGCATTGTCCATTTTGCCTCCAAAGGTGCAATGAATATTGACGGCCTGGGACCTCAGATAGTGCGGCTTTTGCTGGATAAAGGGCTTATTTCCTCTGTTGCGGATCTGTATAGCCTTAAAGCTTCCGATCTTATGGAGCTTGATAATTTTAAGGAAAGATCCGTCAATAACCTTTTGACAGCGATTGAAAAATCAAAGAATAATCCATTGGACCGTCTTGTATTTGCACTGGGCATAAGAAATATAGGACAAGCCTCTGCAAAGCTCCTTTGCGATAAATTCGGTGACCTTGAAAATATCATGTCTGCATCACCTGATGAGATCGCTTCCATCGACGGATTTGGCGGAATAATGGCAGCGAGCGTATATAATGCTTTCCATGAACAGCATATGATCGAGCTTGTTGATAAGCTTACCGGGTGCGGTCTGAATACAAAATATGTTAAGGCTCAGCTTGACGACCGCTTTTCGGGAAAAACTTTTGTCCTGACAGGTACACTTCCTACCCTTAAACGTGATGAGGCTAAAGCCCTAATTGAAAAATACGGCGGCAAAGCTTCCGGTTCCGTATCAAAGAAAACCAGCTATGTGCTTGCCGGGGAAGAAGCGGGAAGCAAGCTTACAAAAGCACAGGAACTGGGGATAGAGATAATTACCGAAGAGCAGTTCAGAGAAATGATAAAGTAATGAACGGAGCTTATCTTATGGAATTTGATTTAAGAAAAACAGCAGCCCTTTCCAGGCTGGAACTCCCTTGTGATACTGACCTTTTGGAAAAACAGATGAACGATATCATAGATATGATATCTGTTATTTCCCGGGCTCAAGACACGGGGACTGAAGATGATAATAAACGGGTTGTGCTAAGAGAAGATATAGCAGCACAGGATCAAATGTCTCCGGGGGAGATCTTTGAAAATGCCCCTGAACATGAAAACGGGTACTTTTGTGTGCCGGCTATGGTAAAGTGATAATGGAGATCTATAATTACTATGCCTATGAATTAAACAGCCTTTTCAAAAGGGGAGAGCTTTGTGCATCTGAGATAACAAAAGCTTTTCTTGATCGTATAGATACAGTTGACAGCAAACTGAACTCATTTATAAGCGTCTATAAAGATCATGCCCTTGCATCGGCACTAAGAATTGACGAGAAACGCTCAAAAGCACAGCCTTTGTCAGACCTTGCGGCAGTACCCATAGGTATTAAGGATAATATCGCCGTTAAGGGAATGAAAATGACCTGCGGCTCCAGAATGCTTGAAAATTATATCTCTCCCTATAATGCTTCTGTCATAGAGAAATTAAATAGTGCAGATTCGGTATTGATCGGCAAATTGAATATGGACGAGTTTGCCATGGGGTCATCCTCAGAGACTTCCTTTTTTGGCGCAGTGCGTAATCCTTACGACACAAATAGAGTAGCCGGAGGTTCGTCGGGTGGCTGTGCAGCCGGTGTAAGTGCTTGTGAGGTGCCTGTGGCTATTGGGTCGGATACAGGAGGCTCTATCAGACTTCCTGCTTCTTTTTGCGGAGCGGTAGGACTAAAGCCCACTTATTCGGCTGTTTCAAGATACGGACTTACAGCCTTTTCTTCATCGCTGGATCAGATAGGCCCTGTATGCAGATGCGTCAAGGATACCGCACTTACATATGACTATATAAGCGGCCATGACGATCGTGATTCGACTTCCTGTTCTTTTAAAGGCACAAACTGCTTTGCCGATCTGCGGTGCGGGATAAAAGGGACGGTCGTTGGTGTGCCCTATGAACTCTTTTCCGGCAGGATCCACCCTTTTGTCGAGGAAAAATTCTGCTCCTTTTTAACAGCGATCGAAAAGCTCGGAGCCAAGATCACCCGGATCAAATTAAATACAAGCCCTTTTGCCCTGCCTGCATACTATGTTATCTCATCTGCGGAGGCATCCTCAAACCTTTCCCGTTTTGACGGGGTAAGATACGGATTCAGAGCAGATGATTATACCGATATCAATGATATGTATATAAAAACACGCACACAGGGCTTTGGTGAAGAGGTCAAAAGACGAATAATGCTTGGCACTTTTGTGCTTAGCTCAGGCTATTATGACCAATACTACATAAAAGCGGTCAATGCTGCAAGACAGATCAAAAGCGAGCTAAAAAGCATTATGGAGAAAATTGATGTTATTGCATTGCCTACTGCTCCCCAAACTGCCTTTAAAATAGGTCAGAAGCTTGATGATCCGGTTGAGATGTATCAAAATGATGTGTATACGGTCATCGCAAATCTGACAGGACTGCCGGCGATAAGTTTTCCCTGCGGTAAAGATGAAAACGGTCTGCCAATCGGTGCCCAGCTTATTGCAGGTGCATTCAATGAGCAGCTGCTGCTTGATATGGCATATACGTACGAAACAGATGTGGGAGGATTTGCAAAGCCTGAACTATAAAAGGGGAGGAGCTATATAAATGCATGAATATTTAACGGCGATCGGTCTTGAGACCCATGCTGAATTATCCACCGATACCAAGATCTTTTGCAATTGTAAAAACAGATTCGGCGAATCGCCCAATACCAATGTGTGTCCGGTTTGTATGGGTCTTCCCGGCGCTTTGCCGACCGTTAACAGGACTGCTGTGGAATATGCCGTTGTTATGGGTCATGCACTTAACTGTAAAATAAACCTTGTCAGCAGGTTCGACAGAAAAAACTATCTTTATCCCGATCTTCCAAAGTCATATCAGATCTCACAGTCATATGTCCCGATCTGTGTTGACGGATGGGTGGATTTTTGGTATAATGGTGAAGTCAGACGTGTGCGTATCGAGCGTATACATATTGAGGAAGACGCCGGTAAGCTTATCCATAACGAGAATAGTGAGGAAATTACCTTTGTTGATCTTAACCGCTGCGGTGTTCCCCTTATAGAGATCGTTACAAAGCCGGATATAAGATCTCCCGGCGAGGCTGCGGCGTATCTTAAAACCATCAGGTCGATACTGACCTACCTTGATATCTGCGATTGCAAAATGCAGGAAGGATCGTTGAGAAGCGATGTAAATGTATCATTGAATCTCCCCGGTGAGCCTTTGGGCGTGCGCTGTGAGATGAAAAATATAAACAGCTTTTCAGCTGTCACAAGAGCAGCGGAATATGAGATAGACCGCCAAAGACAAATACTTGATTCAGGCGGCAAAATACACCAGCAGACAAGACGCTGGGATGACTTGAAAAGGTGCAGCTTTTTGATGCGTACAAAAGAAAACGCTGATGATTACAGATATTTTCCCGAGCCGGATATACCCCCTGTTGAGATCAGCATACAGCGCAGCGAAGAGCTTAAAAAAAGCTTCGGTGAACTTGCAAATGTAAAACTTATCCGGTATATTACCAAGTACCGCCTGAACGAAAAAGATGCACAGTATATATGCAGTGATCCTGAGCTTGCCTCTTTTTTTGACAGATGTGTGCAAAGCGCCCGCTTTTCACCACTGGATTACAGCCGCAGGATAATGAGCGAGCTTGCAAAATATCTTAATGACACAAATAAGTCTTTTGAAGATACGAAACTCGATGTAAAGCGTTTTAACGAGCTTATGGAAGAGATGGACAAGGGCAGTATATCTAATTCTGCTTTTAAAAAAGCCTTTATAGCCCTTGCCGAAACTGACTTGGATGTAAAAAAGATAATAAACGATCTTGGGCTTTTACAGCTTGCCGACGAAAATGAACTTGAAAGGATCGCAGAGCGAGTGCTCAAGGAAAATCCTAAGTCAGGCGATGATTACAAAAGAGGAAAAACAAATGCATTGGGATATTTAATGGGACAATGTATGAAAATTTCCAATGGAAAAGCTAACCCCGTCAGAATGAAAGAAATATTGCTTTCTCATCTGGCGAAGAAATAAAACTAACAGAAAGAAGTGGTAAAAATATGGCATATTGTCATGTTTGCGGTGAACACGTTGCGGATAATGCACCCAATTGTCCAAGATGCGGAGCGCCGCTCAATCAGGGAAACTCTGCCAACGGCAGCAGCGCACAGCAAAACGTCAACGATTTTGTTAATAAGCTGAATAATACAGCTGATTATTCAAATCAGATGGATCCTTCCGATGTGAATGATAATAAGGCGATGGCTGTGCTGGCATATCTTGGTTTGCTGGTATTCATACCTATCTTTGCGGCTCCCCAGTCCAAGTTTGCAAGATATCATTCGAGTCAGGGCCTTACGCTGTTTATATTTGAGGCCGTGTATTGGGTCTTAATGACTATCCTGAGCAAAACTATTGGTCTGATACCTGTTTTTGGCACTATAATAGTTTCGCTGTGTGGCTTAATAGGTATCGTATGGCTTGTGCTTATGATCTGCGGTATCGTTAATGCCGTAAACGGAAAAGCAAAAGACCTGCCTGTTATAGGAGGCATCCGCTTTTTAAAATAAAAAACACGCTGGCATTTTAAGGGCAGTGCTTATATAGAAGCCTTATGAATTGTTTTGAGGAACATCTTTTATTGCGAAGGACTGTTTCCTAACTGTATTTCTTGACCATAACTATTTTTACCCCCCGATGGTTTTATCCATCGGGGGGTAAAAATCATTAAGAGTTTTAGGAAAGGGGTTTGGGGAATAACCCTTAAAAATCGTTTATAATACTTCTATATGAGTACCATACTTATAGTGCCAGCGCTTTTTTTATGCTCTGTTTTTCTTATACCACCCAAGAAAACTTGTTATGTACTCCTCATGGGGGGTGATAACTTCAATTCCTGTTAGAGAAGCTTTGAGATATGAATGATTAAAATCATATAGCTGAACCTGTTGTGTTTTTTTGTGATCTATGATATAATTGAATTAGTATATATGAAAGGTGGCGTGCATACAAAATAAATAAATCCATATAGAATTTGTTTTTTAAAATCGGTGCACACAATACCTGGCATTGCTGATGTAAAAGTATTATAGCTATATACTATTATGATTATGTTTTTTATAATGGATAAAGAGGTGACAAAATGTCAAGCGAATACAACTGGCAATATGACCTTGAAGAATACATCAAACAGGGCGAGCCTGAGCGTGCTGAAAAAAGCTATGCCTGGCAGACTGCTATCGGCTTGCAGGACGTTGACGGCTTAAAAACCTCTGATTATCTTCTCGATACTGCGAAAGAGCACATTGAGGGAAAGATTACAATTGAAGCTGCCAAGGCCAGGATACAGTCCTATTATGAGCAGCGTGACAAGCGTTCAGAGATTGAGAGCCCAAGCGAGGAAGCGGATAAGGTTTCTGTAAGAATAGCTGAGCTGCTTTCCGAGAAGACATTTCAGTTCTCTCCTGCAGAGCTTTGCTCGATCCACCGCAGACTTTTCGAGGGTATAATAAAGAAAGCGGGGCAGTTCCGCACATATAACATTACAAAAAAAGAATGGGTGCTGAACGGAAATACGGTCTTTTATGCCTCATTTGACAGCATAAAGGAAACACTTGACTACGATTTTGAGCAGGAGAAGCAGTTTTCCTATCAAGGGATATCTGCCGAACAAGCGGTGAAGCATATCGCAAGATTCACCTCAGGGATATGGCAGATACACCCATTCTGCGAGGGCAACACAAGGACTACTGCGGTATTTGTCATTAAGTATCTGAAAACGTTTGGATATAATATCAGCAACGAGGTGTTTGCCGCAAATTCCTGGTATTTCAGGAACGCTCTTGTGCGTGCCAATTATAACGATCTGAAGAATAATATTCATTCCACCACACAATACCTTGATAGGTTTTTTGAAAACCTCATAATAAATGGAACGAATGAACTAAAGAACCGGCAGCTTCACATTGAATATGAAAAAGCTCAAAGTGCAAATCCTGAGATTTCAAAGTGCAAAAAGTGCACTTTGGAGGAAATGGCTATCATTAGCATTATGAAAGATGAGCCAAGCGTCACCCAAAAGAGGATCGCTGAGCTAACAGGCAAGTCCGAGCGTTGGGTTAAGACAAGAACTGTCGAAATGCAGGAGAAAGGATTGATTTGCAGAGAGAACGGAAAACGAAACGGAAAATGGGTTGTGTTTATTGATTGAATGGTTTTGTAATTGGATAATAAATACACTTATCCGGAATACTTATGATTTTTAAACTATAAGATTTTAAATATGATAATAGACGACCCGTCTTTGGATCGGCTTTCAACTTTATTTTACTCAATTGGTCTTAATATTTCCAACGCCATCTGCCCCCGATTCTAACTCCATTTACAAACTCCTTCCTGTTATAGGAGGCATCCGCTTTTTTATGCTCTGTTTTTCTTATACCACCCAAGAAAACTTGTTATGTACTCCTCATGGGGAGTGATAACGTTAATATCCGCATTTATATTTGCTTTTACATGATCTGAAAGAAACTCTTTGAGCTCATCGGCAGATCTCATATAGTCCCTGACGATGTAATTATCGTCATACCCCAGCGTATAAAGCAGTATTGCGGAAACAACACCTGTTCTGTCCTTGCCTGCGTTGCAGAAGTATAATACATTTGAATATGAATAGACGATCTTGTCTATTATCTTTTCCATATTTTCATCACACATTTTTATATACGACGCCGTTACATCTTCCGGATTTGATGGTATCATATTTCCGCCGGTAACAGGCATAGTGAAATAATCAAAGCAGGGATCGTCCTTTAATATGCAGGGTTTGAGAGCCTGCTCGGATCGTTCACGCAGATCAATTATAGTAAACACGTTTTGATCTTTTAGCCATTGTATCTCGTTTTGGTCAAGAGCAGCAGGTACATCGCTTCTGATAAATCTGTTGCTGTTTTCGATCAGTCTGCGAGTGCTTTTGGTGCTTGAAAATAAACTTGCCATATACTCACTTCAATTCTACTACCGTTACGCCGTCCTCGCCCTCTCCATAAAGTCCCTTTCTGGAAGACTTTACAGACGGGTGGTGCTTGAGGTGAGACCTTATTGCATTTTTTAAGATCCCCGTTCCCTTGCCGTGGATTATCGTAACGATGCCCACACCTGACATAACCGCATCGTCAATAAAGCTGTCCACAGCGTATATTCCGTCATCCGCAGCATATCCCCGTATATCCAGCTCGGTGGATATCTTTCGTGTCATCCTGCTTTCAACGCCCTTGGTGGAAACTGCACCCTGCTTGCTTTTACTTTTGTTTTTATTAGGCTGCTGTTTCTCGACAAGTCTTAGCTTGCTTACATCCACCTTGGTTTTCATCACGCCTACCTGGACAAAGCATATACCCTTTGCATCCGGCGGTGTGATAACGATACCGTTTCTTTTGGCGTCCCAAACAAGCACCCTGTCGCCTTTAACAAGTGCCCGTGGCAGCACATATCCGTCGTCCTTTTCCTCAATAACGGGATTTGCCTGAAGATATAATTTATTCATGGTGGACTTTTGCTTGTGCCTTGCGTCTATAGCCTTCTGAGCAAAGTCCTGTTTTTCTTTTTCTTTGCGTATAGCGTCAAGCTCATCTACCAGTGCCTGGGATTCTCTTTGAACTCTGCGGACTATTTCCTGTGCCTCAAGCCTTGCTCTTTCAAGTATATCTTCCTTCTCTTTGGAAAACTTTTCTTTCTCCGCTTCAAGCTCGCCTCTGAGCCGCTGGGCTTCTTTTTTGTAAGAAAGCGCCTGCTCATTGTTCCTTTCAAGCTCTGTCTTGGTTTTTTCAAGGTCGTCGAGAATATTCTCGAACTTCTTGTTTTCGGAGGATATAAGCGAACTTGCCCGCTTGATTATATCTTCATCTATACCAAGGCTCCTTGAGATCTCAAAAGCGTTTGATTTGCCGGGAAAGCCGATAACAAGGTTATATGTTGGCCTTAATGTCTCGATGTCAAACTGACAGCTTGCATTTTGCACACCGTCTGTGTCAATGGCATACATCTTTATTTCCTGATAGTGTGTAGTCGTAACAAGAGTTGCACCGAAAAGCTTTATCCTGTCAATAATAGATACCGCCAGGGCAGCACCCTCCACCGGATCTGTACCCGATCCAAGCTCGTCAAGCAGCACAAGGCTTTCGTCATCAGCCTGATCCAGAATAGTCTTTATGGTGCTTATATGTGAGGAGAAAGTTGAAAGATCGTTTTCGATAGACTGCTGGTCTCCTATGTCTACCAGTACCTTTTTATATATTGAGATCCTGCTTCCGTCTCCTGCCGGTATCATCAGTCCGCACATTGTCATAAGAGTAAGCAGACCCACGGTTTTAAGTACAACTGTCTTACCGCCTGTATTCGGACCGGTGATAACAAGGACCGTGTAATCCTCACCGATAGAAAAGTTCACAGGTACAACTTTTTTGGGGTCGATAAGCGGGTGCCTTGCTTTATTAAGTACAATAACGCCGTCGTCGCTTATTGAAGGCTCCATCGCCTTCATGTCAGCAGCAAGATTTGCCTTTGAAAAATAAAGATCAAGCTGACAGATCGCCTTGTAGCTTGAAATAATCTGCTCTTTGAGCTGAGCACATTCCATTGAAAATTCACTTATAATGCGGTGGATCTCATCCTGTTCCTGTCCTGCAAGTATGCGTATGTCGTTGTTTGCCTCAACAACGCTCATAGGCTCTATGAACAAAGTAGATCCTGTTGAGGATATGTCGTGTACAAGGCCGCTGATATTCGATTTGAATTCACGCTTTACAGGAACAACAAATCTGCCGTCACGCATTGTGACGATGGATTCCTGCATATATTTTTTCCCTTCGCTTGATTTTATCATCTTGTCAAGGGACTCTCTTATGGAGAGCTGTGCCCGTGATATTTTTCTTCGTATGCTCCTAAGCTCCGGGCTTGCGTCGTCCGAAAGACTGTTTTCGTCTATAATGGCGGTGTTAAGTCTCTTTAAAAGGCTGCCTTGTGGGAACAGGCTCTCAAAAAGATAGCTAAGCTTCGTTTCTTTGTCCTGCAGCTGATCGAACCACTTGCAAAGCACATCGGTCTGAGCAAGCACACGTCTTATCTCAATAAGCTCTTTGATCGAAAGTGTGCCGCCCTGATCCGCCCTCATTACGATCGCACTTATATCCTGTACCTTGTAAAATCCCGGAGTACCATAGCGAACTGTAAGCTGAAAGGTCTGAGAAGTCTTTGCGATCTCTTCCTTTACGGTGTCGATATCTGTCTGCGGTTCTATCTCAAGGGCAAGCTCCCTTGACTTGGGCACTGTACATTTTGCCGAGAGCATTTCCAGTATTTTATGTAATTCAAGTGCCTGGTAATTAGTGTTTTCCATTTTTAACTCCTAAATATTCTTATAATAGTCCAAAGATGTAAATCTGTTTTTGAAAACATATGCCACAAATGATTCCGTGAAAGCAGTCAGCTTTTTAAGATAACGATCGCTGATCTTAAAATAAAAAAGCTTTTCAAATTCACTAAGGGCAATAAATCTGATAATATATAAAAGGGTCTTATCCAAAATAGTATCGCTGGTATTGTCGTCGGAACAGTAGCAATCGTCGCAGTAAAGCTTGTTTGATATAAAATCAAAATGCATCCTGTCATCCTCGTATTTATAACAATTAGCGCATCCCACAAGATCCGGCCTAAGACCTATCTCGCAGGGGAGCCTTAATTCAAAAACGCATTTTAAAAGATCGTTGTCCATTTTTGAATTGTCAAGAAAATACAGCGTGTTCAGGGTCAGTCTTAAAACGTCATGATACCCCGATTGTTCTGTGCGTGAATAAAGCAAAAGCTCGCTGAAATATGAGGCAAGCGCAGTCTTTTTTATGTCCAGTCTGATGTTATAGAACGAGCGCAAAAGCTCGCTGCTGTTAAGATAATACTGGGTCTGTCCTCCGGGATTTTTCTTTTCATCCAGACAAAGCGACGAGTAAGAAAAAAGCTGGGTGCTTGCAGAGTTTTTGACACTTTTCTGTCCTCCCCGCACAAGAATATCTATAACGCCTTTTTCGGCAGTAAGCACACTTATAGACTTATTTATTTCCCCAACGTTTTTTTCTTTCAGTACAAGGCATTTCAGAGTCTGCATTTTCTTTGCCTCTTTTCGATCTTGCGTAATTTATATAATCACAAATTTTTCCGCTTTCAAAAAACCTGTCCCATTCATCCATGCAAATACCGCCTTTCGTATTAGCTAAAACTATTATTTGCATCTGACAGATTTATTATAAGCGGAAATAATTAGTTTGATATTTCTTATTCAAGACCAAAGTTTCTGATTGCACCTTCACGGTTTCTCCAGCCTTCTTTGACCTTGACCCAGCATTGAAGATTGACCTTTATCATAAAAAAGTCTTCAAGATCCTTTCTTGCTTCGCTGCCGATCTTTTCTAACATAGAGCCCTTCTTTCCGATAAGGATACCCTTGTGAGATTCCTTTTCGCAATAGATAGTTGCCCTTACGTCCATTATAGGATCTCCCTGTTTCGATTCACGCTCGTTTACCGATTCGATGGTAACGGCAATACCGTGGGGGACTTCCTCGCTAAGGTCGTTAAGAGCCTTTTCACGAATCATCTCAGCCATAAGCACCCGCTCCGGCTGATCGGTAAATTTATCATCGGGGAAGTAGTGTGGACCCTCAGCAGCAAGCTTTGTCAGAGTATCCATTAAAATGTCCAGCCCGTCATTTTCAAGTACACTGACCGGGATCACCTCGGTGAAATCATAAAGCTCCGTATACCGGGACAATTTTTCTATAAGAGCGTCCTTTTTGTCCAGAAGGTCGATCTTATTAAGTACAAGTATTACCTTGTCGTTCTTTTTGAAGTTTTTGATAAGATCCTTTTCGCTTTGAGATATCTCCTTGGAACAGTCGCAGACCATAAGCAGTATCTCCGCATCTGCTACACTTTCGCTTACGGTTTTAAGCATATGCTCGGAAAGCTTGTTCACAGCCTTGTGCATTCCCGGAGTATCTATAAATACAAACTGGGTCTCAGCCTTTGTGAGAACACCGGTTATTTTTGTCCTTGTAGTCTGCGGTTTATTGCTTACAGCAGCGATCTTCTCTCCCACAAGTGCGTTGAGAAGAGATGACTTTCCGGCATTTGCTCTGCCTACGATAGTAATAAATGCGTTTTTACTTTTTTCACTCATTTTTCTTCTTACCCTTTGTTGATAAAATCCAGATCACCCATGCCACAAGTGACACTATAAGAAATATTAAAGAGATCACGTGGCTTGAATAGTAATCATATATCCTTGAAAAGACCGAGGTATCCCAGAATATCAAGATACCTGTGATAAATGCAGCGACAGACACAATAAGGACAGCAGCCGCCGCACAGTCCTTAGCTGTCTTTGCTCTGCTGTCTTTTTTGCCGCCGCAGGCCATATCGCACGCATTTTCGATGGCTGTGTTAAAAAGCTCTGCTGAAATGACCAAAGCTATACAAATAAACACAACTGCCTTTTGAGAGGCTCTTAGGTCGTAAAACCCATACATAAAGCATATAACGTAAATAGCCGCACCAATGTGGAAACGCATATTACGTTCTGTTCTTATGCATCCTATAAAACCTGAAAATGCGTATACAAAACCTTTAAAAAACTTTTTCAGATTATGTGTCATTATGTTCGTGCTCGCCAATAAACGATGCATCTCTGGATATACCCAGATTGCCGAGTATAGCCTCTTCTTTCTCACGCATGATACGCTCTTTAAGCGAGCTTTCTTCGTGATCGTACCCTATAAGATGCAGCATAGAATGTACTGTTAAAAATCCGATCTCTCTTTCAAGAGAATGATCGTAAATCTCTGCCTGACGGAATGCAGTTTCAAGACTTATCACAATATCTCCCAAAAGATATGCCCCTGTTTCACGGTCAAGGTCATACTTACCGTTTTCACCTAAAGGGAAGGAGAGAACGTCGGTTGATCTGTCGATCTTTCTGTGTTCAAGATTGAGCTTGTGTATCTGTTCATCGTCAACGAAAGAAACGGACACCTCATAGCTGTCTGTATACCCCTCATACTCCAAAACGGCATGGCAGCAGCGCCTTATAAGCATCCTGATGCCCACGGGGACTTTGATCTGAGTCTGATCGTTTGTTATTGAGACCTTTACCTTACTCATTACTGTTCACATTCCTTTTATTATATTTTTCATATGCCATGATAATATCCTGCACCAGTTTGTGGCGTACAACATCATTCTGACCAAATCGGCATATTCCAATATCGTCAATATCTTTTAATATATTCATCGCCTGGATAAGTCCCGATCTTTTGTTGTCCGGCAGGTCGATCTGGGTAATATCTCCGGTGATAACGATCCTTGAATTGAAGCCAAGCCGTGTAAGAAACATTTTCATTTGCTCCTGAGTGGTGTTTTGTGCCTCATCAAGTATTATAAACGAGTCATCAAGCGTTCGTCCACGCATATATGCCAAAGGAGCCACCTCGATACACCCACGCTCCTGCTGCTTGACAAATGTATCCGGACCAAGCATCTCAAACAAAGCGTCGTACAAAGGTCTGAGGTATGGATCGACTTTGTTCTGGAGATCTCCCGGAAGAAATCCGAGCTTTTCACCTGCCTCAACAGCAGGCCTTGTAAGAATGATCTTTTCCACCTCGTGGCTTTTAAATGCCTTTACAGCCATCGCAACTGCAAGATAGGTCTTTCCCGTACCTGCCGGCCCCACACCCAGAACGATAGTCTTGTCTTTTATTGCCTGGATATATTTTTTCTGACCGAGAGTTTTTGGCTTTACCACCTTACCGGAAACAGTAACACATATACCCCCCTCGGACATTTTGCTCACTTCATAATTTCTTCCTTCACGAACAAGAGAGAAAACGTAACGGATCGTTGTTTCGTTGAGAGTCTCGCCCTTTTCTATAAGACCGATAAGTGAGTTTATGGCTTCACAGGCATTGAATACACCCTTTTCTTCTCCGGAAACGGTGATCTTATCTCCACGGCCGAGGATCACAACAGAGTATTCTTTCTGTATAAGATTAACGTTTTCATCGTAGTTTCCGAACAGGCTTAGTATAGTTTCGATTTTGTCTGCTTTAATCTCTTTTTGAATCATTTGAAAATCCTTTTTTTACCAATTTAAGATTCTATTATAATCCTTAGATATTATATCACGTTTTTTTCACGATTGCAATAAAAAATGATATATTTTGCACATAATTTTACTGTTTTTTTATAAAAAAAGCTGCTTCCTCACATATGTTTCCATACAATTTGTAAATTACCTTTATTTTCACACTGTCTTTTTCAATTGTTTTTTCCTCTTTCTTTTCGAGTATCTTATATCCTTTCAGAAAATTGCTTTCATACTTTTTTATTTTTTCCATAGTCAGCTCCTCTGCCTGCTTTGCCGAATACCTGACCGGTTTATGATCGTATTCTCTGAGCTCAAGGGTCTTTATCCCCACCGGTATTTCATAACCGTTGATTTGGGGACAGGAAAGTGTTGTATCCGAATAATAGTTTCCGGTTTTATCTTTAAAGAACAAGGGGATATCTGCCGAGAAAAGATGTAAATACCTTTGTTTTATTATTTTCCCCGTTTCTTTCTTTACAATGCCGTCCAGCTTTTGTTCAAAGCTTACCTCCCGGTGAAATGTCCCCTCAATGGTACCCATTGACCTGGTGTATCTGGTTGTTATATCCTTTTCCCCTTTTTCGTTTGTTTTTCCGGGATTTTCAATGTCAATTTTGCCGCTGACGATTATATCGCCCTTCTTTACACCGTTTCCAACGCCTATCATAAGCTTTCCGTCAAGCACAAGCACCTTGTCTATTGTTGCGTTTTCAGATGCTATAAGGTTAGTGGGAAATCTGCTGTAGCTGCCTTCTGCCTTGGGGATCGTCTTTACAACATCGATCACAAGGCTGTTTCCTTTGCGTGTTATACCTGCCCAGCTTATGCCCTCGACCTTCTGTTTGAGCGATCTTTCCACCTCCACAAGAGTTATCCCCGGGATATATGTCCCTGCCTTTACCCCCTCTTCGTTTAAAACGTGTATTACCCTGCTTTTGATCTGTTCATCATCTGTCATTACATCTATGCGGATTACGATATTTTTCAGATAGATCACAGCAAGACCGAAAATAATAAGTGAGATTATCAGCGCTGGTCTTTTTTTCAATCGCTTTGCCGCTCTGATAATATCTCCCTCGCACTTGGTCTCACATATGTATCCAAGATCGCTGCATATCTTTTTTATCTGTTTATCATAAATTCCGGACAGCGTCAGATATACGGTGCCGTTTTTTTCCTGCATTTGTCTTGGATAGATCTTTTCCGACCGCAATGCCTTGTAAAAAACCTGAATGTTATCGCATTTTATCTCATAACTTCTGCACATGAAGGGAGTCTTATTACTGTGTCTTTTCATTTTTGCTCCCGTCTGTTTATAAAACTTTTGTTTATCAGTTTTACCGAGTCAACGACTCCTTCTATTATAACTGCATTTTCCGAATAGGTGGACATTTTCAGTCCGCAGCCCCATATTTCGATATAATAATCACCTGCTGACACTTTTACATAGATATCGCTGCAATCAAATATCTGATTACAGTTTTCAACAGTAACGCTGTTATTGTTGTGTATCGAGACATATGACCCAAGATATGCAATATCCTTTGCCTTACCCGCAAAGCTGAATTTTGTGTTTTTCATTGTTGACCTCCGTATTTGTTGTTTTTAATGTCTGTCCGTTAAATTATATTATCAACTTTTCAAACATATACTTGAAACACAGAGATCATGAAGAATGACGGTGGTATTAAAATGCTTTTACATAAGGTGAAAAACGCAATAATAATAATCGTTTTGGCGGTCTACGGGGTATGCCTTGTTGTTTTTGCAAAACAGGTAAGCTTTAATGTTACACGATCTTTGGAAAGGTGTATGAATGTTATTATACCATCGCTTTTCGCTTTTATCGTTTTTGCTGATGTAGCCGTAAAAAGCAATCTGTACCGTATTATGGCAAAACCCTTCGCTTTATTTTCAAAATATATTCTGGGGATGCCTGTTGAGCTTTTCGGTATTTTTCTTATCTCAAACACAGCAGGCTATCCCATAGGCGCCAAGCTCTTGTCTGAACTTGTTGCTTCCGGCAAAACAGACAGGTATACTGCCGGGAGGATGCTTTGCTTTTGTTATGGTGCCGGTCCTGCTTTTTTTGTGTCTGTGATCGGTTTGGGGGTCTTTGGAAATGCAAAGGCGGGAATGGTAATATTTTTATCCTGCTTTTGCACAAATATCTTGCTTGCCGGGATAATGTGCAGACTTTTTAAAATGAAAGCGTCCGATTCCCAAGCTGAGTTTGTTTTCGATGTAAAGATGCTTAACAACAGTGTTTTAAATGCAGGGAAGTCGCTGTTTGCACTTTGTGCTGTTATCATTTTCTTTTCAACTTTTATGGCGCTGATAGAAACGGCAGGCTTTTTTGATGCAGCAGGTAAGGTAATAAATGAGCCCGGTGGGAAATTTATCCTTTCATCTTTCTTTGAAATAACCCATATAACTCAGCTTCCAATGCCCGGGCGAAATATTCTGCCTGTTGCAGCAGCTTTGTGTTCCTTTGGAGGGATGTGTGTTATCATGCAGATCAAAGCAGTGCTTTCAGACGGTATCTCCCTTCTGCCTTTTTTGATAACAAGACCGATTTGCGGGATAATAAGTGCTCTTAACAGTATCTGGATCGGAAAAATTATACTTAACGATAGCTTACCAGCTTTTTCTTATTCACAAAAGATTTTCGTTAAAGTGAACAATTTTATCCCCTCGGTTTGTCTAATATTGATGATTTTTATGCTTAAAACTAAAAAAGGGGTGGAAATTTCAAAATGACTGTGTTATAATCAATATGAACGAAAATTCATTACTTGATATAAAAGGAGTTGCGTTTAAAATGGCTAAAAACAAGTATTTTGGAAACGGTATCGATCCCTCATGCTCATATTGCGTGTTTGGCAACCGTTCAAGAGAAGGAAATAAAGTTCTTTGCGAGAAACAGGGACTGGTTGATGCGGATTATGCCTGCAAAAAGTGGGTGTATGATCCTATAAAGCGTGTTCCGAAAAAGCAGCTCAACATACCTAATCAGGAAGATGATATTATCTGATCCTGCCGGTTTGTACGGAGACTGTACACATTTAAAGAGCAAAGCAAAAATATAAGCGGGTGAATATCTCATCCGCTTGTTTTTTATCCAGAAAAAAAGCACCCTGTTGGGGTGCTTTTTTTAAAGCTTGGTTACCTTTGCGTAATTAGCCATTATTTTTTTGGTGCCCTTTGAGTCAAAAGCGATCTCAAGAAGGGTGTCGTTACCCATTGGAACAGCGCTTAGAACAGTTCCCTCGCCGAATATTTTGTGTTTTATCCTGTCACCGGCGCTGAATGATTGCTGTGCAGCACTTTGTGTGTTTTTCTCAGAGCGTTTAAGGTTGAGCTGCTGTTTGAGAGTCATGCTGCGAACGGTATTCATTTCTCCCGATGAGGATGAAGAGTATGAAGATATCCCTTCCTGTTCCTGCTTTTGGATAATATCCGAAGGCAATTCCTTTATAAAGCGTGATTTCCTGTTCCTATCCGTATGACCGTACAGCATTCTTTCACTTGCACGGCTCAGGATAAGATTTTTTCTTGCCCTTGTAATTGCCACATAAGCAAGCCGGCGTTCCTCTTCAATATCCGCCTCACTGTCCATGCTTCTTGATGAGGGGAAGATGTTTTCTTCCATTCCTGTAACAAATACATTGTTAAACTCCAGACCCTTCGCTGCGTGCATGGTCATAAGCGCTACATAGTCCTGACCCTGATCCAGGTTATCAATGTCTGTAAACAATGAGATCTGTTCCAAAAATCCCGACAGGGAAGGCTCCTGTTCTTCCTCCTCGTATTGCACCATCGTTGATTTCAGCTCGGCAATGTTTTCAAGTCTTGTGACACCTTCGTCACCTTGCGACTGCAAATAATCTGCGTATCCGCTGACATCGACAAGCTCGTCAAGCAGATCTTCAAGTGAATTTGTCTGCGAAAATTCCGCCAGCTGTGCAAACATATCCGAAAGGCTTGTAAGCTGTTTTGCCCTTTTTGCGATGGGAGCAAGATCCTCGGCGTTTTTCATAACGCTTATAGGACTCTCTCCCAGATCGGATGATATCTGTTCCAAAAGTGCGACTGTTGCATCGCCTATCCCACGCTTGGGTTCGTTTATGATCCTTTTCAGCCTGAGCATATCATATGGGTTGTTTATGACCTGCAAATATGCCAGGATATCTTTTATTTCCTTTCTGTCATAGAATTTAAGTCCACCGAATATTTTATAGGGGATACCGCTTTGAACAAGCGCCCGCTCAATACTGTTGGACTGAGAATTCATCCTGTAAAGTATGGCGTTATCGTTGTATTTTCCGCCCTTTTCGATAAAATCAAGTATCTTTTCGGCGATAAATTTAGCCTCGCCCTTTTCGTCAGCAGCCTTATAAACGATCACCTTTTCACCGTCTCCGGCATCTGTCCAGAGCTGCTTTCCTTTACGTGAGCTGTTATTTTGTATAAGAGCATTTGCACACGTAAGGATGTTCTGAGTTGATCTGTAGTTCTGTTCAAGTCTTATAACGTCATTTTTCGGGTCGCACTTGAACTGTTCTTCAAATCCAAGGATATTTTCTATCGTAGCGCCCCTGAATTTATATATGCTCTGGTCATCATCACCCACAACGCAAATATTGTTGAACTTGGCAGCAAGCAGTTTGATAAGCATATACTGTGCGGTGTTAGTGTCCTGATACTCGTCTACCATAATGTATTTATACAGATTCTGATAATGATCCAGTACATCAGGATAGTTTTCAAACAGCCTGACTGTGTTAAAGATTATATCGTCAAAATCCATAGCATTTGCAAGCTTCAGACGCCTTTGGTATTCGGTATATACCTTTGAGATGGTAACAAGCCTGTAATCCGAGCCTGACATCTGCTCATACTGTTCACAGTCTACCATGGCGTCCTTTTGCCTTGATATTTCAGAGTGAACTACTTTAGGCGGGAACATCTTATCAGATATGTCCAGATCCTTTAAAATAGTTTTTATCGTCCTTTGAGAATCGTCAGAATCATATATGGTAAAGTTGCCGGTATATCCAAGTGCATCGCATTCACGCCTTAATATCCTTACGCAGGCAGAATGGAACGTAGCAGCTGCAACGCCTTCGCCGGCTTGGCCAAGCATAGCGGCGATCCTGTCTTTAAGCTCGTTGGCAGCTTTATTTGTAAACGTGATTGCAAGAATATTCCACGGATTAACGTTGTTGTACCCGATTATCTCGGAAAGCCTTGCTGTATCTTCGGTCTTGCCGTTTATATAATCCTCAAGGAAACTGCATTCTTCATCTGTGACGTTAAAACCCGCCTGTGTACAGGTATAAGCATCTCCAAAATAGATCATGTTTGCTATCCTGTTGATAAGAACGGTCGTTTTTCCGCTTCCTGCACCTGCAAGGATAAGCAAAGGTCCTTTTATTTTAAAAACAGCTTTCTTTTGCTGCGGATTAAGATTTGAAAAGAATTTATCAAGAGCTTTTATTTTCAACTCATCATAGTTACTTGGCATATAACTTCAACTCCTTTCATAAAGTGATTTTTATAATTATAACACATAAATGCCCTTTTGAAAAGGGGGTAATGGAATAAAAATCTCTATTTGTTTAAAATTTGTTTGTGGGTCAATTATTTAGGTATACCTGCAATTGATATTAGTCATTTGTTTTTACATTTTATCATTGTATATACTATATTTGCTTGACAATATGACCGTATTGGAGTATAATGTAACTTAGGTATTTATGTGCATATTTAGGCTTGTAAAACAGTTTCCTGACCCACAAATCGTTTATTATAATGCGTTTTTACGCACAGATACCGTTTTGCAGCCTTGTATATATTATTAAAAATATCATTGAAAGGAGTTTATATACGCTTTAACAAGCTAAATGTATTACATGAATAAAACAGAAAAAGTTAAAAAAACCGGGGTAAAACGAAATAATACAAACAACAAGTCCGCTGCGGCAGCCAAAGCGGAGCCTAAAAAAAGACAAAGCACGAACAGAAATGTGCCAAAGACCACACGAACTGCCTCCAAGCGCTCGGTTGTGAAAAAGCCGAAAGAGCCTTCCCGCAAGACACCGGTAAAGATCATTCCTCTCGGCGGACTTAATGAGATCGGAAAGAACTGTACCGTTATCGAGTGTTCAAACGATATGTTTGTTATCGACTGCGGAATGGCTTTTCCGGACAGTGAGCTTCTTGGAGTTGATATCGTACTTCCGGATTATTCGTATGTTGAGAAAAATATAGATAAGCTCAGAGGTGTTGTCCTGACCCACGGACATGAGGATCACATCGGTGGACTTCCGTATTTCCTCAAAAAGTTTAATGTTCCCGTTTATGGTACAAGACTTACACTTGGTCTTGTGGAGGGGAAGCTTGAGGAACATGGTATCCTTGGAGGATCCAAGCTCAATGTGGTCACACCCGGACAGACCGTTAAGCTTGGCTGTATGGCTGTGGAGTTTATCAGAGTAAATCATTCTATTCCCGATGCAGTCGGCATGGCTATCCATACCCCGGCGGGCATCCTTATCCATACCGGAGATTTCAAGGTGGATTATACCCCTATCGAGGGCGGGATAATTGATCTTCAGCGCTTTGCCGAACTTGGAAACAAGGGAGTGCTTGTGTTGATGTCTGATTCAACGAACGCTGACAGACCCGGCTTTACCATGAGCGAGAGGAAAGTGGGGGAGAGCTTTGAAAAGCTCTTTGTTCAGGCGGAAGGCAAACGTCTTATAATAGCTACATTTGCCTCTAATATCCATAGGATTCAGCAAATTATCAACAATGCAGTCTCAACAGGCAGAAAAGTGGCTGTTTCCGGCAGAAGCATGGTCAAAGTTATAAGCGTAGGTATCGAGCTTGGCTATCTGAAAGTTCCCAATGGGGTGCTTGTGGATATAGATATGGTCTCCAGATATCCTGCCGACAAAATGGTCATTGTAACTACGGGCAGCCAGGGTGAGCCTATGTCTGCTCTTACCAGAATGGCGAATAATGAGCACCGTCAGGTGTCCATCACACCGAATGATTTTATTATTATTTCCGCTAACCCGATACCGGGAAATGAAAAGCTTGTAACAAGGGTAATAAACGAGCTTATGAAACTTGGCGCACACGTTGTTTACGAGAATATATATGAAGTTCACGTTTCCGGACACGCATGCCAGGAGGAGCAAAAGCTCATTCTCTCGATAACCAAACCTAAGTTTTTTATTCCCGTGCATGGCGAATACAAACACCTTTATCAGCATAAAGCAACGGCGATGTCAGTGGGGATCCCTGAAAACAACATTATCCTGGGTGATAACGGATTTGTTATAGAAACGGATAGTGTTGATATAAAAGTCACCGGAACGGTCCCTGCCGGAAGAGTTTTTGTTGACGGACTGGGAGTTGGCGATGTGGGCTCTGTTGTTCTTCGGGACAGAAAGCATCTTGCCGAGGACGGTCTGATCGTTGCTGTTGCCACCATTGACAGAGATACGGGAATGATACTTTCTGGTCCTGATGTGGTATCAAGAGGATTTGTCTATGTCAGAGAAAGTGAGGAATTGCTCGGAGAGGCAAAAAAACTCCTTTCGGAGACTTTACAGGACTGCCTTGACAGAAACATTAAAGATTGGAATTCTATAAAAACAAAGATGAAGGATAACCTTTCTAATTATATTTTTGAAAAAACAAAGAGAACACCTATGATCCTGCCGATAATTATGGAATTGTGATTCCCTAACAGGACAATAGTGAGGAGATGTTGAGAAGTGAAAAGGTCAAACGGACTGAATGCGCTGATACGACTTACAATAGCTGTTGTTGCGCTTTCGGGACTAATTTCCGCATATTTGCTGAACAGATCGCCTGATTATACTACCAGCGGAAAAGTATTGCTCACTTTGTGTGTAATATCCGTTCTTTTGCTGATCTTTGAAGGGATCGTTTTTCAGAATCACACAAGAAAAAGCATTGCTAAGCTTGCCACAGCGATCTCAAAGACCGAAAAGAATTCCCTTATGAATTTTCCTGCTCCGGCAGTTATAATCGATTCAAAGGCAACTATTCTTTGGTATAATAAAAGGTTCGCAATGGATATCCTCGCTACTGAGGAAGCCTACGGATGGAAGATCACCGATATTGGCAACATAGATATGCAAAAAGTATTTACACCCAACGGAGACCTTGTATGTCTTTCAAAGAGATTTTATGAGGCTAAGGCTGTGCATAACGAACAGACAAAGGGTGCGCTGGCGCTTATCTTTTTCAATGATATATCCGATTATATCGAGCTTAAATATGAAACAAGACAGTCCCACAAGGCAGTTATAATCATCAGCGTTGACAATCTTGACGACATTATGGCAAATATAAGGGAAAGCGAAAAGGCGCATATCGTTGTTGAGATCGAAAAGCTTATTGAGAATTTTGTTGAGAACACCACAGCCGTTACAAAAAAGACCGCTTCGGACAGATTCTATATCTATATGGAGGAGCGGCATCTTGCCCCCATAATAGAGTCAAGGTTCAAGATCCTTGAACAGGCAAGAAAAATTACTGTTGACGGCAGAAACAGCATTACTCTTTCCATAGGCGTGGGAAGATCCGGAGAGAACCTTGCTGTAAGCGAGAGCCAGGCAAAACAAGCCCTTGAGCTTTGCCAGGGCAGAGGCGGCGACCAGGCTGCTGTGCATGAAGACGGAGAATTCAAATTCTTTGGCGGTGTTTCCAATTCAAACGATAAAAATAATAAAGTTAAAGTCAGAATGGTTGCAAAAGCAATGCATGAAAGGATCACTTCCTTTGAAAAGGTCCTTATCATGGGACACCGTTTTGCCGATCTTGATGCGGTAGGCGCAGCGACCGGTCTTTGCTGTGCGATCAAGCCGCTGGTCAAGGAAGCGTATGTTGTCGTTGACCCGATAAATAACCTTGCAAAGCCCCTTATCGAGCATATCACAGACAATAATATGACTAATTATTACATAACTCCTCAGCAGGGTCTGGAAATGCTTGATTTTAATACCCTGCTTATAGTTGTGGATACTCATAATCCTAACCTTGTGGAATCTGCGGATATCCTCCAAAGGGCTAAGGAGATAATCGTTATTGACCACCACAGACGTATGGTCAATGGTATCGAGCCTACCTTGATGACCTATCTTGAGCCGGGTGCTTCTTCAGCCTCCGAGCTGGTCACCGACCTTATTGAGTACTTTGGTGAAAAAAGCAAGATATCTGTTCCGGCGGCTGAAGCTCTGCTGTCCGGAATTATGCTTGACACCAAGAATTTCGTTATGAGGACCGGTTCAGGTACTTTTGAGGCGGCTGCCTACCTGAAACGTCTGGGTGCAGATACCATAACGGTCAAAAAGCTTTTTGCAAACTCTATGGAAACATATCAGCAAAAGTCTATGCTTATCAATTCAGCAGAGGTATATCGTAACTGCGCCATAGCATATACGAAAGAAAACTTTGCTAATATTCGTGTTGCCGCATCTCAGGCAGCCGACGATATGCTTGGTATAACAGATGTTCTGGCGTCATTTGTGCTTTATGAGTCTAACTCTGTTGTTAACATTTCTGCAAGAAGCATGGGTGCCATAAACGTTCAGGTCATTATGGAATCCCTTGGAGGCGGCGGACATCATACTATGGCTGCCTGCCAGCTTAAAACCGACCTTCAGACTGCAATGGTAAACTTGAAAAAAGCTATTGACGAATATATTAAAAACAACGGATAATAAAGGAGAAAAATTTATGAAAGTAATTCTTATAAAAGATGTTAAGGGTTCGGGAAAAAAAGGCGATGTACTTAATGTTGCTGACGGCTATGCAAGAAATTACCTGATAGGTAAGGGCTTTGCTCTTGAAGCAACACAGAAGAATCTTAACGATCTTCAGGGTAAGAAATCCTCCGAACAGCATAAAGTAGATGTTGAGATAGCCGATAATAAGGCGTTGGTGGAAAAAATAAAAGATAAAGATGTTGTTATAAAAGCTAAAGCAGGTCAGGGAGGAAAGCTTTTCGGAGCCGTTACCGCTTCAACTGTCAGCGATGAGATCAAAAAACAGTATGGTGTTGATGTGGAAAAGAAAAAAATCGCTCTTTCTTCCGACATCAAGTCCTATGGAGATTTCTCTGCTGCAATAAAGCTTTCACATGGAATTTCGTGCAATATAAAGATTAAAGTCGTTGAGGAATAAAAAATGGCAACAGAATTAAGGGATTATCAGACATCTGATATCATCGGGGCGGGAGCTCAGTTTTCCCAGGAGGCGGAAGGCGCTGTCCTGGGGGGAATGCTTTTTGACCCTAAATGTATAGATACAGTTGCTGAGCTTATCAAAAGCCCCGATAGTTTTTACAGACCCCAGCACCAGGCTCTGTTTTCCATAATAATGAGGCTTTATTCTGTTGGCAAGGCAGATGATATAGTAACTATTATTGATGAATCTGTTAAAGCCGGTGTTTTCAGTGATTCACAAATGGCAAGGACCTATCTTATGGGTCTTGTCCAGAATGTTTCAAGTGTTGCAAATATCGACAGACACTGTGAGATCATAAATGAAAAAGCGCTCATACGCAAACTTGTTGATGTTTCTGAGTATGCTATCAAAACAGCAAGTGAGAATTCGGTGTCTGCCGATAACCTCCTTGATGATGTGGAGCAGAAAATATATAATATCCGTCAGGGCAAGAATTTTGAAGGCTTGTCTCATATAAGCGAAGTAGTTGTGGGTGCCATCGGACATCTTCAGGATATAACGGGAAGCGATGCCTCGGAGAAGCTTGGAGCAAGTTCGGGCTTTGCCGACCTTGATGCTGTTACCACGGGACTTAATAAAACAGACCTTATCGTCCTGGCTGCAAGACCCGGTATGGGTAAATCTGCCTTTGCTCTTAATATGGCAGTAAACTGCTGTAAGAAAACTAACCGTGATGTTGTTATTTTTTCCCTTGAAATGGGCAAGGAACAGCTTGCGTCAAGAATTCTTGCATCGGAAGCTCTTGTTAATAATACAAGCCTCAGAAACGGAAAGATCGGACGTGATGATTGGGATCGCCTTGCTGTGGCAGCAGATGTTATTTCAAGATTGCCCATATATATTGATGATGGCGCAGGTGTTACTGTCCCACAGATGAAGGCAAAACTTAGAAGACGTCATAATCTTGGATTGGTCGTTATCGACTATATCCAGCTTATGTCATCACCCAATAAGCATAATAGCCGTGTTACCGAGGTTTCTGAGATAACTCGTCAGCTGAAGCTTATGGCAAAGGAACTTAATGTACCGGTTATTGCCCTTTCACAGCTTTCAAGAGATTCGGAAAAGAGAAAAGAGGACAAGCGTCCTATGCTTTCAGACCTGAGAGAATCGGGTTCTATCGAACAGGATGCTGATATTGTTCTGTTTTTGTATCGTAACGCTTATTACGATCAAAACAGCGATGACCAGACAACAGCAGAGTGTATAGTTGCTAAAAACCGTCACGGAGAATTGAAAACAGTAGAGCTTGGATGGAGAGGAGAATATACCCTTTTCACCTCTATAAACAGGTTTGTTAAAGATGAATGATAGTTTTCTGGAAAAAGTAAGATCCACTATAAATAAATATAGTATGTTTGAAAAGAGTGAACGCTTGCTGGTTTGCCTTTCGGGCGGTGCGGACAGCGTTTCACTCCTTTTGTGCCTGAAAGATCTTGGTTATGACGTTCGTGCCTGCCATGTCAATCACCAGCTTAGGGGAGATGAAAGTGACCGTGACCAGCGGTTCTGTGAGGATCTTTGCTCTGAACTGGGCGTTGAATTGTTTACACAGCGTATCGATGTAAAAGCTTATTGTAAACAGAATTCACTTTCCATAGAGGAGGGGGCAAGAAAACTTAGGTACGATGTTTTCCGCTCTGTATCAGCCGATAAGATCTGTACAGCCCATACCTTGTCTGATTGCCTTGAAACTACAATATTCAACCTGGCAAGGGGAACAGGGCTGAAGGGACTGTGTTCTATCCCGCCTGTCAGAGAAAATATTGTAAGACCGCTTATCAACTGTACAAGGGACGAGATCGTCGGTTTTCTTAATGCTAAAGGGCAGATGTTTGTTGTTGATTCCACAAATCTTTCCGATGAGTATACAAGAAATAAGATAAGACATAACGTTATTCCCGTTCTTGAGAGTATAAATCCGTCACTTTTTAAAAGCTACGAAAATACCATCGGTTTTTTAAGATCCGATGAACAATATCTTGCTAAAACAGCTGAAAAACTTTATCCTTCCGTATGTGTAAATAATAAGATCGAAATATCCGGGCTTTTGGAGCTTGCCCCTCCCGTAAGAGACAGGGTGGTCGTTCGCTGGCTGGAGGATAATGGACTTAAAATATCCAAAGATAATATCTCCTTTATTGTCGCTGCTGCCCAAAACAACGGAAAGTTTAATATTTCAGGTGATCTCTGTGCCGTGTGCAGCAAAGGCTGGATGGTACTGGATCAAATGGGCAAAAACTTGCCTGAAAATGATTTGACCGTGGAGATCACCTCTATGGGAGATTATAGCTATTTTAACAGAACAATACATTTTGAACTATTAGATATAAACCGTGCTGATGTTGATATCGCAAATTTTCATAAAAAATTCACAAATTGTTGTATGGATTATGATAAAATTAAAGGCGGCATTGTTATCCATACAAGAAGACCCGGTGACAGTATAAGACTTGTCAATAGACAGTTCAGCTCATCTGTGCGAAAGCTTCTTAATTCGTCCTTTGATATTTCAAGCAGAAAAAGCGCTGTGGTCATGTACGACAATGATGGTGCTGTGTTTGTGGAAAAAAGCGGCGCAGCAGATCGTGTGAAGATAACAGAGCACACAAAAAAAGTGGTTGTTTTTAGCATTAAAGATATCATATAATTATCACATAGGTGTTTTATAATTCTTTTGTTGAGATCTTATATGCTTGATAATACAAATAAATAGAAGGTTGTGATATATTGAAAAGCAGCGGTGGAAAGACACTCCTGATCTATTTTCTGGTTTCTCTTTGCGTTGTGGGAGGAATTGTTTTCATGCTTACAAGCATGAGCAAAAAATCCGATGATACAAAGTATTCTGAGGTGATGGAACAGTTTGACAAGCTTAATGTTTCCGAGTTTACCCTTGATCTCGGCAGCGGTGAGCTTAAATACAGGCTGAAGACCGAGGACAAGAACAGTAATATGCATACTTACAGGGTCCCGAATGTTTCACTTTTTGCCAGCGAGATCCTGGGAGAAGAAAACGAAAACAATTACCGGAAGAGATATGATGCGGAGAATAAGAACGATCCTTTGAAGTATGATCTGATGCCAATTTCAGATAACAGCTTCATTCTCAACCTTATCCCTACCTTGTTGATGCTGGGTGTTATGATCTTCTTCTTTGTGTTTATGATGAAAAGCGCAAACGGAGGCAAAATGTCATCCTTTGGCAAATCCAATGCAAGGGTATCACCCAACTCCAAGAAAGCTACATTTGCAGATGTTGCAGGTGCCGATGAGGAGAAGGAAGAATTGCAGGAGATCGTTGATTTCCTCCGTGACAATAAGAAATATGTTGAGATCGGCGCAAGAATACCTAAGGGCGTTCTTCTTGAGGGCCCTCCGGGTACAGGTAAGACCCTTCTTGCAAGGGCAGTAGCCGGCGAAGCAAAGGTACCGTTTTTCTCTATTTCGGGTTCTGACTTTGTTGAAATGTTCGTTGGTGTAGGTGCTTCAAGAGTAAGAGACCTTTTTGAACAGGCAAAGAAGAATTCGCCTTCTATCATTTTTATTGATGAGATCGACGCCGTTGGACGTCAGCGTGGAGCCGGACTTGGCGGCGGACATGATGAACGTGAGCAGACTCTTAACCAGCTCCTTGTTGAAATGGACGGTTTTGAGGACAATACCTCTGTTATCGTAATGGCTGCTACTAACCGAAGAGATATCCTTGACCCGGCTTTGCTCAGACCCGGCAGATTTGACAGACATATCGTTGTGGGAAGACCTGACGTTAAGGGCAGAGAAGAGATACTCAAGGTGCATACCAGAAAGAAGCCTCTGGCTCCGGATGTTGACCTTAAAGTTATCGCTAAGACCACAGTAGGATTTACCGGTGCTGACCTTGAAAACCTTGTGAATGAAGCTTCACTTCTTGCTGCAAGAAATAACAGAAAAGCTATTACCGAGGCGGATATTGAAGAAGCATCTCTCAAGGTGGTAATGGGTCCGGAGAAAAAATCAAGGATCGTTACCGAAAAGGAAAAGAAGCTTACTGCCTACCATGAAAGCGGTCATGCACTTTGTCATTATTATTGTAAGACCCAGGATGATGTCCACTATGTAACCATTATTCCTCGTGGCCAGGCAGGCGGATTTACAATGTCAAGACCTGAAAAGGACGACAGCTATGTAAGCAAGAACCAGATGGCTGAGAGTATTATCGTTCTTCTTGGCGGACGTGTTGCTGAAAAACTTATCCTTGATGATATTTCAACAGGTGCATCCAACGACCTTGAAAGAGCAACCTCTACCGCAAGAGCTATGGTCACAAGATATGGATTCAGCGATAATCTGGGACCGATAGTTTACGGAAGAGGAGACCATGAGGTATTCCTTGGAAGAGATTATAGTGCAACTCCCGATTATTCAGATGCAGTTGCTGCTGAGATCGACCATGAGATACGCACAGTTGTGGAAGACGCTTTTGAAAAGTGTGAAGCGATCCTTAAAGAGCATATTGATAAACTTCATGAACTTGCAGGCTACCTGATGGAGCATGAAAAGATCGACGGTGAGACCTTTAAAAAGCTTATGGAAGGCAACCTTATCGTTGACAGTGATGTTAATAATGCTGAGGATATCAAGCCTGAGAGTGAGTCTGTTGAAGAAAGCGAAGATTAAAATTTAAAGAGGAGTTTATCAACTCCTCTTTTTTATAGAAACCTATCAACCGGATATCGCTGCAAAATGTTTATACAAAAAATAGAATGAGAGGACACGAATGAAGTTATTATTTGTTGGAGACGTTGTAGGCGAGTCAGGCTGTGATTTCCTGTATAAAAACATCTATAAGATAAAAATGGAAAACAGTATTGATATAACCATTGTTAACGGTGAAAACTCCGCCCAGGGCAACGGCATTACGCCACGGTCAATGGAATCGTTGTTTTCAATGGGCGTAGATGTGATAACAACAGGAAATCATTGTTTCAGACGCAAAGAGTCTATGGATATATACGATAATAATAATTGTGTGATCCGACCGGCAAACTTTCCTGCGGGTGCCCCCGGAAGCGGAATTGCGGTAATAGATAAAGCTCCCTATAAGATCGCAGTAATTAATCTTATAGGTACTATGTATCTTGATTCTTTCGATAACCCTTTTAATGTTATCGACGAGATACTGAAAGATGTTGATACCCCCAATATTATTGTTGACTTCCACGCTGAGGCAACAAGTGAAAAAAAGGCAATGGGTTTTTACCTGCAAAATAAAGTAACTGCTGTTCTTGGGACCCATACCCATGTACAGACTGCCGATGAGTGCATACTCGGCGGACATACGGCGTATATAACGGATGTGGGCATGGCAGGACCGGAGAATTCAGTACTTGGTATAGATAAGGATATAATCATCAGTAAGTTTAAAAACAAAATGCCGGTAAGATTTATTGAAAGCGCAGAAAAATGCTTTATAAATGCCGTTGTTTTGGGTTTTGACGAGAAAACAGGTAAAGCTAATGATATAAAAAGACTGATCGTAAGATAAGGAGGATATATATGGAAGTTTTAAAGGTTTCATCACGTTCTGTTCCCAATTCTGTTGCCGGTGCGATTTGCGGAGTTATTCGCAAAGGAAACAGCGTCGAGATACAGGCCATAGGCGCAGGCGCTACAAATCAGGCAGTTAAAGCTGTTGCCGTAGCAAGAGGTTTCCTTGAACCAGAGGGTATAGAGCTTATATGTTTCCCTGCCTTTGGTCAGGTGACGCTGAATGATGAAGAACGTACTGCGATGATCATTACTTGCGAAAAGAGATAAGTTTAAAAGATTCTTTCCGATAAAACATTATAAAAAAGCCCGAACTAAGCTTTTAATGCTTTGTTCGGGCTTTACTTGTTCTATTTGATCTTCCATATCTGTGATGGTTTGCGAGGGTCAAATTTTGTTATTTTAAGATTGCCGTAGCTTGAACAGCAAAGAACTTTTTTAAAGTCTTTTGATCCTACGGTTATAACGAATTGATCCTTTCCCACCTGTATTGCTCTGAACTGAGCAACTTTTTCATCTTCACCGTTTTCATAAAGATTTCTGAAATTCTTTGAAATATATTTTTTATCTGTTGTCACAAGCTTGAAATAGCCTTTATCATTCCATTCAAAACGCAGACGCTGATCCATTTGCGGGTCGTTTTCAGCAAGTATTATCCCTTTTTTGGTGACTGTAAAATTAAGTCCGCTGAAAAGATTGTTTATTATGTAGTTTCTGTTTTCCAAAAGACAGTTTCCCGTATCCCTTGTGCAGTCGTTGTAAAACCTTATCATTAAAGCAGCCACGTGCTGCTGGGTGGCAACTAAAGTCTGCTGTTCTATGTCGTTGAATCTGAGAGGGTCCAGTGTTCTTACCTGTTTTACAAACTGAGCGGAATATTTGATAAGCTTGTTCATTGCATCCTGAAAACTATCTTTTTCATAATGCTTAGTCAGCCTTTTATCTAAGTTTTCCGCAGTATATGCCTTGCAGTTGATTTCAGCGTGTGCTTCAAATGCGTTATGTATATTCCCCCTGCGGTCAAAGCATCTTATGTTTGAAACGTGTACCGTACAGCCCATGTCGGATACAAAGTGAGCTGCCCTTGCAAAACAGGTCATTGCCGCACTTTTTTTACCGCTTCGGTAAAGTGATACGGCGGAGAGATAGTTTTGCTCCATAAGGGTACGTGCACTTGGCAGAAATTTTCTCATTCTGCTTTTATAATAACCGTTTGTTTCCGAAAGCACTTTTCCTCTTGGCTTGGAACAGGAGTAGTAGTGCATTCCCGCACCGTGGTCAATATCCTTTCCTCTGTCCGGAGCGGTACATCCGTCCTCAAGTTCCTGTGTATAATCGCTGAAAAAAGAATATATCTTTATCTTGTTTTCTTTTTTTAGTATATCAAGTGCCTTGCTAATTATATCCCTGTGGGTAACACCCACCCATGCGTGCGCCTTGATATTGCTTAATTTGTAACAAACAGCCGCAGCACCTGCTGCTGTTATTATTTTTTTCATTTTTTACTACCTCTTTTATTGGATTTTTTCTTTCGTACAGAATAACCAAACGTTCCAAGCTTTTTGCCAAGCTCATAATATTCCCCGTGGGAATATGCGATAAGATCCGCATTTTCAAGCTCCAGTCTGCCATCTTTGTCTATCAGCTGCTGAGCAACATCCACAGCAACGATGTCCGCTATAAAAACCGTGTGGGTGCCAAGCTCGATCTTATCTCTTACTTTGCATTCCAGACTCAGGGGCGACTGTTCGATAACAGGAGCTTTGACCATTGAGCCGTCGGAAACCGTAAGACCTGTATGCTCAAACTTATTTATATTTTTTCCGCTTTTGACCCCGCAAAAGTCAACTGCCTTCACAAGTTCCTTTGATGCAAGGTTTATAACGAACTCTCCGCTTTTGTCTATTAGCTCAAATGAATACCGCTGGGGCCGCACGGATATGTAGGTCACAGGAGGTCTTGTGCACATAATACCTGTCCAGGCAACAGTAAAGACATTGCTGACGCCGTTATAGCTGCTTGTGACCAGAGTTGGCGGAACAGGGGAGGTGAGCACGCTTCCTTTCCAGGTCTGCTTTGTATATTTATTGAAAGACATTTATTTATCCTCTTGGTTTATCCCATATACTTTTTTGTATATCACATCATAATACTTGTAAAGCTGCTGAACAGAGTTTTCAAGGAAATAGTAGTGCTTTATATACGGCACGAGCAAAACCAGCAGCAAGATCGCAAGAGGGATCAGCGAAAGTGTCTGCCAGATCACGATAGCAAGGATAGTTATAACTGTACAAACAGCAAATAATATCATCACCAAAAGGTGAATAAGCCTTTCGTGTGAAAAGAAACTGATCTTGTCACGGTGATAGTCAAGCAGCTGTCTGAGATCATAGTTTTCATCTTCCAAGCACCTGATGATATATTCTTTGTACTGTGTTAGATATTTAGTCATTTTCCTTGCCCTCAAGCTTCAGATCAAAAGGTATTGAAGGTTCGATCCTGAGCTTTCTTAATTTGGCAGATCTTATCCCCTTGTTCTCTGCAGCCAAAGCCTCGTTTTTTGCCACATCTTTGGCAACTGTACTGCTTATGATCTTATCTATTCTCTTGTAATGCTTTTTAACACGCTGGAAAAAGTTCTTGCGTTTCTCCGGCTTTTTCTTTTTCTGGTCAAATATTATGGCAAGCATTGCGGATAAAGTTGTGACAATAATAGTCTTTTCTGCCTTTGTGTTAACTTTAACAGAGACTTTTTTCATATACATCCTCTTTTCGTTTGAACAATGGTATAATAGGACATAGTCAGAAAGATCATACAAGAATATAATCCTTTATCTGATTGAAATAGTCCTGTGTAACTGCATCAGCAAGGAGTATTTCCTCTTTGGCGGAATACTTATGTATCTTTTCACGTATATCTACGATCTTCTGCGCATTTTCCTCCGTAATGAGAAGACTGTCGGCGATCTCTTTTGCACAAGCCGTATTGATGTTGACCTGTTTGAGAGACTTGGTCTCTTCGGCAGTTGTTTGAGTTTTTGATGAAGACTTTACCGTTGTTTGTTTTGCAGTGGTAGATTTAGATGAAACAGTTTCCTGTTTTGATGCCGCAGTTTTTCTCGTGGTGGTATAAGCCTGTCTCACATCGTCGCTGACATAAAGGTAGCTTCGGATATGGTCAAGTGTTTTCTTACCTATTCCGTCCACCTCGATAAGCTGGTCCACAGAATGGATCACTTTTACCTCGCTGCGATAGTTTATGATCTGACCGGCAAGATACTCACCCACACCGTCAATAGCGCAAAAGGCATCTTTATCGGCTTTGTTAACGTCGATAGGGAAGGTGACAGATGCCTTTATTGCACTTTTTGTTTCGGACTTTTTTTCTGTTACATCTTTCTTTTCTTTTTTTGTGCTCACCTTTGCGGATGATGTATCTTTATCCGAAGAAAGGTCTGTGTCTTTTTTGCTTGAGTCTGTATCGGAGGATACATCTGTACCGTCATTGGACGGCTGAATAACAGGCTGATCTTTTTTATGAGATTTGATAACGATGGTCGTTATTGTAACGCTTATGACCAAAAATGCAGCTATTGAAGCTATAATATACTTGGCAAAAGATGATTTCTTACCGTCCATTTGTTTATCCTCCATTTTTTATTTTTGCAAAGTGCTGTTTACCTCAGCGATCATATTATCAAGCTCTTCGTGTGTCATAAGGGGTTTGTCTGTAAATGTAAGAATGCCTCTTAATGGCATATACCAAAGCATAGATTCCACCATCTGCTTGGTGCTTGAGCCCATAGTTTCACCCTGCTGATCTCCGCTCATATATTTGCTGATCTTTTCAAAGTAAGGGTCAAAAACTTTTTTCCCTTCGGGGATCGAGATAAGATCGCCGAATGTACTGTTGAGGGTGAGCAGGTATGGAATAGTATCGTCCGAAGATACAAATACATTTGCCTGCAAACGGATATCTCTTGATGAAGAGCCAAGTGAAATGATAAAATCGCCCTCCTCAACAGACCAATCGTGAACTGCCTCGTTGTAAAAAGCAAAAGACCTTTTATCAAGTTTGAACATTATCTTTTTGCTTTCACCCGGCTTTAAGAATACTTTTTCAAAGCCTTTAAGCTCTCTTACAGGTCTGACAATGCTGCTTTGAACATCGCTCACATAAAGCTGAACGACCTCTTTTCCATCGCAGTGCCCTGTATTGGTTATGGTAGCTGTAACTGTAAGTTCATCATCGGATCTGATGGAGTTTGATGAAAGTGCAATATCGGAATACTCAAATGTTGTATATGACAGACCGTGACCAAATGGGTATCTTACAGCCATATCCTTAAAGTCATAGTATCTGTATCCCACAAAGATCCCTTCGTTGTACGCAACATCATCCCTGAATCCGGGGAAGTTAAGATAAGAAGGATTGTCCGATAGCTTCATAGGGAAGGTTTCCGCAAGCTTCCCGCTTGGGTTGACTTTTCCGAAAAGAATATCGCATGCAGCTCCGCCTACAGCCTGACCGCCAAGATACATTTCCAGAATTCCCTTTACTTTGTCAGCAAAAGGAAGCTCTATTGGTGAACCGTTATGAAGAACGATAACAACGTTTTTGTTTACTTCACAGATGCTGTCTATGAGTCTGAGCTGATTCTCGGGCATTTTCATATGTTTTCTGTCAAAGCCTTCAGACTCATAAAGATCTGTAAGTCCGGCAAAAACAACAACAATGTCGTTTCTTTCAGCACACTGTACAGCCTGTGCTATAAGTGAATCATCTATATCGTCCGTATCGTATGCATATCCCTTAGCGTACTCTACATCACAAAATTGCTTTACCGCATCAAGGGCACTTGTGACCTTGTATGATCTGATGTGGGAACTTCCGCCTCCCTGATAACGTGGCTTTTGGGCAAATTCGCCAATGAAAGCGATCTTTTTGGTGGTATCAAGTGGAAGTATACTGTTTTCGTTTTTTAATAAAACGGCACACTCCGAAGCGATCTTTTGTGACAATTGGTGCTGTGAATCCATATCCCATTTGCTTTCAGGCTGTGAGCTCATATCTGTTTTATCTATCAGCTCAAGAATCCTTCTGACGCATACATCAAGATCTTTTTCGTCCAAAGTGCCGTTTTTAACGCTCTTAACGATCATAGCGTCGTTTGTTCCGAAACTTGTGGGCATTTCAAGGTCAAGACCTGCTTTTATCCCCTTTGGTCTGTCATTGACTGCGCCCCAGTCACTCATTACAAGACCCTTGTATCCCCATTTTTTCCTGAGAACCTGATCAAGGGTAAACTCGTTTTCTGAACAATAAACGCCGTTGAGCCTGTTATACGAACACATGATAGTGTATGGTTTTGCCTCTTTTACAGCTGTTTCAAAAGCAGCTGCATATATTTCAAAGAAAGTTCTTTCGTCCATGTTTGCAGAACAGGACATTCTCCTTGTTTCCTGGTTGTTGCAGCAGAAATGTTTGAGAGATGTACCCACACCGGAGCTCTGTACACCTTTTATGTGTGCAGCAGCCATCTGCGAAGCAAGATAAGGGTCCTCTGAAAAGTATTCAAAGTTTCTGCCGCAAAGGGGAGAACGTTTGATATTGCAGCCCGGACCAAGAAGTACAGATACTTTTTCTGCCTTACAAGTCTGACCGAGTGCCTTACCCATTGTCGTTAAAAGCTCTTTGTCAAATGAACAGGCTGTTGCACAGCCGCTGGGAAAACATACCGCAGTTTTGGATTCATTGGGTCCGTCTGCGTTTTCGTCGTTTTTTCTTAATCCGTGAGGGCCGTCGGAAACCATTATCGAAGGAATATCAAGGCGCTCTATCGGTTCGGTGTGCCAATAGTCAGATCCGGAACATAAAGACGCCTTTTCTTCCAGTGTAAGCTCTTTTAAAATTGCATCAATATTCATGCTTTACCTCTTTTCATTTAGTATTTTTGTAAAAGCATCCTGAAAATGCTTGTTTTGTTCATTGTTCCTTTTATGGGGTCCTTTAAGCTTTCCGCCGCTGTTTCTGATCTTTTTTGCCATATAGCGTGAAAAAAGAAGTGAGTCTATATTGCTGTTATCATAGATCATACCGTCCTGAGAAATACAGATACAGTTCTTTGAAAGACACATTGCAGCCAGACCGTAATCCTGAGTTACGATCACGTCGCCTTTCCGGGCAAGAGAAGCGATCTTCATATCTGCGCTGTCAGAACCCTTGTCAACCATAATGGTCTTTGCATATTCATCTGCAAAGGAATGGGAGGTGTCAAATACAAGTGTTATCTCCTGTCCGAGCTGTTTGCATATTTCAACAGCTGTTTTTGTGACCGGACAGCCGTCAGCATCTATGTAGACCATTTCAGGGCTTACCCTCGATCAGAAAGGTTGCCTCCATATCTGCGATATGTGTTGCAAGTGCAAGAGGATACATTTCAAGTGCTTTTCCGATGGTATTTGTATTTTCCTCACCGGAAAAGCCCATGTGCCATCTTATAGCCATTGCTTCGTCACGTGACAGCCTCATAAATCCGCTGATTATGTAAACAGACTTTTCACCGTGCCCATACGGAAGAGTGTCGTTGAATTCGTAAAACGGTACCTCGATCCATTTCCCGTTTTCGTCTTTCTTATTGCGCTTGCTTGTCTTATATGTGTTTGTCTTGCACAGATCATGCAGCAGTGCGACTATGGCAACTGTCTCGTCGGAGTATTCAAGCCCGAATTCGTTTTTGACCTTCTCACGTTGGAGATAACTGCAAAGACAGTGATATACATTCATACTATGCTCACATAGCCCGCCTTCATATGATCCGTGATATCTTGTTGAAGCCGGGGCAGTAAAAAAATCGCATTTGTTTGACATAAGATACTCCAGAAGCTTGTCTGAACCGGGTCTGTGGATCTTATCATTGTATATTGAAATAAAAGACTCTTTCAGAGTATTTGGATCCAAATTTATCAGCCTCCTTTGAAAATAAAATAATTTTTTAACTATATTAGACAATAAATCAGAATGATTTGCATATATTATACCATACTTTGCCGATAAATAAAAGAGCTTTTTAACAAAAAATCAAAAAAACTTGATTTTTTTTGATTTGTATGGTACAATTTTAATGTAAATATTGAATAAATGGTCACTTAAATGGCTGTAATATATGTGGAGGTCATGAATAAATGTGTGGTATAGTTGGTTTTACCGGTAATAAACAGGCAGCACCTATCCTTCTTGAAGGCCTTGCTAAGCTCGAATACAGAGGGTATGATTCGGCAGGTATCGCTGTTCGTGATTCGGATAGTGAAGTTGAAATAGTTAAGGCAAAAGGAAAACTCAAAGTTTTGCAGGAAATGACCAATGACGGTTCAACCGTTATGGGAAACTGCGGCATAGGACATACCCGCTGGGCTACCCACGGTGAGCCTTCCGTGCTTAATGCTCATCCTCACGCAAGTGATGATGAAAATGTTGTCGCTGTACATAACGGTATCATCGAGAACTACCAGGAATTGAAAGAAAAGCTTACAAAGCGTGGGTATACATTTAAGACCCAGACAGATACAGAGGTAGCTGTTAAACTCGTTGATTACTATTACAAAAAATATAACGAAGGCCCTGTGGATTCTGTTGCAAGGGCAATGATGCGTATTCGTGGCTCTTATGCCCTTTGTATCATGTTCAAGGATTATCCCGGCGAAATATATGCTGCACGTAAAGACAGCCCTATGATTATCGGAGTATCTGATGGTGATACTTATGTTGCATCAGACGTTCCTGCTATTTTGAAATATACAAGAAACGTCTATTACATCGGTAATATGGAAATTGCAAGGCTCGAAAAGGGCAAAGCAACATTCTATAACATCGACCGTGATGAGATCCAAAAAGAGCTTACCGAGATCAAGTGGAATGCTGAGGCTGCTGAAAAAGGCGGATATGAGCATTTTATGCTCAAGGAGATCCATGAGCAGCCAAAGGTTATCAGGGATACTATAAACTCTGTTGTTAAGGACGGGAATATCGTTCTTTCGGAGTTTGGCCTTACCGACGATGAGGTAAAAGCTCTTTCCCAGATATATATCGTTGCCTGCGGATCCGCTTATCATGTGGGAGTTGCGGCACAGTACGTTATTGAGGCACTTACCACTATACCGGTCCGTGTTGAGCTTGCATCTGAGTTCAGATACAGAAAAATGTCTCTTGCGAAAAACAGCCTTGCGATCATCATCAGTCAGTCGGGAGAAACTGCCGACAGCCGTGCAGCGCTTACCCTTGCAAAGGAAAACGGAGTAAAGACACTTGGTATTGTTAATGTGATCGGTTCAAATATCGCAAGAGATGCCGATAATGTATTTTACACACTTGCCGGACCGGAGATCTCCGTTGCAACCACAAAGGCATACAGCACACAGCTTATTGCCGGATATCTTCTGGCAATGCAGTTTGCCAAAGTCCGTGAAGAGATCAGCGACGACAGGTTTAATCAGCTTCTTGATGAGATACAGACCTTACCTGAAAAGGTGGAGAAGATCCTTGAGGATAAAGAGAGGATCCAGTGGTTTGCTGCAAAGTTTGCCAATATACACGATGCATTCTTTATAGGCAGAGGCGTAGATTATGCTGTAAGCCTTGAAGGCTCGCTTAAAATGAAGGAGATAAGCTATATCCATTCTGAGGCATATGCTGCCGGAGAGCTTAAACATGGTCCTATATCTCTTATAGAGGACGGTACGCTTGTTATAAGTGTACTTACACAGCAGGATCTGTTTGAAAAGACTGTATCCAATATGGTTGAGTGCAAGAGCCGTGGCGCTTATATTATGGGACTCACCACTTACGGTAATTACAGCGTTGAAGACACAGCAGATTTTACAGCGTATATCCCTAAGACCGATCCGCTCTTTTCTGCAAGTCTGGCTGTTATCCCTCTCCAGCTTCTTGGATACTATGTATCTGTTGCAAAGGGACTTGATGTGGATAAGCCAAGAAACCTTGCTAAATCGGTCACAGTAGAATAGTAATGACAAAAGGCGATCTTAGTGATTGCCTTTTGATTTTTGGGAGGATCCTGATGAGTAAATATAAGTTTTGTATTTTTGATTTCGACCTAACACTTGCCGATTCCTCAAAAGCTATACTTACGTGTTTTAAACACACGCTGTCCCGGTTTGGATATGACATTCCCGACGACAGGACGATCTATAATACTATCGGAAAAACTTTAGTTGATTCATTTGATATCCTTACAGGGATCACCGATAACCCCCAGCGTGAACAGCTCAGAGTTGAATATGTGTCAAAAGCCGATGAAGTTATGGCAAGGGATACAGTTTTTTACGAAGATACTCTGGCTGTTTTGCAAGTGCTGCAGTGTGCAGGTATAAAAGTCGGGATCGTTTCCACCAAATTCAGATACAGGATCGAGGAAACTTTTAAGTATCATACAACTTCTTTTCCTGTTGATATGATCGTCGGAGGAGAAGATGTAACGCAGCCAAAACCCGATCCCCAGGGACTTGATCTTATTATCAGCAGGTTCGGCGCAGAAAAGAAAGACGTTCTCTATGTGGGAGACAACTATATTGATGCCAAAACGGCTTCCAATGCGGGAGTTGACTTTGCCGCAGTTACAACAGGATCAACAGGTAAAGCAGAATTTGAAAAATATCCTCATGTCTATATAGGAAACAGTCTTACCGATATTTTTCAGCATATATGAAATTATGATGAACATTATTAACTTGATGTTAAATTTGCTTGCTATCTGAAATCTGAAATGGTATAATATGTTTCAGGCTATATCAGAATAATACCCGAAAGGATAGATCGTCATGATAAAAAGTATGACAGGCTTCGGAAGAGAGCATGTTGTAGCAAACGGCAGAGAAGTGATCGTTGAGATCAGATCGGTAAACCATAGGTATTATGAGTTTACAGCAAGAACTCCAAGATCTTACGGATATCTGGACGAAAAACTGAAAGCTTTTTTGAAAAGCGGGATTTCCCGTGGAAAAGTTGAGGTATCCGTGACCATTTATAATCAGGAGGGCACAGATGCACAGATCGAACTGAATGAATCTGTTGCACAGGGTTACCTGAATGCTTTAAGAGGATCCGCAGAGAAGCTTTCTCTTGAAGATGACCTTACCTTGAGCAGCATAATGAGACTTCCCGATGTGTTTACCGTTGTAAAGAAAACAGATGACGAGGAAGTTATCTGGAATGATGTAAAATCAGTTGCCGAGGTGGCTCTTAACAGATTTGTTGAGATGAGGATCGTCGAGGGAAAGAAAATGTATGACGATATAACCAGCCATCTTGATATAATTGAGCAGACTGTCGGAGAGATCGAAGCGCAGGCTCCCGGAGTAAGCGAGGGTTATAAAGACAGACTTTATGCTAAGATAAAGGAAGTACTTGCAGACAGGAATATTGATGAGCAAAGAGTTCTGACGGAAGTAGCAATTTTCTCTGAGAAGGTAGCTATCGACGAGGAAACTGTCAGACTCAGAAGCCATATCTCACAATTCAGAAACCTTGTAGAATCTGATGAGCCGGTTGGAAGAAAGCTCGATTTTCTCGTTCAGGAGATGAATCGTGAGGTCAATACCATAGGTTCAAAAGCTCAGGATCTGTCCATAACCAAAATGGTGGTAGAGCTTAAAAGTGAGATCGAAAAAATAAGAGAACAAATCCAGAATATAGAGTAAGGTGATGAATATGCAGCTTATCAACATAGGATTCGGAAATATGGTTTCCTCGTCCAGATTGATAGCTATAGTTTCTCCGGAATCCGCACCTATAAAACGTCTGATCCAGGAAGCAAAAGATAAGGGTACCCTTATTGATGCCACATATGGGCGGCGGACCCGTGCGGTGATAATAATGGATAGCGACCATATAGTTCTTTCGGCTGTTGCTCCCGAAACGGTAGGCAGCAGATTTACAATAGAGGAGGGGGATAAGGAAAGTGAATAGAGCAAGACTATTTGTGATCTCAGCTCCATCCGGCTGCGGAAAAGGTACGCTTCTGGCTAAGGCGTTTGAAAACAGAGATGTATATTATTCTGTTTCTTATACCACACGTGAAAAGCGTGAGGGCGAGAAGGAAGGCGTAAATTACTTTTATGTCAATCGCAAACAGTTTGAAAAAATGATCGATGACAGAGACTTCCTTGAATATGCAAGATATGTGGATAATTACTACGGCACTCCGAAGATCCCGGTGTTTGAACATCTTGCAAGAGGCACAGATGTCATACTTGAGATCGATACCGTCGGAGCGTTCCAGGTCAAACAGTCCTACAGAGATGCGGTGCTGGTGTTTGTGCTTCCTCCGTCGGTGGGAGAGCTGATGAAAAGGTTGAAAAAGCGTGGCACCGAGAGCCAGGGCGAGATCGATAAAAGACTTTTGATGGCTCGAAGAGAGATAACGAAGGCATATAAATATGACTATGTTATCCTTAACGACGATCTTGACCAGGCAGTGGAGGACCTGCTTTGTGTGGTCGATGCCGCAAGGGCTGAAAATAATGATGCTTTCCGTCATAGTCTGGAAAGCGATGATGCAATAAAATTGATTGAAAAGGTGATTATAAATGCTTAGACCAGCTGTATGTCAGATCTTAAAAAATAATGAGAGCACATATTCTCTCGTAATTGCCGTTGCAAAACGTGCAAGAGAAATAACAGACGATGCCTTTGAAGAGAAGGTGGTACTGGACGAAAAGCCGGTAAAAACTGCTGTTGACGAGTTTGCAAATAATGAATACCGTTTCATTGAGGACCCGGCAATAAGGAATCATTGATCCGGAGGATGCTGAAATGCGTGGCGTTTTTACAGTAGCTAAGATCGCAGTTAGCTGCGCTTATTATGGGTTTGACAGCGAGTATAGCTACAGCGTCCCTGAAAATCTTAAGCCATATATAAATGACGGCGTAAGAGTTGTCGTGCCTTTTGGAAAGGGTAATAAAAAAACCATCGGTTTTGTCATCAGAACATATGAAGCCGCAGAGTATAACGGTGCTTTAAAACCGGTTGAAAGCGTTGTTGATGAAAAAAGCCTTGTTACACCGGAAATGATGAAAATTATCCTCTGGCTGAAAGAAAATACGTTTTGCACCTACTTTGATGCGTATAAAACTGTTGTTCCCACAGGCTTTTCATATAGGATAGACCTGCATTATAATCTGGTAAACACCTATATAGATGAGACAGAGCTTTCCGATGAAGAACGAGGCATAATTGCATTTATGCGTAATTCTTCAAGCCAGCGGGAGATTGACAAGTACCTTTCCCTTACAGGCAATACGAAACGAAAAAAAGCCCTTGAAAGTCTTATCGACCGTGGATATATTGAATTGTCCGATACACTAAAAAGACGTGTTGGTGACGATAATATCAAGATGATAGAACTATCAAGCGATTATCTTGACGGCAACACAAATGCAACTCTTACTCCTAAACAGTCGCTTATAGTCAAGCTTCTTGAAGAAGTAGGCTGTGCAAGCGAAAAAGAAATAAGATATATGACAAACTGTACGGGAGATATTATCAAAAGACTTGAAGGTAAAAATGTTCTTCGTTCCTTTAAGTCCGAACATTTCCGCAACGTCTTTGGCGAGGCGGAAAAGAGCCTGATGCCCGAGCTTGTTGAATTAAGTGAGCAGCAGCAAAGTGTTTACGATGGTATATCGGAACTTATTGACAGCAATACTCCCTGCGGTGCGCTACTTTATGGTGTTACCGGAAGCGGAAAGACGCTTGTATATATCAAACTGATAGATAAAGTCTTAAAAAGCGGTAAAACGGCCATACTCCTTGTACCGGAGATCTCACTCACTCCCCAGCTTTTAAGCCGTTTCAGATCGTATTTCGGTGAAACGATCGCAGTTTTACATTCCTCGTTGTCTTTGGGACAGCGAACCGACGAATTCAAAAGGATCCTAAGCGGCAGTGCAAGGATAGTTATAGGAACGAGAAGTGCTGTTTTTGCCCCTTTGAGAAATATTGGAGTAATTATTCTGGACGAGGAAGGGGAGCAGACCTATAAATCTGATTCTTCACCACGTTATCATGCCCGTGATGTGGCTATACAGCGGTGCGGACATAATAACTGTACCCTTCTTCTTGCCTCTGCAACTCCTTCGCTTGAATGCTTTTATTATGCAAAGACAAAAAGATTCCATCTTTTTGAGATGAAAAGCAGATATAAGGATTCGGAATTGCCCCATGTAAAAATAGTAGATATGCAAAAAGAGGCTGCTTCGGGAAATGACGGGCTGCTCAGCAGTGAGCTTATCCATGCCATCAAAGACAGGCTGTCAAAAGGTGAACAGACGATCCTGCTGCTGAACAGACGAGGGTTTACTACCACAGTAAGCTGCCTGTCCTGCTCAACTGCTATATCCTGCCCCAATTGCAGTATCCCGCTGACCTATCATAAGAAAAATGACCATCTTATGTGTCACTATTGCGGATATACAATGAAATTTGACGGCCATTGTCCTCAGTGCCACGGGGACAAGCTCAAAATGAGCGGCGTTGGGACCCAAAGGGTAGAGGATGAGGTCATCAGACTTTTCCCTGATGCAAGAGTCCTTCGCATGGACGCCGATACAACATCATCCAGGTATTCCTATGAGGAGAATTTTACTGCTTTTGAAAAGGGCGAATATGATATAATGCTTGGGACCCAGATGATAGCAAAGGGACTTGATTTTCCAAATGTTACCCTTGTAGGTGTCGTTTCCCTTGACCGGTCGCTTTTTACAGGCGACTATAAGAGTTACGAGCGTACCTTTTCTCTGCTTACACAGGTCGCAGGCAGAAGCGGACGTGGAGATAAGCCGGGCGAGGCGTATATCCAGACCTTTGTCCCCGATCATTATGTCCTTGAGCTTGCCTCAAAACAGGACTATGAAGGCTTTTATGAACAGGAGATCGCTCTCAGACAGGCGCTTATGTACCCTCCTTTTTGTGATATGTGCGTTATCGGGCTGAGTTCACAGATGGAGAGCAGCTGCATAGCAGCGTCCGAATGGGTGACAAATACCCTTAGCCGGTACATCAAAAGCAATAAGATAAGCTTTCCCCTGAGGGCTATCGGTCCCGCACCATGTGCAATAGAAATGATAAACAACAGATATCGTTACAGACTTATCCTTAAAACAAGGAACTGTAAAGAGTTCAGAGGAATGATAAAGGATATGCTGTATAAATTTTATAAAAACAAAGACCTTTCCAATGTCCGTATTTTTGCGGATATAAACGGAGATATAGGTCTTTGAGATGAAAGGAAATTTCTAATGGCGATCAGAAAGATTTTGAATAAACGTGAGGATGTTCTGCATAAGGTTTGTAAACCTGTGGAAAAATTTGATGAAAAGCTCTGGGAATTGCTTGACGATATGGCGCAAACACTTGAACAGGCAAACGGTGTGGGTCTTGCAGCCCCCCAGGTAGCCAAGCTCCGCAGACTTTGCATAATAAAAGTGGGCGATGAGCCGGTAATTGAGCTTATCAATCCTACCATCACCTGGAGATCCGAAGAGACACAGCGTGTGGTCGAGGGCTGCCTGTCCTGTCCTAATGAATGGGGATATGTTACAAGACCTTTGAAAGTAAGATTCAAAGCCCAGGACAGAAACGGCGAGTGGTATGAAAAAGAAGCTGAAGGCCTTTTTGCTCAGGCTGTCTGTCACGAGCTGGATCACCTTGACGGACATCTGTTTACGGAGATCGTTGAAGAATTTGTTGAGGTTGAAGATATTAAATGAAAATAGTTTTTATGGGAACGCCTGATTTTGCCGTTCCTACACTTAAAAAGCTCTATGAGAGCAAACATGAGGTCGTTGGCGTTTTTACCCAGACCGATAAACCCAAAGGCAGAGGATATAAGCTTGCACCGCCGCCTGTCAAGGTGCTCGCCCTTGAACACGGTACACCTGTATATCAGCCCAAAAGCTTAAAAAACGAACCGCAAATGTGGGACGAGCTTAAAAAACTTGAGCCTGATTGTATCGTTGTTGCAGCCTATGGAAAAATACTCCCCAGGGAAGTTCTTGAAATACCAAAGTTTCATTGTGTCAATGTGCATGGCTCTTTGCTTCCCAAGTACAGAGGTGCAGCGCCCATACAGTGGTCTGTCCTTAACGGTGACGCTGAGACGGGTATTACAACAATGCTTATGGGAGAAGGCCTTGACACAGGAGATATCCTTTTGCAAAGATCAACACCTATCGGAGATAACGAAACTGCCGCTCAGCTTTTTGACAGACTGTCGGAAATAGGCGCAGACCTTCTTATTGAAACTCTTGATAAGCTCGAAAAAGATCAGATCACTCCCGTAAAACAAGACGATTCCAAAGCGACCTATGCCCGGATGCTTAGCAAGGATATGTGTGTGCTGGATTTTGAAAAGCCTGTTTTTGAGGTCCATAAAAAGATATGCGGGCTCTCGGATTGGCCTTGTGCCGTTACCTTCCTTAAAGGAAAAAGGCTGAAGGTCTATGGCTCTGAGATAGTCAGCAGGGGACCGGCTAAATCTCCTGCGGGCACGGTCGTGAACGAAAAAGATCTCAGCGTTCAATGTGCCGACGGAGTCCTCAGATTCACTGTCGTACAGGCAGAGGGCTCAAAAAGGATGAGTACGCAGGATTATATTCGTGGAAATCCGGTAGCTAAAGGGATAAAGCTTGACATGGAGTAATTGCCGATGAGTAATGCACGTGAAATTGTTGTTAAGATGCTCACAAAAACCGAAAAAAATAATTCTTATTCTAATATTCTGCTTTCGGACACACTTAAAAAATACGATCTTTCCACGCAGGACAAGAAGTTTGCATCTGCACTTTTTTATGGTGTGCTTGAAAGAAAGCTTACCCTTGATGGGATCATAACCGATAATTCCGCCAACTCTTCCAAAAAGCTCAGCGACGATGTGAGAAATATCATTCGCACAGGGCTTTATCAGATCCTTTATATGGATTCTGTACCGGATAATGCGGCGGTGGATGAAAGCGTTAAGCTGGCTAAGAAAAATAAAAATCCTGCCGTCAGCGGTTTTGTAAATGCCCTTTTAAGAGAGTTTTTGCGAAAAGGTAAAAAACTCCCCGGGGGTAAGGATCGCATTGATAAATTATGTATCGAGTACTCCTGCCCCAAATGGCTTATCCGCAAGTGGATGAGTGAGTATGGCGAGGATGTTTGTATGCAAATGCTTGAAACATCTTTAGGCAAAGCTCCGGATACAGTCAGGATCAATACGGTGGGAAGAACTGTTGAGGATGTGCTGAAGATCCTTTCCGATGAGGGGATCTCCTTTGAAAGATCTTCCCTTATTCTTCAAGCGGCTGACCTTTACTATAGCGGCAGCGTTGAGTCAACAAAGGCTTATAAAATGGGTCTGATACACGTTCAGGACATCGCCAGCCAGCTTTGCGTCGCTGCTTTAGACCCTATGGAGGGAGATATTGTTGCGGATCTGTGCGCTGCTCCGGGAGGAAAGTCTTTTACCATCGCAGAAAAGATGAATAATACCGGAAAGGTGTATTCTTGTGATCTTCATGATAACAGGGTCAATCTTATCAGAGCCGGTGCCCAAAGATTGGGGCTTTCCTGTGTGATCCCCATGAAAAACGATGCAAAGCTGTTTTCACAGGATATCCCTGCGGCGGATAGGGTCCTGTGTGACGTCCCTTGCTCCGGACTTGGCGTTATACGCCGTAAGCCGGAAATAAAATACAAAGACCCCAGGGAGTTTCAAAGACTTTCTCAGATACAATATGATATTCTTAAAATGTCCTGTAAATATGTTAAGGTCGGCGGGATACTGGTGTATTCGACCTGTACTTTGTCAAGAGACGAAAACGATAGGGTCGTTGACCGGTTTTTAAGGGAAAATCCGGATTTTGAAAGCTGTCCGCTGGGTGAGATATTCGGTGATGACAAAAATAGGACCCGTATCACCCTTACCCCCGGAAAATATAATTCTGACGGCTTTTTTGTAGCTAAGCTCAAAAGGATAAGGTGATAAATTGGTCATTGTTGATGAAAACGGGAAAATTGACATTCTTGCCATGCTCCCGGAAGAACTTGAGGAGAAGATATTGTCCCTTGGAGAAAAGAAATTCAGAGCCGGACAGATCTTTAACTGGCTTCACGTAAAACAAGTTGACAGCTTTTCTGAAATGACTGATATTTCTGCACAATTACGCACTGTCCTTGAAAATACATTTTGTATAAAATCACTATTTGAGGCAAAAAAGCTTGAATCTTGTACCGATAATACTGTAAAATATTTATATGAGCTTTCAGACGGAAATCACATTGAATCTGTGCTTATGGAATATGAACACGGAAACACCATTTGTGTGTCAACACAGGTCGGCTGTAAAATGGGCTGCAGGTTTTGTGCATCCACCATTGCAGGGTACAAAAGAGACCTGACTTGCTCTGAAATACTCAGACAGGTCTACATGACGCAAAAGCTCAGCGGCAGAAAGATCAGCGGCGCTGTGCTTATGGGGATCGGTGAACCGCTGGATAATTATGATAATGTTGTTAATTTCCTTAGAGTGATCTCGTGCGGTAAGGGAATGAATATGTCCCTTCGCCACGTGTCTGTATCGACTTGCGGCATCGTTCCGAGGATATATGATCTTGCAAAGCTAAAGCTTGGTATTACACTTTCTATTTCACTTCATTCGACAAATAATAAATCGAGAAGTGAGATAATGCCTATAAATGATAAATATGATATAAATGAACTTATAAAGGCGTGTAAAGAGTATTTTAAAATAACGGGAAGGCGTATTTCCTTTGAGTATGCCCTTATAGACGGTCATAACGACAGCAGGAAAGATGCCCTTGAGCTTTACGGACTTTTAAAGGATTTTGTTTGTCATATAAATATCATTCCCGTAAACAAGATAAAAGAGAGAAATTATCACTCTGACAGAAAGGCAGCTTACAGATTTCAGAAGTATCTTGATGAGCTTGGTATGAATGCAACTGTCAGACGTACTCTTGGGGCAGATATAGATGCTGCCTGCGGACAGCTTCGCAGAGAGTATGAAATATGAATAAGAGAATAATGATTACAACGTTGAAAGGTGGTGAATTGCTTGTTCTTGTCTTATAAAACTGATATCGGAATGAAGAGAAGTGAAAATCAGGACCGTGTGTATGCCGAATTCCTTGATAATAATGCTTCTGTTTCAGTAGTATGTGACGGTATGGGTGGTGCATCATCGGGCGGCGTTGCCAGTCAGCTTGCAATTGATTCTTTCATCAGCCGTATTAAGGAAAATTTCAGAAAAGATATGTCTGAGAATTCCATAAGGAATATGATGCTTACATCTGTTCATTTTGCAAACACGGTGGTTTATGAAAACAGTAAGGCTGATATTGAGAAAAACGGAATGGGAACGACAATTGTTTCCGCTCTTGTTGTTGATAAAAAGGTCTATGTTGTCAGCGTTGGCGACAGCAGAGCTTATATTATGAATAAAGATGGTATCAAGCAGATCACTACGGATCATACTTATGTTGAAATGCTTTATCGAAACGGTCAGATCACTGCCGAAGAAAAAGAGACCCATGAGCTTCGCAATGTTATCACAAGGGCTATCGGTGTCGAGGCAGATGTAGATGTTGATTATTTTGAGCTTGAAGAATATGGTAACTTTACGGTTTTGCTTTGCTCTGACGGCTTGTCTAAGTATTGTGACAGTGATCTTATATATAGTACTGTATTTGAGAAAAACCTCGATCAGGCTGCTGCTAAGCTGATCGGACACTCAAATGACAGCGGAGGTAAGGATAATATAACGGTTGCTATCGTTGCAAATTAGGATTGATCAGAACTTAAACAATGATATAGGAGTGGAAAAAATGGATTCTAATATCGGTAAGAAGCTTGACGGCAGATATGAGTTAACAGAGCTTATCGGTGTTGGCGGAATGGCTGATGTATATAAAGCCGTTGACGTCATGGAGGACCGTGAGGTAGCTGTCAAGATACTTAAACCTGAATTTGCTGAAAACGAGGAGTTCCTCAGAAGATTCAGAAATGAAAGTAAGGCTATTGCTGTTCTTTCTCACCCGAACATCGTAAAGATCTATGATGTGGGCTTTTCCGACGAGATACAGTATATAGTTATGGAATATATTGACGGCATAACTCTTAAAGAGTTTATTGAACAGCAAGGCGTTTTGAAGTGGAAAGATGCTCTGCATTTTGTTACCCAGATCCTCAGAGCGCTTCAGCATGCACATGATAAGGGAATCGTTCACCGTGATATCAAACCGCAGAATATAATGCTGTTTACCGACGGCACCATCAAGGTCATGGATTTTGGTATCGCACGTTTTTCTCGTATAGACGGCAAAACTCTTTCTGATAAGACTATCGGTTCTGTTCACTATATCTCACCTGAGCAGGCAAGAGGCGATCTTACCGATGAAAGGTCAGATATTTACTCAGTAGGCGCTATGCTCTATGAGATGATCACAGGACATAAGCCTTTTGACGGAGAAAATCCCGTTGCGATCGCTCTTAAACATATGCAGGATGATCTGGTCCTCCCAAGAGATATAATGCCTTCTGTTCCGGAAGCCCTTGAAGAGATCGTTGTCCATGCAATGGAGAAAGACCCTAATAACAGGTATCAGTCAGCCGCTGACATGATCAGAGATATAGATACGTTTAAGCTTAATCAGTCTGTGGTATTTGGATATAAAAACGGTGCAGCTCCTATCAGCAATGAAGTATATAATAACGATGATTATTATGACGATAATTATTACGATGATTACGACGAGGATTATTATGAGGATGAGGACGATGCCGAGGACGATGTTCCTCAGAAGAAACGTTCCTACATAGTTCCTATCCTCCTTGCTGTAACTGTTGCAGTGGTTATAATGGCTTCGGTCATTGTATGTATCACCGTTTTCAAATCCTTCGGCGGATCCAACGGAATGCATACAAGCTCTGTTGAGATACCAAACTTTGTTGGAATGAGTATTGTGGATGTTGAACAGCAGTGGAAAGACAAACTGCAGTTTGAGATCACAAATGAGAATAACAGCGAGTATGACGCCGGCATCATTTTCTGGCAGTCAGATACACCGGGTAAAACCGTTAAAGAGGGATATACCTGTACTTTAAAAGTAAGTAAAGGAAAACAGATGACAACGGTCCCGGAGGAGAAGAATAAGGCTAAAGAGGTCGCTGAAAGCGAACTCAAGGCAGCAGGATTTGTTGTTTCTCTTACAAGTGAGTATAATGACGATGTTCCTAAGGGTTATGTTACAAAGACAGAGCCTGCAGGCGGTTCTGAGTATCACGTTGGCGGTACCATAAAGATATTTGTAAGTGACGGTCCGTTCAATACTCAGGTCAAAGTACCAAAGGTAGTTGGTCTTACCCGTGAAAAGGCAGAGGAGCTTCTTAAAGAAAACAAGCTTAATGCTGTTGTTAAGGAAGTTGGACACGAAGGCGATAAGGGTATGGTAATTGCCCAGAGCGTTGACCCGGATGAAAGAGTAAACAGAGGCTCTGACATTGTTATCAGCGTATCAAAGGGTGAGGTCGATGAGTCTACTCTCACGCTCAAGCTTCCTATACCAAGCGGTGCAGAAGGATCGTATTCCGTAATTGTTTATAATAACGCCAAGATCGTTGGTACAACAACAATGGATAAGGCTGAAACAGTTGCAGGTTCGTACTTTGAGCTTTCTGTAAAGGGTAAAAAGACCCAGTCGTTTACCATTCACGTAAGAAACAGCCAGACAGGCAAAACTGCGGCTCCGTATATTGTCTATAACGTTGACTTTGACAAGAAGACAGCCAACATAATTTCTGGTCCGTTTACCGATAAGTTCCTTGAGATAACTCCGACTACCACAAAGGAAACCACTAAACAGACTGAGGAATCAAAGACAAAGAAAACGGAAGATACTACAAAAGCAACTGAAAAAACCGATAAAAAGCCTGATGAAACCGGCGGAGAATAATATCTGTATATGAATGGATTGATAACCAAAGCAATCGGAGGCCTCTACACTGTGGAAGCCTCCGACGGTGTTTATGAATGTAAAGCAAGGGGGATATTCCGTAAAAAGGGTATTTCCCCATGCTGCGGCGATAAGGTCGAGTTTACAGCTGAAAATAATGGCTATAGTCTTATTGAAAATATCCTTCCCAGAAGTTCCGAGATCATAAGACCACCTCTTGCAAACCTTGATGTTCTTGTTTTTGTATCTTCGGTTTGTGAGCCGAAACCAAACCTGTTTTTGCTTGACCAGTTTATTGCTGTTGCTGAATATAAAGGAATTGTCCCTGCGGTGGTATTCACCAAGATAGACAAACAGGATAGCTCCGCTCTTGCCGGGATCTACAGAAAAGCCGGCATAGAAGTTTTTGAGGTGAATAATATCACCTCTGAGGGAAGTGCAGGGCTGAAAGCATTTCTTGAAGGAAAACTGTCTGCCTTTACGGGCAATACCGGAGTAGGCAAGTCCTCTCTTATGAATTGTATTTTCCCCGATCTAAAACTGGCTACAAACGAGATAAGCGATAAACTCGGCAGAGGTAAGCATACTACCCGCCATGTGCAGCTCTATAAGCTTGAAAATGGCGGATATATTGCCGATACCCCCGGTTTTTCATCATTTGATACTAATAGGTATGATATTATTTATAAAGAAAAACTTGCGGATTGCTTCTGTGAATTCAAGCCTTTTAAAGATAAATGCCGCTTTCCCGATTGCAGCCACACTAAAGAGAAAGGCTGTGCTGTTATCGAAGCTGTGGATAGCGGTAATATCCAGCAGTCAAGATACGATAGCTATCTGAAAATGTATGATAATGCCAAACTATTAAAGGAGTGGGCGCATAAAAATGTGTGACTGTATCATCTTTGCAGGCTCTGAGCTTAATTTGAGCAGTTTTGATACGAAGGCTTTGAATAATAAGTTTGTTATATGTGCCGATAAGGGCGTTGTTCACGCTAAAAAGCTTGGGATCGCTCCCGACCTTATCGTAGGAGACTTTGACTCTTTAGGGTATAAGCCGGACAATGATTGCCGGATCATGAGCTTTGACCCCGAAAAAGACGATACGGATCTTATGATAGCTGTAAAAGAAGCTGTTAAGCGGAACAAAAAGTGTATAGAGATATATGGCGCCCTTGGCGGAAGGCTTGACCATACTATCGGTAATATACAGGCTCTTGCTTATGCTGTTCAAAATGGCGCATCTGCAAGCCTTATAAGCGACAGCGATATAGCGACCGTCTATAAGCCGGGGGAGTATGAGGTGAAAAATAAAAAAGGTTTTTCCCTTTCTCTTTTCAGCTTTTCGGAAAAAGTCTGTGCCTTGACCCTCTCAGGGGTCAAATATCCCCTTGAAAATGGGTGTATCACAAATTCATTTCCCATTGGCGTATCAAACGAAATAATTGGAGAAACTGCCGACATCGCCTTTGAAAAAGGATTGCTTTTATTGGTTATGTCCCGTTTGTAACCACTTATGCCTGTTTTGAATAATATGTTGTTAAGCGTGCATGCTTTTCACTATATTCAGAACGGAGGCATTACTTATGAAGGTCGTTGTGGTAAAAAGCCCAAAGATAGTTTCCGGGATCTTAAGATTGATTTTTAAGATCAAAAAAGAAGATAGTACATGAATAAGGTCCGCAGGATTCCCTGCGGATTTTTTTGCTATTGCAAAAAATGTTGGAATGTGATATAATATACAAGAAATTCTTGTGTGTTTTATGGTGAATGATATGGATTATAAGTTTGACATTGATTACTGGGGAGGACAGTTCTCTGTTCCGTGCAGCGTTGTAAGTGAATATCTGAAGACAAGTGACGGTAATTATGTCAAGGTCTTGCTGTGCATACTTGCATCCCCGGTCAGGACGGTATCTTCCGAGTATATTTCTCAAGTCACTGGTGTGGATATAAATGTAGTAGACGATGCAGTGATCCATTGGACAAGCCTTGGCGTTATAAAAGTTCAAGGACTCAATAGCAGCGCCAACACAGCAGCTTTGCCGGCCTTGGCAGGGACTGTCCCGCACAAAGACAGTCTATCAGCTGTTAGCGAAAAGAAAAAAGAGTCTGAAAATAAAACTGAAAGAATAATCACAATAAAGTATACCCAGAAAGAGCTGCTTGAAAAAGCAAATTCCGATCCGGATCTGAAAAAACTATTTGATGAGATACAAAGCTTTCTTAAAAAGACTCTGAACGGTACCGAGCTTTCAAAACTTGTTGAGGTCTATGAGCTTTACGATTTTGATGTGCCCACAATTCTTATAACCGCCGAGTATCTCAGACTTATAGGAAAGTGTACTGTAAATTATCTTGCTGCCGTTTTAAGGGATTGGAATGAACGTGAGATAAACACATATAGTGAGGTTGAACGTGAGATAAACAGGCTTACCGAGTATTACGACTACGAAAATATGGTCCGCAGATGCTTTGAAATGCCATATAAGCTCACTAAGAACCAAAAAGCTTATGCCGAAAAATGGCAGTCGATGGGGATAGGGGAGCCTTTGCTTGAAATAGCAAAGGAAAAATGCCTTGATGGCACTACCGGAAAACTAAATTTTGGATATATTGATAAGATCATTGTTGAGTGGAACAAAAATGGCGTTAAAACTCCCAAAGATGTAGAAACTGCTGACGAAAAATACAGAAACAGCAAGAAAAAATTTGTCGGCAGCGATAAGGATAATTCGTACAGCGTTGATAAGGTCGAAAATATGATAAGGAATTTCTCTTCCGAAGGAGGGGACAAAAGGTAAATGAAATATACAGAACAAGCATTTTTAAAGGCTGATGCTGTGCTTTCTGACAGACGAAAAACTGCCGAATTACAGCTGCAAAAAAGATTTGATGAGGTAAGTAAGATCTCTCACGAGCTGATTGAAGTTGACAGAAAGATAAAAAGTCTGAATTTTGAGCTTTTGAAGGCTATTTCCAACAGGACCGCAGGCGTAAGCGCAAAGGATGCCGTTATTAAAATCAAGGAAAATAACCTTCAAGCGCACAAAAAGAAGGAAGATATACTAAAAAGCATCGGGTACCCTCCGGATTATCTTGAGCCTGTTTATCAGTGTTCAAAATGTATGGATACCGGCGAAGTTGACGGACATAGGTGTGAATGCTTTACAAAGCTTTTGGAAGAGTTTACTTTTGAACAGCGCTCTAAGGACTGTGAATTTGAACTTCATGATTTTGATCAGTTCAAATTGGACCTTTATCCTAAGCATAATAATGACGGCGATCCATACGACCAGATGAGCAAGATCTATCAGAATTGTCTGTCTTACGCCGCCGGATTTGACTGCCGGTCTGATTCTTTGTTGTTTATCGGAAATACCGGACTTGGTAAGACTTTTATGTGCTCTTGCATAGCTAAATCGGTGCTTCAGAAAGGTTATACCGTTGTATTCAGATCTATTTTGAAGGTTATGGAGGATATACTTGCTGAACACTTTGGTAAAAGAACAGGCAATACCCTTGATGATCTGAAAGATGCTGATCTGTTGATCCTTGATGATCTCGGTTCTGAATTCAGCGACCAGTCCGACCCCATGCTGTACCAGATTTTAAACGACAGGATAAATCTGCACAAACCGACGATCGTAACAACAAATATGACAGCACAGCAAATAAACTCCAGATATAACGAAAGGATCTTTTCAAGGCTTTTTGGCGAGTTTAAAGTCTTACCGTTTATAGGAAACGATATTCGTTTTGAAAGAAAATAAAAAGACAGGTCTTAAGGGCAGTGTAAATATAGAAGTATTTTGACATTGTGTTTCAGAGGGGCACGCCCTCTCTTGCAGGGCGTCCCCTCTTCCAAAACAGTCCACCGGACTGTTTTGGAATTCACCCCTTGCGGAGCGCACGATGTATGAGGAT
>ONMZ01000030.1 GCA_900319075.1 uncultured Eubacteriales bacterium
GGTATTCCTTTAGGCATAAAAATGCCCCCCTTCCGTTAGATTTCTAATTGGTATATTTCTATTATACCACATTGTCTAACAAAAGGGGAGCATTTCATTGAAATGCTTTGGGGCAAAACTTTTATATGGCTACACGTCTTATGCGCCGGGGGATTTGTTAATATAAAAGTTCTTGCAATTTCATATATTGTGTGTTATAATCCTTTTGTATGTATTTTGTGAGGTGATATGGGTGAATAAGGAGCTTGTAGAGCTGCTTTTAAAGTATATGGGCGGCATAGTTATCGTAATGGGACTTATCCTGCTGGCCTGCCTGCTTACCCCTAAGATCGCCCGTAAGATCGAACAAAACCGCAGCAGCGAGGGTGAGGACGAAAACGCCCCCGAGGGAACAGACCCCAAGGACTATACCGTCAAGGGTCCCTTTGACCCCCAGAAGCTGGACGAGTACGATCTTAATTACAAAATTTATAATAAGGATATATATGGAGTTGATTTCAGACATGGGAAAAAACAAAAACGAAAAGATGGTTGATGCCATCACATCAATGGATGAGGATTTTGCAAAGTGGTATACCGACATATGTAAGAAAGCAGAGCTTGTGGAGTATACCAGCGTTAAGGGCTGCCTTGTGATAAGACCCTACGGCTACGCTATCTGGGAGAATATCCAAAAGGATCTTGACGCAAGGTTCAAGGCGCTTGGACACGAAAATGTGTGTATGCCTATGTTTATCCCCGAAAGCCTTTTGCAAAAGGAAAAGGATCATGTTGAGGGGTTTGCTCCCGAGGTGGCATGGGTCACCCACGGGGGAAACGAAAAGCTGGAGGACAGGCTGTGCGTAAGACCTACCTCTGAGACCCTGTTTTGCGAGCATTATGCCAATATAGTCCATTCATACCGTGATCTGCCAAAGCTGTATAACCAGTGGGTATCGGTGGTGCGCTGGGAAAAGACCACAAGACCTTTCCTTCGTTCAAGAGAGTTTCTGTGGCAGGAGGGTCACACTATCCACGAAACACCACAGGAAGCTATCGAGGAAACAAGAAGAATGCTTGACTGCTATGCGGATTTTTGCGTAGAATCCCTGGCTATCCCTGTTGTAAAGGGACAAAAGACCGAAAGCGACAAGTTTGCAGGTGCAGAATCCACCTACGCTATCGAGGCGCTTATGCACGACGGAAAAGCTCTCCAGGCAGGCACCTCCCACTATTTCGGCGACGGCTTTGCAAGAGCCTTCGGTATCCAGTTCACCAACAGAGAAAATAAACTCCAGTACCCCCACCAGACATCATGGGGCGTGTCCACAAGGCTTATCGGCGGTATAATAATGACCCACGGAGACGATAACGGACTGGCTCTGCCCCCTGCCGTTGCACCGATCCAGGTGGTCATAGTCCCTATCGCTTTCCATAAAGAGGGCGTGCTTGAAAAGGCAAAAGAGCTTGCCGACTGCCTTAAAAATGCAGGCGTAAGAGTTAAGCTGGACGACAGCGATAACTCACCCGGCTGGAAGTTTGCTGAGTATGAGATGAAGGGCGTTCCTGTGCGTATCGAAATAGGACCCAAGGATATAGAGAACAGCCAGTGCGTTGCAGTAACAAGACATAACAGAGAAAAGACCTTTATTACCCTGAACGAGGGGCTTGAAGGCTTTGCAGAGGCTGTGAAAGAGCGCTTGAAGGCAGTCCACGACGGACTTTATCAAAGAGCGCTGGAAAACCGCCAGAAGCGTACATATTCCTGCAAAACCCTGGATGAGATCACAAAGGCGCTTGAGGAAAACGGCGACGGCTTTGTTAAGGCAATGTGGTGCGGCGACGAGGCTTGCGAGGATAAGGTCAAGGAGCTTACCGGCGTGGGCTCAAGATGTATCCCCGACGATCAGGAGCATCTGAGCGATACCTGTGTGTGCTGCGGAAAGCCGGCAAAATGTATGGTCCTTTGGGGCAAAGCGTATTGATGATAAAAATTTGTATCCCTTTTCTGCCGATAATGGCGGAAAGGGGATATTTTTGTGCCCTGCCGCCCCACCGCTTGCAATGTGGGAGAATATGTTGTATAATGTCAAAAAGAATGTGTGTATTTTTATAGACTGCATAAAAAGACAGGGCGAAATTTGTGCAGTTTTTCACCATAAAAATCTGCCCTGATAAACGTATAATAAAATGACAAAGGGGGATAACAATGACCGACGCTGAGTTTGACAGGGCTGTGGAACTTGTGGCAAAAAGAGAAAAGGACGGTCTGAAAATAATTTATGATGCCTACGCTAAACGGATATATCAGGTCATTTACGGTATCGTGAAAAATCCCCACGATTCACAGGATCTGACTGCGGATCTGTTTATGAAACTGTGGGACGATCCCTCGTCCTACCGCAGCGGGAACGGACATAAACGCTATCTTACGGTCATGGCTAAAAACCTTGCCCTTGACTTTCTCAGGAAAGCAGGACGGCAAAGCTTTGAAATAGACGCAGGGGAAAAAGAATATGTTATCCCCGACGGCGGTGACGTGGAAAAGGATGTAACAGAGAAAATGAGCTTTACACGGGCTCTTGAATACCTTAATCCTAACCAGCGCAGGGTGGTGGATATGCATATAGGTATGGAAATGACCCTGCGTGAGATAAGTGAGGCGCTTGATATGCCTATGGGAACGGTATCGTGGAATTACCGAAGTGCGATACAAAAGCTTAAAAAGATCTATAAAGGAGGGTGAGAGCTATGGCTAACAGAATACAAAAAGGCTACCGCAGCCATATGGAGCAAAACTCTCCCGATATGGATAAAATGTGGGAAAAAATACAGCAGCATATAGACAGCCAGCCCCAAAAACCTGTGCAGACCGTACAGGAAAACCAGCCTGAGCCGGAAATGAAACGCAGGCGTATAGGCTTTGTAAAGTATGCCGCAGCCGCAGCCTGCCTTGTGGCAGTGGTGGCAGGAACAGTCGTATTTATGAACTCAAAGCAGGATAAAGTCCCTGCCGACAGCGAAAAAGCTGTGGTCGTCCCGGCAAGCAGCGCCCCGTCAGCACAGGAAAAAGAGGAAGGCAAAGATGATAAAAAAGAATTGCAGCCGGCGCAGGATCAGATCAGGGAGGAAACTGCCGATAAAGCCCCTGTAAAAGCACAGGAGAAGGCCATCAACAGATCCGAGGATCAGGCCGCAGCTTCCTCGGCAAGCGCAAGCTCGGGCATAAGCACTAAATTCAGAGAGCTGATGCTCAGCCCGGAGTATACCAATTCCGACCGTGAGGGTAAGCTGAAAGCGGCGGAAAACCTCGCAAAACAGCTTAAAGAAAAAGGCGAGATAGAGGAATATGTGCTGAAAAAGAAAGACACAGGGGACAGAATAGAGCTTAAAGTGAACGAAGATGAGACCAGAGTTATCATGATAAGGTAAAAATTTTTTCTCCTCCCCCCTTGACAAATAGAAAATAATGTGCTATTATGGCAACACCAAATGAATATTTGCCACAAACCATTGATCGAGAGTAAGTAACTTTGTGCACCCGATTTAAAGAGAGCCGTGGATGGTGAGATCACGGTATTCGGACATATTGAGAATGGACTCGTGAGGGCGAACTGAAAAGGCGAGAGCTGAATTAGGTAAGACGTAGAACCTGCGTTAAGGGTGCGGCGTATGATGGTACGTTAAACAGCAGCGATGCTGATATTGGGTGGCACAGCAGGAATAAATGTCCTGTCCCATTATAGAAATGGGGCAGGTTTTTTTATTTTTCCGTGCCCTCCGCAATTACAGAAAGGATGAGTGTTATGAAAAACGAAAAAACAATCCCCTACAAGATCTATCTTGAAGAAAATGAAATGCCAAAACAGTGGTACAATATGCGTGCGGATATGAAAAATAAGCCCGCACCCCTGCTCAACCCTGCAACCTTGCAGCCTTGTACCCTGGATGAGCTGAGCCATGTGTTCTGTACAGAGCTTGCAAAGCAGGAGCTTGACGACACAACGCCTTATATCGACATTCCGCAGGAGATCCTGGACTTTTACAAGATGTACAGACCCTCTCCCCTGGTGAGAGCTTACTGCCTTGAAAAAGCCCTCGGAACACCTGCAAAGATATATTATAAATTCGAGGGAAACAACACCTCCGGAAGCCATAAGCTCAACAGCGCCATCGCTCAGGCGTACTACGCTAAAAATCAGGGGCTTAAAGGCGTTACCACCGAAACAGGTGCAGGTCAGTGGGGAACAGCCCTTTCAATGGCTTGTGCATACCTGGGACTTGACTGTCAGGTGTATATGGTAAAGGTGTCCTACGAGCAAAAGCCTTTCAGACGTGAGGTAATGCGTACCTACGGGGCAAACGTAACTCCGTCCCCCTCTATGACCACCAACGTGGGAAGAAAGATAAACGCCGAGTTCCCGGGAACAAACGGCTCTCTGGGCTGTGCTATCTCCGAAGCTGTCGAGGCAGCTACCACCCAGGAGGGATACAGATACGTGCTTGGCTCGGTGCTTTCACAGGTGCTGCTCCACCAGTCCGTTATCGGTCTTGAATCGAAGATAGCAATGGACAAATACGGCATCAAGCCGGATATGATAATCGGCTGCGCAGGCGGCGGTTCCAACCTTGGAGGACTTATCTCCCCGTTCATGGGCGAAAAGCTCAGAGGAGAGGCTGACTACCGGATAATTGCTGTTGAGCCTGCGTCCTGTCCGTCCCTTACAAGGGGTACCTACGGCTACGATTTCTGTGACACAGGTGCTGTCTGCCCGCTGGCTAAGATGTATACCCTGGGAAGTACCTTTATGCCTTCCCCCAACCACGCAGGCGGACTTCGCTACCACGGCATGAGCAGCGTACTTTCACAGCTTTACGCTGACGGCCTTATGGAAGCCCGCAGCGTGGAGCAGACCAGCGTCTTTGCTGCCGCAGAGCAGTTTGCAAGAACAGAGGGTATCCTTCCGGCTCCCGAAAGCAGCCACGCTATCAAAGTTGCTATCGACGAGGCTCTCAAGTGCAAGGAAACAGGCGAGGAAAAGACTATCCTCTTCGGACTTACCGGTACAGGCTATTTCGATATGTATGCCTATGAAGCGTTCAACGACGGCAAAATGAGCGACTATATCCCCACCGATGAGGAGATCGCCGCAAGTGTTTCAAAAATGCCCAAGGTCGACTGATCTTTAAATATAATTTCCTTCCCATAATATAATCCAGGGAGCTGCCGCAGGGTGAAGTGCCGCAGCTCCCTTTTTTTGCGCCCATTTGGGGACCTTTGCCGCTGGGCATAAAAAGAGCCCTGCGCCCTTTTTCAGAGTGCAGAGCTCTTGTTTGTTTAAGTAAGGGGAGCTGTCCCCGTTTGTGCGCCCGAAGTTATCTTCTCTGTGACTTCTTTTCCTTCTTTGCAGCCTTGCCCTTGCCCTTTTTGGCTTTGTGCTTTTCCCACATTACCCAAAGAGTAGGAGCGATGCAGTTTGATGAGTAAACACCTGCGATCATACCGATTATAAGCGGGAATGCAAAGCTGATTATGGAAGAAACTCCTGCGATAAGGCATACAACACATACCGTAGCCATCGCCAGGACCGTCGTTACCGTGGTGTGTATCGAACGTCCCATAGTCTGTGTAATGGAAAGGTTCACCAGCTGGTCAAGCTCATACTTGCTGCCCACAAGCTTTTCGTTTTCTCTGATACGGTCATAAATAATGATCGTAGCGTTGATAGAGTAGCCCAGGATAGTAAGCAGTACAGCCATGAAGTTTGCGTTGATGTCAAACCTGCAAATAACAAAGCAGCCGTAAACCATACACATATCGTGTGTAAGTGCCACTACCGAGAATACACCTGCGGATATACCGCCGATCTTTCTGAATCTGAAACCGATGTAGATTATGGTGATGACTGCGGCGAATGCACAGGCAACCAGACATTTCAGGAAAAAGTCCAGACCGTTTGAAGCGGCAACGTCGGTGGACTCCAGAAGCTTTACGTCGTTGTCCTTGAACTTCTCTGTGAGTGCAGTCTTGATGGAGTTTTGCTTGTCGTCGCTGATACCCTCCTTGGAGGAGAACTGGATCTTTATCGTCTTGGATTTTGACGAGGTGTCCTCGCCCAGGGTTATGGTGCATTTATCGGATACCGTGTCGCCTACGGTCTTTTCAATATCCTCGCTCTTGAGATCCCCTGTGTATGAATATGTGAGGATCGTACCGCCCTTGAACTCGATAGCTACGTTGAGCTTGATGGCGATCGTCAGCACTGCGAAAGCCACAATGAGCAGACAGGATATCGCATAGAAGATCTTGCGCTTTTCATAGACCTTTAAGATCTTTGGTTCTTTTTTATCCATCTATCTTAGCACCTCCATACAGTTTGCGGTTTCTGAGGAACTTGAACTTGGAAAGAGATGCCAGCATAAGTCTTGAACAGAAGATACCGAATACAAAGTTAAGTATAATACCTACCAGCAAGGTAAAGCCCAGCGAGTAGATCGTACCTGCGGTGGATGCGCCGAAAACAGCGAAAAGCGGGCTGAGCAGCGTTCCGAACACGCTGTCTGTTGGTCCGAACGCACCCATAAGGATAACCGCTACGAAAACTACTGTGATGTTGCCGTCGAAAACTGCGCTCCATGCACGCTTGTAGCCAAGCTCAATAGCGCCGTTAAGGGTCTTGCCGTTGTTAAGCTCTTCCTTGATACGCTCTGCGGTGATAACGTTGGCGTCAACGCCCATACCGATGGCAAGAATGATACCTGCGATACCCGGGATAGTAAGGGTAAAGGAGGGCAGATTTCCGAAAAAGCCGGAAATGCAGGCGATAGTACCTACGACCTGTCCGAAAAGTGCAATAGAAGCTACAAATCCCGGCAAACGGTAAAAGATCATCATGTATATGGCGATAATGCAAAAGGCTATAACACCTGCAAGGAGCATTGCGTTAAGCGCACCCTCGCCAAGAGAAGCGGAAATGATGTTTGTGCTGGTGGTGGAAAGCTTGAAGGGAAGCGCACCTGCGTTTATCTTGTTTGCAAGAGAGCTTGCCTCGTTCCAGGTAAAGTTACCTGTGATGCGGCAGTTTCCGTCTCTTATAGGCTCGTTTACCTTCGGAGCGGAAATACAGTTATCGTCCATCCATATGGATATCTGACCGCCTGTTGCGGAAAGCTCTGTGGTGGCGTCTGCAAAGGCTTGTTTACCGCTGTCGTTAAGCTCAAGGCTTACTGCAAAGCCGGAATTTCCGTTGGAGTTGTCCGAATAAGCCGTTGCCTTTTTAACGTCCTTTCCCGAAAGGACCTGAGTGCCTGTTGCCTCGGAACCCTTGCGGAATGTAAGCAGGGCAGTTTCACCCAGCTCTGCCACGGCAGCCTCAGGGTCAAAATCGGATTCTCCTGCCTGCCATGGGAAAGATACGATAACTCTCTTTTTGGAGTAGTCTACATAGACCTCGCTGTCTGTGATGTTAAGTCCCACAAGTCTCTGCTCGATAATAGCCTTTGCAGCATCCATATCGTCGTTGGTAATATCCTCGACCTTAGGCTGATCGCTGCCCTCGGCAGGAGCTGCGGGTTCAAAGGTGGCATTTACACCGCCCTGGATATCTATACCCCAGCGGATCTCGTCGGCACCTTTGATATAGGTGTGTTTGGTGTCTCCATAATAGCTGTGCACTCCGAAAAATGTCAGATAAGCGAAAGCCAGAATGCATATCAAAACGATGAAAAACACCGGTTTTTTAACTTTTTTCACCTTTTTTCCTCCTAATTTCATGTTCCGCAAAAGCGGAGCTGTATAGTTCGTCCCGGGCATCAGCAGCCTGTGGCTTTTATGCCGCCGGATCTGCACATATACATTGGCTATTAAATTATATTACTTTTTTCCCGAAAAGTCAAGTGTTTGCTCACTAAAGAAAGCGAATCTATCACTATTTCAAAAATCAGCCTCTGTCACCTTGCTTTTAGAGGGCTTTTGACTTTTGAACGCAAATGTGATATAATATTCGGGTAAATAACCCCCTTGTGGGGGGATCGTGAAACGGAGTATAAAAAATGGATATTAACGCTGCACTCGCAAAGGAATTTGGTCTGAAAAAAGAACAGGTGGACAACACCGTAGCCCTTATAGACGACGATAAGACCATACCCTTTATCGCCCGGTACAGAAAAGAAGTCACAGGTTCCCTTGACGACCAGGTGCTTCGTGAACTTTCCGACCGCCTTAACTATCTTCGCAATCTTGAAAAGCGCAAAGAGGAGGTCAGAGCCTCTATCACCGAACAGGAGAAAATGACCGACGAGCTTGAAAAAGCCATAACCGACGCCATGACCCTTGTGGAGGTTGAGGACATCTACCGCCCCTATAAGCCAAAGAGAAAAACCAGAGCAAGCGTCGCAAGAGAAAAGGGACTTGAAGATCTTGCCGCTTTTGTGCTCAACCAGGGTGAAGGCGACCCGAGTGCAGAGGCTGAAAAGTATATAAATGAGGAAAAAGGCGTTGCAAATGCACAGGATGCACTTCAGGGGGCAATGGATATTATCGCCGAGGACGTTTCCGACAGCGCCGAGCTGAGAAAATATCTCAGGACTCTTTTCAGCCAGATAGGAAAAATAAGCTCCGCAGCATCGGCTGATGATGCGGATACCGTGTATCAGAATTACTTTGAGTTCTCCGAGGGGGTTTCAAGGATCGCCGGACACCGTATACTTGCCATCGACCGTGGGGAAAAAGAGGGCGCTTTAAAGGTGAGCGTGGACGTCCCCCAGGGAGCAGGTGAAAGAGCTGTCACCTCACGCTATGTAAAAAACGAGTCTGCCTGTGCAAAGCTTGTGGAGCAGGCTTGCGTTGACAGCTATAAGCGCCTTATCTATCCCTCTATCGAGCGTGAGATACGTTCCGAGCTTTCTGAAAAAGCGCAGGAGGGCGCAATAAAAGTGTTCTCCTCAAACCTCCGCCAGCTTCTTATGGCACCCCCCGTAAAGGGTACCGTGACTTTGGGTCTTGACCCGGGTTATGCCCACGGCTGCAAAATTGCCGTGGTGGACGAGACCGGAAAGGTGCTGGATACCAGCATAGTTTACCTTACTCCCCCAAGAAAGGAAACGGAAAAGGCAAAGAGGATAATATCCCGAATGATCGAAAATTGCGGTGTGACCACCATCGCCATCGGTAACGGCACCGCCTCAAGAGAGTCAGAGCAGTTTATTGCCGAGCTTCTTAAAGAGATCCCTCAGAAAGTTTCCTATATGGTAGTGTCCGAAGCGGGGGCTTCCGTTTATTCCGCCTCAAAGCTTGCCGCTGAGGAGTTCCCGGACTATGACGTTTCGCTGCGAAGCGCAGTTTCCATCGCCAGAAGAATGCAGGACCCCCTTGCGGAGCTTGTAAAGATTGACCCCAAGGCTATCGGCGTTGGACAGTATCAGCACGATATGCCCAAAGCCCGTATGGACGAGGCTCTTAAAGGAGTGGTAGAGGACTGCGTGAACTCTGTGGGCGTTGACCTTAATACAGCCTCCTATTCGCTGCTTTCCTATATTTCGGGAATAAACAGCACCGTTGCAAAAAACATCGTTGCTTACCGTGAAGAAAACGGAGCGTTTACCGACAGAAAACAGCTTATGAAAGTGGCAAAGCTGGGAGCAAAAGCCTTTGAACAGTGTGCAGGCTTTTTGCGTGTGCCGGGAGGGAAAAATCCCCTTGACAATACAGGCGTCCACCCCGAGTCCTACGGTGCGGCAAAAGCTCTTATTGAAAAATGCGGCTTCTCCGTGGCGGATATGGGAAATAAGGAGCTTATCGACAGCAAGGTGAAAAAAGAGGGCATAAGCACCCTTGCTTCCTCTATCGGAGTAGGCGTCCCCACCCTTGAGGACATTGTGAAAGAGCTTGAAAAACCGGGACGTGACCCCCGTGACGAGCTGCCCCCTCCTCTTATGAGAAGCGGCGACGTTATGGAGCTTTCCGACCTTAAAGAGGGTATGGAGCTTATGGGCACCGTGCGTAACGTAATAGACTTCGGAGCCTTTGTGGATATAGGCGTCCATGAGGACGGATTAGTGCATATCTCCCAGATGTGCAACAAGTTCATCAAACATCCCCTTGAAGTGGTCAAGGTAGGGGACGTTGTAAAGGTCTGGGTGCTGGGCGTTGACCTGAAGCGTAAACGCATATCCCTTACAATGAAACAGCCTAAATAAAACAATATCACCCGGGAAACGCCGTCAAGAAGCTTTCCCGGGTGTTTTTGTTATTCGTCCCTTTTGTCAGTCCACGTAGTAGACACGTCCGTCCTTTCTTGGAGCAGCCTCTTTGCTCTGTGCAGGGTGCCCAATGATGCAAAATCCCACGCCCATAAGATCGCCGCTGATCCCCCATTTTTTCAGCAAAGCCTTTCCCTGTTCGCTTTCAAACACCTGTCTGCACCTGTGTATCCAGCATGACCCCAGACCCAAAGAGTGTGCAGCCAGACACATATTGCCAAGAGCAAGGCTCCCGTCCTCCACTGCGGTGCTTCTTTGTGCGTCTGCAAGAACGCAGATAACGCAGGGCGCACCGTAGAAGGGATCGCCGTCAAAGCCCATTACCTGCCCGTTAAGTGCTGACAAAAGATCTCGTGTTTCCCTGTCCCTTACCGCCACAAATACCGGTGCCTGTGCACCCATGCCGTTTGGGGCATAAAGACCGCACTTGAGTATCTGCTCAAGCTCCTCGTCTGTCACCTGCTCGCCTGTGTACTGTTTAATGCTCCGCCTTTGGATCATCGCTTCAATTACGCTGTTCATCCTTGTTTTCCTCCTTATCCATCTCTCTTCGTATCTCAAGCACCTTTCCCATAACGATTATGTCGCTGTGATAGTCGTCAAGATATATTGTCGGCGCAGTATTCTCTGCACTCAAAACAAGCACGCTGCCGTTGAACCTGTGGGTGCGGAAGGTGATCTTCCCGTCCTTTCTTATGGCGTAGGTATAGCCCTCCTGCTGAAAATCGGCGCATTTGTGCACCAATACCAGATCCCCCTGTTTGATGTGAGGGAAATTGTCCCTGTCGGTGCAAATATAAAAGGTAAGCTTGCTGCTGTCCCCGCCTGCGTATACCACCGGGCGGTGTGCCACCACCTTTCCGCTGTGATCCTTAACGGGGATCTTTGCTATGTTCCCCGGGTCATAGCTGTATTTTGCCGAGCTCTCGTATCCCATGAGCCAGCCCTCGGATACACCCAGAGCCTTGGATATGGCTGCAAGCTTGTCCGCCTTCGGGGAAAACCTCCCTGCCAGATATGAACTTATAAACGATTTTGAAATGCCTGTCATCCGGCACAGCTGGTGCTGACGCAGGTTCTTTTCTTTCATCACGCTTTCAAGCCGCTGGGAAAAAATGCTCATACACACTCCGCCTTTTTACGTTGTTCTATGATAGGATCATACCACATTTGCCGCCTTTTGTAAAGTAAAAGTTTTGAAAACCATACCCTTGCCGGAGATGTTCAGATCCTTATTTCCACCCTTGCACAGCTGCAGCCGCAAAGTTTCTCGCTGAGGGGGTCCGGCTGTGATACACCGGCATAAAGGGTAAATTCCTTTGAATATACCGCCCTTTCGCCCTTTTCGTTTACCGCCGTAAACATACTTTTATCAAGGTCAAGGCTGACCGTCTTTTTCTCTGCCGGCATAAGATGTACCCTTTCAAAGCCGCAAAGCTTGTGGTTTGGCACAGCCTGCTCGCAGCGGTCTTTGATGTAAACCTGTACCACCTCGTCCACCTCAAAGCTGCCGGTATTCTCTATTTCCACCCTTGCGGTGAAGTCCGAATAGGAAAGTCCGCCGCAGCGCACCTTTGAGTAGGTGAGCCCGTAGCCGAAAGGATAAAGCACATTTCCCTGTACGTAGCGGTATGTACGGTCTTTCATTGAATAGTCCTCGTATTGCGGCAAAGCCTCAGCGTCCTCATAGAAGGTGACAGGCAGCTTTCCCGAGGGCGAAATGTCCCCGAAAAGGATCTGTGCAAGGGCTTTTCCTCCCTCCGAGCCGCTGTACCATGCGTGTATCACCGCATCTGCGTCAACAAGGGTGTTTATTGCGCTTCCTGCGGCGCATACCACCACAAGGGGCTTGCCTGTGGACATGAGCTTTTCAAGGAGCGTCCTTTGGCTCAAAGGCAGCATAAGGTCTGTCTTGTCCCCCGAACCGTATTCGTTTCCTGCATCTCCCTGTTCACCCTCGATAGATGCGTCCAGCCCCACACAGGCGACCACCACATCGGCGTTTTCCGCCGCAGCCATAGCCTCGGCATATCTGTCCCCCGCAAGGCTTATCTGAGAGATCCTGTCCCTGTAAAGATGACACCCCTCTGCAAATATCACACGGCCTGAGAACCTGTCCTGTATGCCTGTAACAAAGGTGGTGTATCTGTCTGCCTTGGGGGTATAGTTCCCCTCAAGAGCGGTCGTGCTGTCCCCGTGAGGCCCGATGACTGCAATTGTGTGTATCTTCCCCTCGTCAAGAGGCAGCAGACCGTTGTTTTTCAAAAGCACCATTGACTTTTGTGCAGCCTCCAGCGAAGCTTCCTTGTGCTGTTTGCAGCAAACGGCGGTGTAGGGAATATCAAAGTGTTCGGTGCTGTCCAGCATACCCAGACGTATCCTTGTCCTCATGGCGTGGATACAGGCTTGTCTTATTGCCTCTTCATCCACAAGGTCTCTTTCGTAAGCCTCAAGCAGATGTTCGTAGGTGCAGCCGCAGTTCACATCGCACCCTGCGTTTATGGCCATTGCTGCCGATTCCTCGGCGGATGAGGTTATCTTGTGGGCTTCGTGGAAATCTCTTATCGCCCAGCAATCGGAAACAAAGTATCCGTCAAAGCCCCATTGTTTCAGCTTGTCCATAAGATAGGAGCTGGCGCAGCAAGGCTCGCCGTTGACAGCGTTGTATGCCCCCATAACGCCCTCTACCTTTGCCTCTTTTACCAGCCTTTCAAAGGCAGGAAGATATGTCTCGTTAAGGTCTTTTTCACTTACCTTTGCGTTAAATCCGTGGCGGGTCTCCTCGGGACCGCTGTGTGCGGCAAAATGCTTTGCACACGCCGCAGCAAGCATGGTCTTTTCGTCCCCTTGTATGCCCTTGACGTATTGTATACCCAGCTCGGCGGTAAGATAGGGATCCTCTCCGTATGTCTCCTGTCCACGCCCCCAGCGTGGGTCACGGAAAATGTTGATGTTGGGAGCCCATAGGGTGATCCCCTTGAACTTGTCCACGTCCCCGTATTTTGTGTACCACTTGTACTTTGCCCTGGCCTCGGTGCCTGTCACCCTGCCGGCGGTGTGCAAAAGCTGCCTGTCAAATGTGGCAGCAAGCCCGATAGCCTGAGGGAAAAGCGTTGATATGCCCGATCGGGAAAAGCCGTGAAGCCCCTCTCCCCACCAGTTGTATGCCTTTATCCCAAGGCGCTTGACCTCGTCGGATTCGTATTTGAGCAAGCCTGCCATTTCCTCCACCGTAAGCTCGTCCACAAGCGCCTCGGCTCTTTCCTGTGCACTTAATGTTTCGTCAAGATATTTTTTCATGCCTTACCTCCTGTTTGCGTTGATTTTTTCTTACTAAGATTATAACCTTTTTGCCCGGTAAAATCAACCTGAAATGGAAATTTTCCTCCCCGCCCCGGGGCTTTTTCTTCCCCCCCGTCCCCCCTTTTGCTTTTTCCCTTTTTGAGCACACAGTGCATAAATGTTTCCCTCGCATGAGAAAAGTTTTGTAGAAAATGAAGGATTGCAATAAGAATTATGCAAAAACGATTGACTTTTAATCCCGCTTGCATTATAATCATATAGGTGATAATCGGGGAGTATAAAGTTTTTTGATACGATCATCCCCAAATCGAGATTTTGAACATTTCGGTGGAAGAGCAAATCAAACTTTTATTTTTTAAAGGCGGTGGGCGCATGATAGGTATGCTCCATGAAGAATGCGGAGTGCTGGGGATCTTTGAGCCAAAGCGGGCAAATATTGCTGACAGAGTGTATTTCGGCCTGCTTTACCGGCAGATACCCCGAAGATGTCTCCGGCGCAGGAACTAAAAATAAGTTCGACGAAAAAATACATAAATGAGAATTTATGAGGTGATATAGATGTGTGGAATAGTTGGATTTACCAACAAGACGAAAAATGCGGACGCAATTATCGGGAAAATGATGGAAAGGATAAGGCATCGTGGACCTGATGCAGGGGGGAAGTACGTTGACGCAGACGTTGCCCTTGGGCACCGCAGGCTGAGCATAATCGACATATCCTCTTCAGGGGATCAGCCCATATTCAACGAGGACAGAAGCATGGTGCTGGTGTTCAACGGAGAGATATACAACTATCGTGAGATCCGTGACGAGCTTGTAAGATCGGGGCATATCTTTGCCACAAATACCGACTCCGAGGTGCTGGTGCACGGCTATGAAGAGTACGGCACAAAGCTTCTTGGCAAGCTCAGAGGAATGTTTGCCTTTGTTATCTGGGACAGTAAGAAAAAAGAGCTTTTCGGTGCAAGGGACTTTTTCGGCATAAAGCCCATGTACTATGCCCTTATGGGTGAAACGTTCATGTTCGGCTCGGAGATAAAGAGCTTTCTTGAGCACCCCGATTTCAAAAAAGAGCTTAACGAAGCTGCCCTTGAAAACTACCTGACCTTCCAGTATTCACCCACCGGCGAGACCTTTTTCAAAAACGTCTTTAAGCTTATGCCTGCCCACTATTTCAAATATAACAGCGGCGGGCTGGAAATAAAGCGTTATTGGGACATCGCCTTTGAAGAGGATAAAAACAAGAGCCTGAAAGACTGGGTAGATGATATATCCGACACCTTCCGTGATTCTGTATCGGCCCATAAGATAGCGGACGTAGAGGTGGGGTCGTTTCTTTCCAGCGGAGTGGATTCAAGCACCGTTGCGGCGGTCGCCAACGTGGATAAGACCTTTACCGTGGGATTCGGAAAGGACGAAAAGTATAACGAGATCGGCTTTGCCAAGGAGTTTTCAAAAGCCATCGGCAAGGATAATTACAGCAAGGTGATTAGCCCCGAGGAGTATTGGGGAAGCCTTGAAAAGATACAGTATCATATGGATGAGCCCCTTGCGGACCCCTCGGCAGTAGCGCTGTATTTTGTTTGCAATATTGCCTCTGAAAAGGTCAAGGTGGCGCTTTCCGGCGAAGGAGCAGATGAGATCTTCGGCGGATATAATGTATACAGCGACCCGGGCGGGACCCTTTACGATCGGCTGCCCCGGTTCTTTAAAAGAGGCGTGGGCAAGCTTGCACAAAAGCTGCCTGCAAAGCGAGGGGTAAACTTTTTTGTGCGTAAAGGCAAAACGGTAGAGGAAAGATTTATCGGCAACGCATATATGTTCACCCCCGCCGAGCGTAAAGAGCTTTTGAAAATAACCACCTCCGCCCCCGACCCTATGAAGATAACCGGGCATTATTACAAACGGGTGAAAAAAGCGGACGACGTCACAAAAATGCAGTATCTTGACCTGCATCTGTGGCTTTCGGGGGATATCCTGCTAAAAGCGGATAAAATGAGCATGGCAAACTCTCTTGAGGTAAGGGTGCCTTTCCTGGATAAAAAGGTCATGAAGCTTGCCGAGGGCATACCTGTTAAGTACAGAGTCACCCGGAAACAAAAAACACAGCAGACAAAATACATCACCAAATATGCCATGAGACTTGCGGCAAAAAATAATACTCCCAAAGGGACGGAAAAGACCTCGGAAAAGAAAAAGCTGGGCTTTCCCGTACCAATAAGGGTGTGGCTCAGACAGGACAAGTATTACGCCATTGTCAAAGATGCATTTGAAAGCCAAAGCTCAAAAATGTTCTTTGACACAGCGCTGCTTGAAAAGCTCCTTGAGGATCATAAAAACGGCAAGGCGGACAACAGCAGGAAGATATGGACGGTGTTCACGTTCCTGATATGGTACAGGGTGTATTTTGAGCATAACGGAGAATATGCACAGACGGTGTAGAAACTCCTTGACAAACATAATACATCGTTGTATAATATTCTTTTGGAAGAGCTGCGTCCTTAGTGTGAAACATTAGGGACGCTTTTTCAAGGTGAAAAATTAAGGAGTCGAGGATATGGAATATAACAGAAAACTGATCCTGGAGGACGGACAGGAGTATTACGGATACGGATTCGGCGCAGACTGCGACAAGGTGTGCGAGATAGTTTTCAATACCTCAATGGTGGGTTATCAGGAAATAATCTCCGACCCTTCGTATACATATCAGGCTGTGGTCATGACCTACCCCCTTATCGGCAACTATGGTATGGCTGACGACGATTACGAAACAAAGATCCCTACCATCGGAGCCTTGGTTGTGAGAGAGTATAATGACGAGCCCTCAAATTTCCGCTGCAGCAAGACCCTTTCACAGGTCATGAAAGAGTATAACGTTCCGGGGATCATTGGGGTGGATACAAGAAAGATAAACCGTTCCATAAGAGATCTGGGAAGCCGAAAAGCCCTTATCACAGGAGCGGATACCCGTCTGGAGTGGGGAATGAAGATCCTGGAGCAGACAAGTATCCCCACGGACGCAGTGAGAAAGGTGAGCTGTAAAGAGCCATGGCTCTCACGCACAGAGCATGAGCGGTATACTGTTGTAGCCATCGACTGCGGAATGAAAATGAATATAGTGCGCTCGCTGAATAAGCGTGGGTGCAAGGTAATAATCGTGCCCTGGGATACCCCTGCAAAAGAAATAGAAAGATATAAGCCCGACGGGGTGTTTATCTCCAACGGTCCGGGGGACCCCACAGACGTGCCCCCCGTTATCGAGACCATAAAACAGCTGCGTGGAAAGTATGTTATCTTTGGCATCTGCCTCGGACACCAGATAATATCCCTTGCATACGGCGCAAAGACCTATAAGCTCAAATTCGGACACCGTGGTGGAAACCACCCTGTAAGAGATCTGGCAACAGGGAAGATAGAAATAACCTCCCAGAACCACTCTTATGCGGTGGATATGGAAAGTCTGAAAGATACTGACCTGACACCCACTCATATAAACCTGCTTGACAACACCATCGAGGGGGTCGAGTGTGCAAAGGATAAGGTGTTCAGCGTCCAGTATCACCCCGAGAGCGCACCCGGTCCGCAGGACAGTGCGTATCTGTTTGACAGATTTGTTGAGCTTATGAAGGAGGTCAGGGGAAATGCCTAAAAGAACAGATATAAAAAAGATATTGGTCATAGGTTCCGGCCCTATCGTCATCGGACAGGCGGCGGAGTTCGACTATGCAGGCACCCAGGCTTGCCTTGCCCTTAAAGAGGAGGGCTATGAGGTCATTTTGTGCAACTCCAACCCTGCAACTATCATGACCGATACCGCCATTGCGGATAAGGTCTATATGGAGCCTCTGACCCTTGAATACTGTGCAAAGATAATAAGATATGAGCGCCCTGATGCTATACTGCCCAATATCGGCGGACAGACAGGCCTTAATATCGCCATGCGCCTTGAAAAGAAAGGCGTGCTGAAAGAGTGCGGCGTGGAGCTTTTGGGAACAAAGAGCGACTGTATCGAAAAAGCCGAGGACAGAGAGCTGTTTAAAGAGCTTTGTACACAGCTTGGAGAGCCTGTGCTCCCCTCGGATATAGCAAATACTATGGAACAGGGACTTGAGGTGGCAAAAAAAATAGGCTACCCCGTGGTGCTGCGCCCTGCGTTTACCCTTGGCGGTACAGGCGGCGGCTTTGCCGATAATGAAAGCGAGTTCAAAACGGTAATGAAAAACGCCCTTGCCCTTTCCCCCGTCCACCAGGTGCTTATCGAAAAAAGCATAAAAGGCTTTAAAGAGATCGAGTATGAGGTGATGCGTGACGCAAACGACACCGCCATTACTATCTGTAATATGGAAAACCTTGACCCTGTGGGTATCCACACAGGCGACTCTATCGTCGTTTGTCCCTCACAGACGCTTACCAATAAAGAGTATCATATGCTGCGTGACAGCGCCTTGAAACTTATCAGAGCCCTGGAGGTGAACGGCGGCTGCAACGTGCAGTTTGCCCTTGACCCGGATTCTTTCCAGTATTACCTTATCGAGGTAAACCCCAGAGTTTCCCGGTCCTCAGCCCTTGCCTCGAAAGCAAGCGGATACCCCATAGCAAGAGTTTCGGCAAAAATAGGCGTGGGAATGACACTTGATGAGATACAGATCGCAAATACCCCTGCGTCCTTTGAGCCTGCCCTTGACTATGTGGTAACAAAAATGCCAAGGTTCCCCTTTGATAAGTTCGCCGATGCAAATAACTCCCTGAGCACCCAGATGAAAGCTACCGGCGAAGTGATGAGCGTAGGAAGAACTATCGAGGAGAGCCTGCTGAAAGCTATACGCTCCCTGGAGATAGGACTTTTCCACCTTGAACATAAACGCTTTGAATATATGAAAAAAGACGGTCTGCTTGACTATATAAAAATAGGCACCGATGACCGTATCTATGCCATCGCACAGCTTTTAAGACTTGGTACCGGCGAGGAGGAGATCGCCGCCGCCACAAAGATAGACCCCTTCTTTATCCGTAAGCTGAAAAATATTATAGATGAGGAAGAAAGGCTCAAAGCCCATAAGGGCGAGCGTGACGAGCTTTATAAAGCAAAAAGAATGGGCTTTTCCGATAAGGAGATCGCTTTGCTGTGGGATATGCAGGAAACCGAAATCTTTGCCCTGCGTAAAAAGCTTGGCATAACCCCTGTCTATAAGATGATAGATACCTGCGCCTCCGAGTTTGAAAGCTATATCCCTTATTTTTATTCCACCTATGAGCAGGAAAACGAGTCTGTGGTCTCTGATAAGAAAAAGATAATTGTCCTTGGTTCGGGTCCTATCCGTATCGGACAGGGAGTAGAGTTTGACTATTCCACCGTCCATGCAGTAAAAACCATAAAGGCAGCAGGCTACGAGGCTATCATAATCAACAATAACCCCGAAACGGTGTCCACCGACTATACCTGTTCGGATAAGCTGTATTTCGAGCCTCTGTGCGTCGAGGACGTTATGAACGTTATCGAGCTGGAGCACCCTGAAGGTGTCATTGCCACCCTTGGCGGTCAGACAGCCATCAACCTTGCTCAGCCTCTTAATGACCTTGGAGTAAAAATAATCGGTACCGACTGCGCTGCCATCGACAGGGCGGAAAACAGAGACTCCTTTGAAAAGCTGCTTATGGATCTTAATATACCCCAGCCCAAAGGACAGGCTGTCACCAATATCGAAGCAGGCATAAAGGCAGCCGAAGAGATAGGCTATCCTGTGCTTGTGCGCCCAAGCTTCGTCCTTGGGGGACGTGCTATGCAGATAGTCGCAAAGGAAGAGGCGCTGCGCCATTACCTTAAAACTGCCGTTGAGATAGACGAGGATAAGCCTGTGCTGGTGGATAAGTATATCCGGGGCAAAGAAGTGGAAGTAGACGCTATCTGCGACGGAAAACAGGTGTTTGTGCCGGGTATAATGGAGCTTGTTGAGAGAACGGGCGTACATTCCGGCGACTCCATAAGCGTGTACCCCTCTTTCAGCATTTCTCAGAAGGTCAAGGATACTATACTTGAATATACAAGAAAACTGGGACTTGGCATAGGCATCATAGGGCTTTTCAATATCCAGTTCATCGTTGACCCTCAGGATAATGTGTATATCATCGAGGTTAACCCAAGATCCTCAAGAACAGTGCCGTTTTTGTCCAAAGCCACCGGCTACTCGCTGGCTGACATAGCTACCCTTGTCAACCTGGGCAAGAGCCTTAAAGAGCAGGGCATAACCCAGATATATCCAAAGGAAAAGGAACGCTATTACGTTAAAGTCCCTGCCTTTTCCTTCTCCAAACTCAGCGGTATGGACGCTTACCTATCGCCTGAGATGAAGTCAACGGGAGAGGCTATCGGCTACGACAAAAAGCTCCATAGGGCAATGTACAAAGCGCTTATCGCTTCGGGCGTGCATATGCAGAACTACGGAACGGTGGTCGTTACCCTTGCCGACGAGGACAAGCAGGAGGCGCTGCCCCTGGTCAAGAGGTTTTATAATATGGGCTTTAATATCGAAGCTACCGTCGGAACAGCCAACTTTCTCAAAGAGCACGGTATAAAGACCCGTGTGCGCCGCAAGATAAGCGAGGGCAGCAAGGATATCCTTGATTCTATCCGTTCGGGATATGTAAGCTATGTGATCAACACAAGGGCGATCCTTTCGGGAGTGCATTACGAGGACGGCGTGCAGATACGCCGCTGCGCTATCCAGAACAACGTGACCATGCTCACGTCCCTGGATACGGTGAGAGTGCTGCTTGATGTGCTTGAAGAAATGACAATGGGTATTTCCACAATAGATGCTGAATAAAAAAAGACCGATGAGAGCGTTATGCTTTCATCGGTTTTTTGTTATTGCGACAAATTAGAGTTTGTGGGTCTGAACGACCTATAAGGGCTTGCCAAAGACAAGACAGGTTTTTCGCCCAGCCTTTTCTCGTAAAAAAGGCTGGCGGGTCGAGGGCGGCGCCCTCGTCGCTCTCCGCAGAGAGCGAAATCCCCCTACATCGTGCGCTCCGCAAGGGGTGAATTTCAAAACAGTCCGGTGGACGGGCTTGCGGGTCGAGGGCGGCGCCCTCGTCGCTCTCCGCAGAGAGCGAAATCCCCTTACATCGTGCGCTCCGCAAGGGGTGAATTTCAAAACAGTCCGGTGGACTGTTTTGGAAGAGGGGACGCCCTGCAAGAGAGGGCGTGCCCCTTTGAAAAGCGCAAAACTCTCTTCCCTCAATCCGCCTGCAAAAAGGCGGCTTGAATCTCATATAATGAGCACCTATGACCCCTTCGGGTGCACAACTATTATTTTGATAATAATATAAATTCTGATTTATAGCAAAAAAAGGCTGATGCAATTTGCATCAGCCTTTTTGATAAGTTCTGAATTACTTTATCATTGAAGCAACTTCGTCAGCGAAGTTATCTTCCTTTTTCTCAACGCCCTCGCCACGCTCAAAACGAACGTACTCTACAACGTCGATCTTTCCGCCGAGCTTCTTAGCAACGCTGTCAACATAAGCGCCGACAGTCTGCTTGTCGTCCTTAACGAAAGCCTGCTCAAGCAGACAGTTCTCGGAATAGAACTTGCCGAGTTTGCCCTCGATGATCTTGACCTTGACCTGCTCAGGCTTGTTAGCCATCTTAGGATCATCAGCCATCTGTGCGAGCTGGATCTTCTTCTCCTCCTCAAGAGCGTCAGCGGGAACAGCTGCTCTGTTGAGGTAAGATGGGTTCATAGCTGCGACCTGAAGTGCACAGTCCTTACCTGCTGCAAGCAGATCAGCGTTGTCAGCTGCGATGTCGGATTCAAGCTTTACGATAACAGCGATGCTTCCGCCGCCGTGAACGTAAGGAACGAGGATACCCTCAAATCTCTTGAAACGTCTGATGACCATATTCTCTCTGATCTTGATAAACAGGTTCTGGAGAGCCTCTTCAACAGTTGTATCGCCGCCTGCGATCTTGCAAGCCTTGAGAGCCTCAACATCAGCAGGGTTCTGCTCGATAACAGTCTTTGCAGTTGCAGCAACGAAATCCTTGAACTCCTGGTTATTTGCAGCGAAGTCTGTCTCGATGTTTACCTCGAGCACGCAGCCTGCATTACCCTCGACAACAGCTGTGCAGATACCCTCTGCAGCAACTCTGCCGCTCTTCTTAGCCTGTGTAGCCAGACCCTTCTCACGAAGAACGAGTATAGCCTTTTCCATATCGCCGTCTGTTTCAACAAGAGCCTTCTTGCAGTCCATCATGCCGACACCTGTTGCTGTCATAAGCTCTTTTATTTCCTGTACAGATACCTTACCCATTTATATTTCCTCCTTGTTTTTATCGTCAAAACAAGGCAGACAAATTATAAAACTTATCTGCCCTGCACATTGTCATAGATTATTCAGCAGTTTCTTCCTCTGTTTCCTCGACCTTCTCGGTCTCCTCCTCGGAAGCCTCAGCAGCGTCCTCGCCCTGTCTGCCTTCAATGATAGCGTTAGCCATGCAGCCTGCGATAAGCTTTACAGCTCTGATAGCGTCATCGTTTCCGGGGATAACGTAATCAACATCGTCAGGATCGCAGTTTGTATCTACGATAGCTACCACCGGGATACCCAGCTTCTTAGCCTCTGCAACAGCGATCTTCTCTTTTCTTGGGTCAACAACGAAAAGTGCGCCCGGCAGCTTCTTCATGTTCTTGATACCGCCAAGGAATTTCTCCAGCTTTTCGATCTCCAATTTGAGCTTTGTAACTTCCTTCTTTGGCAAAAGCTCAAATGTGCCGTCCTCTTCCATCTTGTTGAGCTGCTCAAGTCTCTTGATACGCTGCTGGATGGTCTTGAAGTTGGTCATCATACCACCGAGCCATCTTGCGTTTACATAGTGAGCGTCTGCTCTGGTAGCCTCTTCCTTAATGGAATCGCCGGCCTGCTTTTTGGTACCTACGAAAAGTACCTCGCCGCCCTGTGCTGCCACATCACGGACAAACATATAAGCCTCTTCAAGCTTCTTTACTGTCTTTTGCAGGTCGATGATGTAGATGCCGTTTCTTTCTGTGAAAATGTACGGTGCCATTTTCGGGTTCCATCTTCTTGTCTGGTGACCAAAATGTACACCGGCTTCAAGAAGCTGCTTCATTGATACTACTCCCATTGTAGTAACCTCCTGTTTGGTTTTTGATTTCCGCCTTTCGGCGTGCTTACCTCCTCCGGAGCGTCACACTTGCCTCAACCCGTTTTTCAGCGGGACCAACGGCAACAAACGCATCCGTGCGAATTGCTCTGATATTATACCATATTTTCATATCTATTGCAAGTTTTATCGCCCCGTCATTTCAACAAATTTTCAACAAGAAAACTTTTTGTTTTTGTGGATATTGTCTTTTGCTCAAAGTCTACAAGTATTATATCTTCTCCGATAAGCTGTATGTCGGTACATTTTATTACAATATCGTCATCTCTGCCCATTATCCCAAAGGCCCTGGGCTTACCATAAACCACAAGAGAGACGATCTTGCCCGACACAGTATCAAGCTCCGCATCGTCCACAAAGCCAAGCTTCATACCGGAGCGAAGATCCACCACTTCCTTGTTTCTAAGACCTGAAAAGCTGCATATCATAGTTTTCACCTCAGAGACTATATATGCAGCTTATGGCTTGGGCTATTCTCAAAAATGCCGGAGGTGTCTGCGGAGAACAATTGGACAAGGGCGCTTATAAATTCAAGGTTAGTGGGTCTCTTTCCACGGTCGTACAGGTCTTTCATACAAAGTGACAAAAGCTCTTTGTCAGATGTGTCCCAGCAGCTTTTCACAGCGATCCTTATGGAGTGCTCCACGCTTTTGACGGATATATTGTATTTCTTTGCTATATAGTCATATATGTAGCCGTGAAGTCTGGCTTTTCCGCCGGAGCCTGAAATAATGGCAGCAACGCTGTCGCAGATATAGATATTTCCCCGCTGCTTTTTAGAGCTGTTGAGTTTGAGCATAAGGCTGTATACCCGGCGATACAGAAGCTCTCCACGGGTGCTTTGGTCCTTTTCGTCAAACAGTATTTTGTTTATGCTTTTTACCACGGCGGCAACATCATATGGGTGATGAAAGCTGTCTTTTATTTCATCCAGCATTTTACCGGGTTCCATCCAGGGATCCTCGTATGTTCCTATATTTATTATAGGATAGGTGATAAATTTGACTTTTGCAGACATTATAAGTTCACGCACAGCATCAAGCCCTATCTTGCTGACATTGAGGATCGTAAGGTCGGGCAGCAGGTCCGCAAGGGTTATTTTAAGCTCCATAGGGCAGTTTTTACAGACTTTGCATTGGTAGTCAAATTCACTTATAGCCTTTATAAGACGTGAGTGCTGTCCTGTATAATCTTCTGCGATAAGGATGGTTTTCATGAGTGGATCCTTCTTTATTTTTATGAGTGTTGAATTAGCTGATGTACTTTGGTTTGGCATAGTATATTCTGCATATTCTGCAAGTATATCATATTTTTCTGTGCAAATCAAATCATAGGGAACAAAGAAGAAATAAGTTGCCATATAATCAAAGAAAATTTACGATTTGTTAAAAAATGCCGAAAATCCAGTCGAAAAATAAGGAAGGAGCAGCTTTAAAACTGCTCCTTTATCTTGTCCAGTGCTCCTTTTTCAAGTCTTGATACCTGTGCCTGTGAGATACCTATGGTTTTGGCGACCTCCATCTGTGTGGCGCCTTTAAAGAATCTGAGATATAATATCTGTTTTTCACGGGGTTTAAGGGAGGCGATAGTCTCCTTTACGGAAAGCTCATCAAGCCATGTTTTATCGTCGCAGTTGTCTTTTATCTGGTCAAGGACATAAAGAGTATCTCCCGAGTCGGAATACACCGGGTCGTAAAGGGACACCGGCTCGCTTACCGATTCCATTGCTGTAACGATGTCACAGCGTTGTTCTCCTGTTTCCTGTGCAATTTCGGTGGGGGTAGGCTCACGCCGTAGCTTTTCGGTTAGCCTTTCCTTGGCAAGCATGGACTTGTACGCAAGGTCACGCAGAGAGCGGCTGACCCTCATGGGCTGGAAGTCCCGAAGGTACCGCCTTACCTCTCCGGCAATCATAGGGTGGGCGTAGGAGGAGAACTTAACTGCAAATTTCGGATCAAAATTATCTATTGCCTTGATAAGCCCCACAACTCCCACCTGAAAAAGATCGTCGGCACAATCGCTCCTGCCGGTAAACCTTTGCAAAACGCTGAGCACAAGACGCAGGTTCCCGTTTATAAGCTCCTCTCTGGCTTTTTTATCGCCCTTTCTCGTCTTTTCCAAAAGATCAAGCTTTTCCTGTTCTGTGAGCACCTTGAGAGAGTTTGTATCAACACCGCTTATCTCCACTTTGTTGAACTGCATATCATCACCCTTTTTTGTTTAGCCGTTAACGGCTGTGGTTATGTAAAAGGGCAGGTGCTTATGTGTATTATTTCCCTTTGCAGGCTTATTATTCATATAAAAAAGAAAAGCAGCAGGGACTGATGCCGGGGCGCAGATGGACTTGACAAAATGAGGCGAAATGTGATATATTGTAATTATAGTAATATGAGTAATATGGTACTATTTCCGAAACGGAGGTTTATAATGGAAACGAGAGTTGCTGTTATAGCCGTGATCGCTGAGGACTATGAAGCTGCCGGACAGATAAACGCTGTGCTGCATGAGTATGGCGAGTATATAATCGGCAGGATGGGACTGCCTTATCGGCATAAGGGAATGTATATCATAAGCGTGGCGATAGATGCCTCGCAGGATAAGATCAACACCCTTGCCGGCAGGATAGGCAGGATCAGCGGAGTGACGGCAAAAACTCTCTATTCGGGCAGGCAGTAAAAACAGAATAACCTTTATCTCCTGACGCTGAAATTATTATTGAGGCGAAAGCTTGATAGATGTAAAAACAGGGTATGCCCATTACAGGGGCATAGACTGTTTATGTGCAGTTTATCCGTCAGGGTGAACTGTTTTTTTATTGCATGACCCACAGAGAGGATCTTAAAAGAAAGGAAGCGCAGATGTATTATGGGACTTAACGATGTTCCTTCCTCGGAGCGTTTGCATATCGGTTTTTTCGGAAGACGAAATGCAGGCAAGTCAAGTATTGTGAATGCGGTGACCGATCAGGGGCTTTCCCTTGTGTCTGATGTGGCAGGGACCACGACCGACCCGGTATACAAGGCAATGGAGATCTTGCCCCTGGGACCGGTGGTCATAATCGACACAGCAGGCATTGACGATGAGGGAGAGCTTGGTCAGATGCGTGTAAAGAGCACGAGAAACGCCCTTAACCGCACAGATATAGCTGTGCTTGTAACCGATCCCGGGGTGGGTATCGGGCCCTGGGAAAGAGAGCTTATCCAGCTTTTTGAAAAAAAACAGATACCCTTTATAATTGCCGTAAACAAAACCGATATGGCAAAAGCGCAGGTGCAGGGTGAAAACTGTGTATACGTAAGCGCAAAAACAGGAGAGGGTATCAAAGCGCTGAAAGAAAAGCTGGGGGCTTTGGCGGAAAAGCCGGGACGAGAAGCAAGAATAATCGGGGACAAGCTGAAAAGAAACGATCTTGTGGTGCTTGTGGTGCCTATTGACGAAAGCGCACCCAAGGGCAGGCTTATACTGCCCCAGCAGCAGACCATAAGAGATATCCTTGATGCAGATGCCTGCGCTTTGGTGGTAAAGGATACCGAGCTGGGGGATACTTTAAGGACTATCGGCAAAAAGCCAAGGCTGGTGATAACCGATTCTCAGGCTTTTGCGGTGTCAAACGAACAGACACCGCCTGATATAATGCTGACCTCATTTTCTATCCTTATGGCAAGGTACAAGGGCTTTCTTGATACCGCCGTTGAGGGCGCAGCTGCCATAAGCCGCCTTCAGGACGGTGCAAAGGTGCTTATCTCTGAGGGCTGTACCCATCACAGGCAGTGCGGAGATATCGGCACGGTGAAGCTGCCTGCCATGCTGAGAAAGTTCACGGGAAAGGATATTTCTATCCAAACCTCATCAGGGCGTGAGTTTCCCGATGACCTTTCAAAGTATTCTCTGGTGATACACTGCGGCGGATGTATGCTTACTCCCAGGGAGATGAGCTATCGTATGAAGTGCGCCTCAGACCAGGGGGTGGCTTTTACAAATTACGGTGTGGCTATTGCCTTTATGACAGGGATATTAAAACGCAGCGTGGAGATATTTCCCCACCTTTATGAGAAACTGTGAGTGATGATATGGAAAACAAAAAGCTGATAGATATACTTGAAAAAAACAGACACCTTGAGCGTGAACAGTGGATAGCCCTGCTTGACACCTTTACCGATGAGGACAGAGCATACGCAGCTCAAAAAGCTGCAAAGACCGCAGTAAGCGTGTTCGGAAAGTCGATCTATATCAGAGGCATCGTGGAGTTTTCAAACGTATGCAAAAACGACTGCCTTTATTGCGGAATCAGAAGATCAAATACCAAATGCGAAAGGTACCGCCTTAGCAAGGATCAGATCCTTGACTGCTGCCATGCGGGATATGAGTACGGTTTTCGCACCTTTGTGCTGCAAAGCGGCGAGGACAAAAGCTTTACCACGGATAAGCTGTGCGATATAGTTTCAGCTATAAAAAAAGCACATGGCGACTGTGCGGTGACACTCTCTGTCGGTGAGCTGGAACACGAGGACTATAAGAGGCTTTTTGATGCAGGTGCAGACAGATATCTGCTGCGCCACGAGACCGCTGACGAGAAGCATTACGGCAAGCTCCACCCGGGCGAGATGAGCTGGCAGCACAGAATGAAATGCCTTGAAGATCTTAAAGAGATAGGATTCCAGACCGGCTGCGGAATGATGGTGGGTTCACCTTTTCAGACAAGCGGAAATTTAGCCGACGATCTTTTGTTTCTGGAGCGTTTCAAGCCCGAAATGATAGGTATGGGACCGTTTATTCCCCATAAGGACACTCCCTTTTGGGACAAGCCCGCAGGCAGTTATGAGCTTACGCTGTTTTTGATAAGCCTTTGCAGGCTTATGCTGCCCGATTGTCTGATACCTGCAACGACTGCCCTTGGTACCATAAGACCTGACGGCAGGGAAAAGGGAGTGCTTGCAGGTGCAAATGTAATAATGCCCAATCTTTCACCCATAGATGTGCGAAAAAAATATCTGCTTTATGACGGCAAGATATGTACAGGCGATGAATCTGCACAGTGCAGAGCCTGTCTTGAAAGACGAATGGAGTCGATAGGCTACAAAGTTGAGATAACAAGAGGAGATCATAAAAGTTATGATAAAAATAGCGATATACGGTAAAGGCGGCATAGGTAAGTCCACTACCGTTTCTAACTTGGCAGTTGCCATGGTAAAAAAGGGACTTAGGGTCATGCAGATAGGCTGTGACCCAAAGGCGGACTCGACCTCGCTTCTCAACGGGGGCAGGAGAATAAAGACTGTGCTTGAGCTTATCAGAGAAAAAGGAGATGCCCTTGAGCTTGAAGATATGGTCACCGTAAGCGATGAAGGAGTTTTCTGCGTTGAGGCAGGCGGACCTGTACCGGGGCTTGGCTGTGCAGGGCGAGGCATAATCGCTGCACTTGAAAAGCTTGAAAAGAAAGGCGCATACGAAAAGTACAAGCCGGATGTGGTGCTTTATGATGTGCTGGGCGATGTGGTGTGCGGCGGCTTTTCCATGCCCATGCACAGAGGCTACGCTCAAAAGGTGTTTATTGTCACCTCAGGAGAAAAGATGTCCTGCTATGCGGCAGGCAATATCGCCATGGCAATAGAAAATTTCAAGGGCAGAGGCTATGCACAGCTTGGAGGTTTTATCCTCAACAGACGAAATGTTGAAAACGAGCTTGAAAATGTACAGTCCCTTGCAAAGGATTTTGATACAGTCATTGTTGGTGAGCTTGAACGAAGCGGGCTTGTACAGGAATGTGACAGGCTGGGAACTACGGTGATGAACAAGTACCCCGAAAGCAGTATGGCAAGACAGTATGAAAAGCTGGCGGACGAGATAATGAAAGGTTTTGAGTGATATGCTGAAAAAAGCAGGAGGCGAGCTTGCAAAGCCGCAGGGTATAAAAATAACACAAGCCGCTTTTCCACGTCCCTTTGAAGGGGGCCTTGAATATAATCCCCCGGCAAGGGGCGATTGGAACATTGTACACATAGGTTTGCTGATACCCCAGGCTCACCAGATATACTTCTGTGCACAGGGCTGCCTTCGGGGCGTAGTGCAGACTACGGCGGAAATGGGCGCTATGGACAGGCTTTCCTGGGCATATCTTTGTGACGAGGACTACGCAGACGGAAGCATGGAGTATAACATAATAGATTCTGTCACACAAGTCATAAAACGTATGGAGCAAAGACCACCTTGCATACTTGTTTTTTTAAGCTGTATGCACCTTTTTGCCGGGGTGGATTTTGATATAATAATCGAGGAGCTTGAAAGCAGATTTGCCGGGGTGGATTTTGTAAAATGCTATATGACACCTACCATGCGTTTCAGCGGACTTGCTCCCGTGCCGACAATGTATAAACAGCTTTTTGTACCTTTGCACAGGACCACAAAGGACGGAGGAGTCAACATTATTGGGTACAACTGGGCGTTTGAGGAAGAGTGTGAACTTGTAAAGATAATAAAAGGATCCGCAAGAGTGCTTCGCCAGCTGCCTGTTTGTGAAAACTATGATCAGTACCTTGAAATGGCAAGATCGTCACTTAATATAACAGTCATTCCCGAGGCTTTGCCGGCGGCGGAGGAGCTTGAACAAAGGCTGGGACAAAGGCATTTGTATCTGCCTGTAAGCTGGAATTTTGAGAAGATAAGGGATAATTATAAGGCGCTTTGTAAAGAGCTTGGGGTGGCAATGCCCGATCTTTCCTTTGAGGAAAACGCAGCAAAGCAAGCCTTGAAAAAGGCGGCAAAGGCGCTCGGCGGCAGGCCTGCTGCGGTGGATTTTACAGCTGCACATAAACCCTTTGAGCTCAGCGCTCTGCTGCTTGACAACGGCATCGACGTAAGGCGTATCTTTGTGGATGTTATAAGCGGGGAAGACAAGGAAAGCTTTGAGTATATAAAAGAGCATTACCCAGATGTGGAGGTATTTCCCACGGTGGATTCGTCAATGAGATTTTTCGCCTCCCAAGAAAAAGAAGAAAACAAATACTTTGCCATAGGTCAGAGAGCAGCATATTTCTGCTGCACCAATTACTTTGTAGATATGGTAGGCGCAAGGAGCTGTTATGGCTTTGACGGCATTACAAAACTTGCCGGTGAGATCGTCCGTGGTGCAGATGTTCCAAAGGACACAAGGGCGGTTATTCAGCACAAGGGAGCGGGGTGTCAGAGCTGTCTATGATACATTATGCAAGAATAATATCATGCTATACAGCGGACACGTCCGGCGTCTGTTCAGCGCTTTATGAGCTGGGGGGAATGGTGGTCGTCCACGATGCCTCTGGCTGCAATTCTACCTACGCTACCCATGATGAGCCCAGATGGTATCAAATGGACAGCATGATCTATGTTTCGGGACTTACCGAGATAGACGCAGTTATGGGCAACGACGAAAGGTTTATAGATGACGTGTGCCAGACGGCACAGAAATTGAAACCGAAGTTCATTGTGATATGCGGTTCGCCAATGCCTGCAATGACCGGTACTGACTTTGATGCCCTGGCAAGGGTCATACAGAGCCGATGCAAAATACCCACCCACCCCATGCACACAAACGGCATGAAAAGCTATATTTCGGGTGCGTCGGAAGCTTTTGAGATGCTGGCTCTCAATTACTGCACCTGCACAGGCAAAAAGAAAAATTCGGTGAACATTATCGGTGCAACACCTCTTGACCTTTCAAGGCAGGAGATAGTAGATTCAATATGGACATGGCTTGGCAAATGCGGCTTTGAGAAAGGCTGCTGTATGGCAATGGGAAGCAGTCTTGATGACCTTAAAACGGCAGGAGATGCAAGTGTAAATCTGGTGGTCTCGTCAAGCGGTCTGAGGGCGGCAAAAGTTCTGATGGAAAGGTTCGGAACACCCTATGTTGTCGGTATACCTCTGGGGGAACAATACGCAAAGGCCCTGGGCGAGGATCTGCACAGGGCAGCCGCAGAGGGAAAACAGATACTGTCCTGTACTGTGCGTGATGAAAGCTGTGAAGAATGCGGCATTGTCGTTGTAGGCGAAAGCGTATATGCAGGCTCTTTGGCAAGGAGCATAACGATGACCACAGGCAAGCCGGTGAGAGTTATCCACACCCTTGATACCTTCCCGGAGCTTGCTTTGCAATGGGATAAAAAGCTGGCGGACGAGGATAAGCTTGAACAGGAGTTTTCAAGGTGCAGCTGCGTTGTGGCTGACCCCCTGTTCAAACCCATAGTTCCTGCAAATGCAAAGTTTGTACCAATACCTCATGAGGCATTTTCGGGAAGATGCTTCAGAAAGGATATACCGGATCTGGTGGATAAAAATCTTGGATTGGAGTTATGATATGATAAAAATAGCTATATACGGAAAAGGCGGTATCGGAAAATCTACCGTTACGGCAAACCTTGCGGCTGCGTTTGCAACTCTGGGCAAAAGGGTCATTCAGATCGGCTGTGACCCTAAGGCGGATTCGACGATCAATCTTCTGGGAGGTGAAGCGCTCACACCGGTCATGAACTATCTGCGTGAGCATGACGAACCTTCGGGTATAGAGGAGATATCCAAGATCGGCTACAAGGGGGTCCTTTGCATCGAAACAGGAGGTCCCACTCCCGGTCTCGGCTGTGCCGGCAGAGGCATAATCACGACCTTTAATCTCCTTGAAAGCTTCGAGCTTTACAAAAAATATAAGCCTGATGTGGTGCTTTACGATGTTCTGGGAGATGTGGTCTGCGGAGGCTTTGCCGCACCCATAAGAGAGGGCTATGCCTCACAGGTGCTTATTGTCACCTCGGGGGAAAAAATGGCTTTGTATGCTGCAAACAACATAAACAGCGCTGTGAATAATTTTGCCGACAGAGGATATGCAAAAGTCAGAGGGATCGTTTTCAACCGGCGCAACACCCCTAACGAAGAAGAAAAGGTAAACGAATTTGTGCAGAAAAACGGCCTTGAAATAATTGCCGAGATACCACGAAGCGATGATATAATAAAATTTGAGGACGAGGGAAAAACAGTCGTTGAGGGCGATGCTGAGCTGGAGGTATCAAAGCGCTTTTTGGCTCTGGCACAAAAGCTGATAGAAGAGGATACGGAAAATGAATAATGCTTTTTTTATAACTGCGTCTGAGCTTGCACAGGCGGGCTTTGAAAATATACCCGATGAGCTGCAAAGCGCAAAACATCTTATATATTCCTCTCCTGCCACGCTGGCTTTTAACTCTCCCGGAGCGCAGGGCTTCGGCGTAAAAAGAGCAGGTCTTGCCATACCCGGATCGGTGATGCTGCTTGTGTCGCCCGGCTGCTGCGGAAGAAACACTACCCTCCAGTCAAGGCTCTGCGGCTATCAGGATAGGTTTTTCTATCTTCTGCTTGACGATACGGACATCGTTACGGGAAGGCACCTTACCAAGATACCGGAAGCTGTCAGGGAAGTATATGAGTTCTGCGACAAAAAACCCAGCGCAGTGATGATATGTATAACCTGCGTTGATGCACTTCTTGGCACGGACATGGAAAGGGTGAGCCGAAAGTGCGAGGAGCTTGCAGGGGTGCCTGTTGTGCCCTGCTATATGTATGCTCTTACAAGAGAGAAAAAGCTTCCCCCCATGGCGGCTGTGAGGAAGGCGGTATATTCACTTCTCAAGCCCCGGAAAAGAGCTTCGGCGGATATGAATATACTCGGTTTTTTTTCGCCGCTGAATGACGACAGCGAGATATATGAGCTGCTGAAAGGGGCAGGCATCAAAAATATCCGTGAGATATCACGCTGTGAAACATTTGAAGAATATGAAAAAATGTCTCAGGCAAATTTTAATCTTGTGCTTAATTCAGAAGCTCGTTATGCGGCGCAGCAAATGGAAGAGACCCTTGGCATACCGTATATCGAGATGATGAGAATGTATCATATAGATAAGATCCATAACCAGTATATGTCCCTTGCAAATGCGATAGGTGCAAAGTTTGACGACACCGTATATTACAATGGGACAAAAAAAGAGATAGAGAAATTTAAGAAAAAATACGGCGGTATAAACTTTGCGATAGGCGAGTTTCTCAATGCCGATTCCCTTGAACTTGCCTGGGCGCTGCTCAGCTATGGGTTTGGTGTCTCGGAGATCTACGCAACGGTGGGCGAGCGCAACTTTGTGTTTGTGAAAGCGATAGCAAAACTCAGCCCCCAAACGAAGATCTTTTCAAACCTCTCGCCTACAATGCTGGATTACGAACCAAGCGGTAAAAAAATAGATATATGCATAGGAAACGACGCAGGGTATTATCACGCAGATGTGCCTGCCGTCGACTGGAATGAGGAGCGCCAGCCCTTTGGATATTCAGGTGTAAGGCTGCTGTTCAAAAAGCTTGATGAAGCGCTGAAAGGAGCGGGAAAATGAAAAAACTTCTGAAACTTCTTTCACCCTTTGCACCGGATCAGTCGGGCGCAGTGGGCGTGCTTTATGAGCTTGGCGGACTTGTGGTTATCTGCGATGCAGGGGGCTGTGCAGGAAATATTTGCGGCTTTGATGAGCCAAGGTGGTTTTTCAAAAAAAGTGCTGTCTTCAGCGCAGGGCTTCGTGATATGGACGCTATCCTCGGACGTGATGATATGCTCATCGCAAAGACCGCAAAGGCTGTGGGTCAGACTGATGTGAAGTTCACAGCCGTTGTGGGCACCCCTGTGCCTGCGGTCATAGCGACCGACTACCGTGCGCTGAAAAGAATGGCTGAAAACAAAACACATCTGCCCTCGGTCTGCATTGACTGCACCGGAACAAGGCTTTACGACGACGGGGAGGAAAGAGCGTATCTGGAACTGTTCAAAACTTTTGCATCGGAAAAATATGAAACCGTAAAAGGCAAAACAGGCATTATCGGCTGTACACCTCTTGCAACGGGATATATGACACCCGGGATATTTGAAAAGTCGTTTGGAGAAAACGCTGTTTGCTTTGCAATGGGCAGCGGGCTTGATGAGATACAAAAGGCTTCACGGTGCGATAAAAATATTGTCATCTCAACAGGCGGTATAAAGGCTGGTGAATATTTGAAACAGCAATTCGGCATTGAATACACCACCGATTTCCCTGTGACACCGGCTATGGAAAAGGTGCTTGAAAACGATCTTTCAGACAAAAAGATACTTGTTGTACATCAGCAGTTTGCGGCAAACAAAATGCGTGAGCTTATAAAAAACAAGTATGAATGCAGCGTTGATGTGGGGACCTTTTTCAAGCTGTTCGGCGAGTTTGCCGGCAAGGGGGACTTCTTTATCCCGGACGAACAGCAGCTTCTTGAAAAGGTCAGCGCAGGGGGCTATGATGTGGTCATTATTGATAATATCTGCCACCGTGCGCTGAAAGACTGTGAATGCCGGCTGATCGACTTTCCCCACTTTGCAGTTTCCGGCAGACTTGATGAAAACGGAGGACAGGTATGCCTTGCTTGATCATAAGACTTTACGGCATTGTTCAGGGCGTAGGCTTCAGACCCTTTGTTGCAAGGACCGCACGCTCTATGGGCGTGCTTGGGACGGTGGCAAATAAAGGCTCCTGCGTGGAGATATTTGCACAGGGGGAAAAGGAAGTTCTTGATAGGTTTGTATACGCTGTAAAAAACCGTGCTCCGGAGCGTGCGGCGGTCATCTCTGCCGATGTAAGACAGGTAAAGGACAAAAGCTTTGACTCCTTTGAGATAATCCAAAGCGAAAAGGAGGAAGGGGCAATATTTGTTTCGCCGGATATCGCCACCTGTGATAAATGCCGAAGGGAGCTGTTTGACAAAAACGACAGACGGTATCTTCACCCGTTTATAAACTGTACCCAGTGCGGTCCACGGCTGACGATCCTTGAAGCAATGCCCTATGACAGGGAAAGAACCACCATGAAAAGCTTTCCCATGTGCCCCGATTGTGAGTACGAATACACTCATGCTCACACCAGAAGATACGACGCCCAGCCTGTGTGCTGCAACGACTGCGGACCGCAGGTGTATATTGTACACAGGGAAATAAAGGGCGGTGACGCCATAACATTTGCACGCAAAAGCATAATGGAAGGAAAGATAATCGCAGTTAAAGGTATAGGCGGCTTTCACCTTTGCTGCGATGCAGCTAACGAGCAGGCGGTGGGCAGGCTGAGAAAACTGAAAAACCGTCCTGCAAAACCCTTTGCGGTCATGATGAAAGACATGGATACCGTTGAGCGTGAATGCCATGTGCTTGAGGGACAAAAGGAATTTCTGACCGGCTACCAAAAACCCATACTGCTTCTTGAAAAGAAAGAGGAGGGGGAGCTTTGTCCCGGCGTTTCTCCGGACAATCCCACAGTAGGTGTCATGCTGCCCTATGCACCGGTGCAGATGCTTTTGTTTGATTACCCTGACGAGGTAAAAATGACCGACTGCCTGGTGATGACAAGCGGCAACGTTTCGGGAGCGCCTATCTGCCGAAACGATGAGGATGCACAAAAACAGATCGGCTCCTACTGTGATCTGATGCTTTCTCACAACAGGGAAATACTTATCCGTGCAGACGATTCGGTGATGGACTGGTTTGACGGCAAACCGTATATGATACGCCGAAGCCGTGGATTTGCACCCCTGCCGGTCATGGTGAGCAAGGAAAAAGAGGTAACATCTCTTGCAATAGGAGGAGAGCTTAAAAACACCTTTTGCATAGGCAAGAACAGACTGCTGTATCTGTCATCGTATGTGGGAGATATGGCGGACATAAGAACGGTAAACGCCCTGAAAGAATCCGTGGGACGAATGCAGGAGCTGCTTGAGGCTCAGCCGACGATCTGTGTGTGCGATATGCACCCTAAGTATAATACCGTTACCGTCGCACAGGAAACAGGCTTGCCGCTGGTGAGGTTGCAGCACCATTACGCTCATATCCTTTCCTGTATGGCGGAGAACGACTGCGATGAAAAGGTCATTGGTGTTTCCTTTGACGGCACAGGCTACGGCACGGACGGCACCATATGGGGAGGCGAGATACTCGTTTGCGATACCCACGGATTTGAAAGATCAGCAAGTATAAAGCCTTTCAAACAGGTGGGAGGAGATGCTTCCTCAAAAGAGGGCTGGCGTATCGCTGTTCAGCTGATAAGGGATTCCTGGGGCGAGAAAGCACAGAAGGTATGCAGCGAACTTGGTATCTGCGATGAAAAAACATTCAAGCTGCAATCGGTAATGGCGGACAAGGGTATAAACACCGTCACTTCCACCAGCGCAGGCAGGCTTTTTGATGCAGTGAGTGCGATCCTCGGTATAAGGAGGAGTTCCACCTTTGAGGGCGAAAGCTCAATGAGCCTTGAATTTGCAGCCGAGAGATTTGAAAAGCAGCAGGCGGAGTGTGAAAAGACAGCTGCACGCATCAACGGCAGCGGCTTTGAAACGATAGATACGACCTCGCTTGCGGGTGAGATAGCAAGGCGTTTTATTGACGGCGAAAGTGCCGAAAAGCTTGCCTTTGTTTTCCACACCTCACTTGCGGACGGTATAGTAAGATGCTGCGAAAGTATCAGCCGGAAAACAGGCGTAAAAAAATGTGCATTAAGCGGAGGAGTGTTCCAGAACAAGCTGCTTTTAAGGTTGGTAAAGCAGCAGCTCCGGGAGCTTGGCTTTGAGGTGCTTATCCATTCCCTTGTCCCGGCAAACGACGGTGGGATCGCCCTTGGGCAGGCTTATTATGCACTTTGCAATTGTAATAACGAATAATAAAAATGGAGGTATAAATTATGTGTGTAGGTTTATCGGCAAAAGTGGTCGACCTTAAAGACGGTACGGCGGTGATCGACGCAAGCGGAGCAAAAAGAAGCGTCAGCGCAGAGCTGCTTGACGATCTGGAAATAGGCGATTACGTAATGGTACACGCAGGTGTTGCCATCGCAAAGATCACCGACGATGACGAAAATGAAACCAATAAGATCATGGAGGAACTGTAATGGAAAACTTGAACGGTCTTTCCCCAAAGGAGATCCTGCAAAGCTATAACGGCAGAAAACTGCGGATCATGGAGGTCTGCGGCACCCACACTCACGAGATATTCCGCCTTGGGATAAGAAAGATACTTCCCGAAAGCATCGAGCTTATCTCCGGACCCGGGTGTCCTGTGTGCGTGACACCTGTGGGGTTTATTGACGAGGCGTGCTGTCTTGCGCTTGAAAAGGGGTGCGTGATCTGCACCTTCGGCGATCTTATAAGAGTCCCCGGAACACAAATGAGCCTTGCAGATGCAAGAAGCAAGGGCGCACAGATAAAGACCGTATACTCGCCCCTTGACGCCGTGGAATTTGCAAAGGATAATCCCGACAAGCAGGTGGTGTTTCTTGCCGTCGGGTTTGAGACCACAACGCCCTCTGCTTGTATAGCGGTAGAACAGGCAAAAAAACAAGGGCTTGACAATTTCTCCATTCTGTGTGCAAACAAGACCATGCCAAACGCTTATCAGGCTTTAAAGGGAAGCGCCGATGCTTTTCTTTTCCCCGGTCATGTTAATGCCATAACGGGAAATACCGCCTGCCGTGAGCTTTGCAAACAGGGTGTGAGCGGAGTCGTTGCAGGCTTTACCGCAAAGGAACTGCTGACGGCGCTTGCGGTAACGGTGACGCTGCTGCAAAAGGGTGAGCCGTTCTTTGTAAACTGCTATCCGAGAGTCGTTAAGGAAGAGGGAAGCCCTGCGGCGCAAAAGCTTATGGCAAAGGTAATGGAGCCTTGCGACAGCGAGTGGAGAGGCCTTGGCGTGATAAAAATGTCGGGCATGAAGCTGCGTGACGAGTATGCGGAATTTGACGCACGCAAAAAGTACAGCCTGCCCGAAATGAAAGGCAAGCCAAACCCTGCCTGCCGCTGCGGCGATGTTTTGCAGGGCAAGTGCAAGCCAAGCGACTGTAAGGTGTTCGGCAAGGTTTGTACACCGCAGCACCCCGTAGGTGCTTGTATGGTCTCCGGCGAAGGCGCTTGCTCGGCATATTATCAGTACGGTATGTAAGATAAATCAGAATTTACCGCAGCACCCTTGCGTGGCAGCTGGGGGAAACCCTTTTGGAGAAGGGTTATCCCCCAGACCCCCTTCCTAAACCTCTTAATG
>ONMZ01000035.1 GCA_900319075.1 uncultured Eubacteriales bacterium
TACATCGTGCGCTCCGCAAGGGGTGAATTTCAAAACAGTCCGGTGGACTGTTTTGAAAGAGGGGACGCCCTGCAAGAGAGGGCGTGCCCCTTTGGAAAGCGCAAAACTCTTTTCCCTAAAGCCGCCTGCAAGAAGGCGGCTTTATTACAAACATTCTACCTTAATTTCATCATTATCCGTGCTGATACCAAACGCTGTGATACCCGTATTATTCCTATCCACGATAAATTCGCTTATCCTGTCCTCGATCTCGTTGCGGATGACCCGGCGGATATCTCTTGCGCCCAGCTTCTGGTCGTAAGACTTTTTAGCGATAACCTTAAGAACTTGCTCATCGTAGCGCAGCTTGATCCCTCGCTCTTCAAGGGGCTGAGCGATCTCAGAAAGCATAAGATCTGCGATCTTGGCGTAATCCTGCTGAGTAAGCCTGTTGAACACGACCACCTCGTCCACTCTGCCGATAAATTCCGGGCGCAAAAACTCTCTCAGCGCCTTCATAGCCTTGTCGTGAGCGATCTCGTTGTCCGTCTTGTTAAAGCCCACACCCGTGTCCTTGTCGGTAGAACCTGCGTTTGAGGTCATAACGATGACCGTGTTTTCAAAGTTCACATCACGCCCCTGAGAGTCGTGTATAGTGCCCTCGTCAAGTATCTGCAAAAGTATATTCATAACGTCCGGGTGTGCCTTTTCTATCTCGTCGAAAAGCACAACGCTGTATGGTCTGCGCCTTACCTTTTCCGTAAGCTGTCCGGCCTCGTCAAATCCCACATATCCCGGAGGCGAACCGATAAGCTTGGATACCGAGTGCCGCTCCATATATTCTGACATATCGACCCTAATAAGCGGCTCAGTTGCATCAAAAAGCGTTTCACCCAGCACCTTTACAAGCTCCGTCTTACCTACGCCCGTGGGACCTACAAATATGAACGATGCAGGTCTGCGCCTCTTTGAAAGCTGTACCCTTGTGCGCCTTATGGCGTTTGCTACCTTTTCCACAGCCTCGTCCTGACCGATGACCCTCTTGGAAAGCTCGTCTTTAAGGCTCTTGATCTTTTCAAATTCGCTCTGGGATATCTTGTTTGCGGGTATCCCCGTCCAAAGCTCGATTACCTTTGAGATGTCTGCGTCGGTGACCTGTACGTTTTTGACCTTTTCCTCCACCTCTTTGAGCTTGTTTTCGATCCGTGAGATCTCCGCCTTTTCCGTGGCAAGCACCTCGTAATCCGGGTCGGACTTTTCCTCGTATTCGCTCACCAGATCCTGGTGCTTTTTAAGCTCCTGATTTAGCTTGTCAAGCTCCCCCAACTCCGGTGTGTCAATGCTTGCACAGGCGCACGCCTCGTCAAGGAGGTCTATGGCCTTGTCCGGCAGGAACCTGTCGTTGATGTATCTCTCCGAAAGCTCGGCACACTCACGGAGTTTTTCATCGCTTATCTTTACCCTGTGGAAGTTTTCATAGTAGCCCCTGATACCCTTGAGCACCTCAACTGTCTGCTCGACGGTCGGCTCACCCACCGTTACCGGCTGGAAACGTCTTTCAAGGGCAGCGTCCTTTTCAATATACTTTCTGTATTCCTTGAAAGTGGTGGCACCGATGACCTGTATCTCTCCCCTTGAAAGGGAAGGTTTGAGAATGTTTGCGGCGTTCATGGTACCCTCTGAATCTCCCGTACCCACAAGAGAGTGTACCTCGTCGATAAAAAGGATAATGTTGCCCTGTTTTTTGACCTCCTCAACAAGCCCCTTACAGCGGCTCTCGAACTGACCTCTGAACTGAGTTCCTGCCACAAGTGCAGTCAGATCCAGCAGATAGACCTCCTTGTCCTGCAAATGGAAGGGTACATCTCCCGCAACTATCTTCTGAGCGATACCCTCTGCCACAGCAGTCTTGCCCACACCCGGCTCACCAATAAGGCATGGGTTGTTTTTCTGCCTGCGTGAAAGGATATGGATAACTCTTGAGATCTCCTTATCTCTTCCGATGATCCTGTCCAGCTCGCCGTCTCTTGCCCTTTGGGTAAGATTGGTACAGTAATTGTCAAGGAATTTCAGCTTTTTCTTTTTGTCCTTTTTATCCTCCTTGACCGACTTCGCTCCGTCCTTTGCAGCCTCCGCCGCCTGTTCTGCGCTCTTTGAAAGCTCCCCTGCAAGGTTGTTCAAAAGCCCCCCTGCCTTGCCCATCTCACCGAAAAGGCTGGTGAGAAAATCCGGCATGGTGCTGCTTCCCCCAAGCTCGAAATCGTCCCCGTCAGGTACCTCGGCAAGCTGTTCGCTCATAGCGTTCAGCTCGTCCTCGCTTATACCCATAGACTTGATATAATCATCCACCTGAGGCAGACCCAGATCCTTTGCACATACCAGGCAAAGACCCTCGTTCTTTTTCTCCTCGGGTTTGTTAGGGTTCATCTGTGAAATAAAGACCACCGCCGGTCTCTGATGACATCTTGAACACATCAGCATAAAATGTTTTCTCCTTTCGCTGGAAGTTTGCCATGTTTTTATTTTATCTGCTTGATATCGCTTATCGTTCAGACATTTTTATTTATAGAAAAAATTGAAAAAATATTTGAAAATATAGGTTTTGTCAATAATATCCGTGTTGAGCTTATCCATCTGGTTTTTTGAAGCGTTGACTATGGCGCAAAGCACATATGCTATCACCGCCGCATACAGCGCTCCCTTGAAAACGCCCAGCATAAGTCCGCCGAAGCTGTTTGCTGCGCTTACGACCTTTACCTTTGACAAGATCCCCGCAAGCTTTATCACAATAAGAAGTGTAACGGACACAAGTATGCCGGCTATAAGAAAAATTATGCCTCCCGCTATCTTCTCGCCCACAGGCCTTACATAGGTGCTTTCTATCTCCTGTGCAGCCTTGTGCTTATCGGACATAAGCAGCATCCGCACAAACTTTATAAGCTCCTCCCGCTTGTTTTCAAGCCCAGTGCGGACGATAGAACCGTCTGTGCCGTCCTCTTTGCTTTGGCTCATGCTTACTATCTGACCCAGAAGCTCATGATCCAGATAGTCCTCAAACTCCTGTCTTACCTTTTCCCTTGTCCCCGGGTCAACTCCCTTTTGTGCCATGACCCCGTCAAGGTTTTTGACCACATCTCCATCAGCAAGCAGCACGCTGCGAAGCTCATCGTTGCTCACCGTCTGAGGCAGTCCCCTTTTGCGAAGCTCGCTGTTGACCTTTTGTGCCACATCTATCTTTTCCACCGAGCTTTCAATGGCGTTTACCACCTTGTCCTGCGCCACCGCATTGTATGCAGGAGCTGCAAGTATAAACGCAGCCGCAGCTGCAATAAGCAGCGTAGCAACGGTTTTAAGCATAAGAGCCGCATACTTGAAAAAGCCCATAACGTACCCTGTAACACAGGTAACTATGAATAAAACAACAACTATAACGTCAAGTAAAACTGACATTTTTTGATATCACCGTCTTTTGTTCCCGATCATAACCTTTGTCCCTGAAAAGGGGACAAATATCCGCAGGTGTTATGTATCGAACTTTATCTTATTTATATCACGGTATCCCATAAGATAGACCGCCTTGTTTGCATAAACACAGTCCACATAGCTGCGTGATACCTGTGCCGTGGCAAGCTTGCTTCCGCCCACATCATAGCTTTCCACAAATTTGCTGCTGAATGCAATGACCGTTGAATCCTCAAGCTGGATCTTTCTTGGCTCTCCCTGAATATCCTGGGTGACCGCAGGCTGAACGCTGCCGCTGTTGTTGTCAAAGATCATAAGCGTACCGTGGGTTCCTGTTACCGACTTGGTGTAAAGGGCTGTGTACTTTTCGCTGTTTGCAAACGAAACAGGCTGATCCTTGAAATCAAACCGCTGTGTCTGGTTGCCGTTGCCATCCACCCCGATAACGGAGTTGTCACATATCATAATGTAACCGCCGCCGCTGAGCTTTTGTGTGCGAAGAACGAAGCTGTCCGCCAGCGTACAGGTCATAACAGGCTCTCTGCTGTCAAACATGACCGAGTAAACTGTCGAGTCTATCTTTCCCCCCGATGAGGATATGGTGCTGATACAGCACCCCAAGCCCTGGTCACAGAAGTTTATGTCAACAACTCTCCTTCCGCTTGACCATGTGTATATGACCGATCCCATATCATCGTAAATGGTCACAAAAGCTGCGTCCTTCTCCGTCTGGGTAAGCACCGCAGCGTAGCCGTTGGGGGCTATCTTAGCAAGAAGTATAGGGTTGTCTGTCTTTTTGGTGTAGACCACGTTTTTGCGTGTAAGCACCTGGAAGTTCCTGCCGGAGTTATCGTAGGCCAGTATCTTTTTCTCGCTCACGTCTATAACAGGCGAACCGTAGTTATGTGCAACCGCCTTTATCTGTGACCCATCGGGGTTGTAGAAAATGATCCTTTTGCCGTCAAGTGATACCATCACTCCGCCGCACTGTGTAATGCTGCTGATCCCCGACTGGGATATCCTCAAAGGGAAGTTTCCCCCCTCCTCAACGCCGTCGTTGACGATGGTCTCGTGAGGCTTTTCAAAAAGCCCCTCCAGCTTTGGAAGCCACTTTTTATGTGTGGCATAAGCCGTAATGCCCAGTGCAAGAATTATCCCCAGCACCACCAGACGCTTTATCAGCCGCCTGTTCTTTTCTTTTTTACGTTCCTCCCTTATGTCGGTAACGTTGCCGCTTTCGGGGGTTATCTGCTGGCTGATGTTCCTTGAACGGTCCTCTTCCTCTTTAAGCCGGTCCACCATCTCCTCGATCTGATCCTGCTCGGTGTCCTGCTCAAGGTCCTGTCCGTTGTCCTCGCTGATCTTTCCGTCTTTGAACTTTAAATACTTGAAAGAGGGCTGCTCGTCGCCGTATTGCTGATAAAGCATCTCCTCCTGCTGGTAACCGTCCCCGTCCTGCTCGCCCTGCTGCGGCCGTGGCTCCTGAGGGCTGCTGGTAAGGGTGATACGCTCCTGATTTTTCTCATATTCGTCCGGACCCTGCTGCTGACCGCTTTGAGCCTGCTTTTGTGCCTCAAGCTCCCTTTGGCGCAAAAGCTCCTGCATCCTGCGGTGACGTTCCGCCTCCGCCTCTCGTGCAAGCTCCGCCCTGCGCACATAATCAAGCTCTTCAAGTCGCTGCTTGTGGATCTCTCTTTTGCGCTGAGCTTCCTGAATTTCCGGCATAACTGCGTTCACACGCTGTGTCTGCCGGGTCTGCGCCCTTGGCTTTCTGCGTCTTTTTCTGTGCACCGACTCAGGCATCGGCACGTTATATGAATTAAACTCCTCTGCTCCCACAAAGCCCTGTGGCGAGCGTCGGTCCCTGTTTTCCATTTTATTTTTCTTACTCACAGTCCGGTCGCCTGCAAAGCGCAGGCATTCCTCCTTTTTCTGATAAGCTTTTATTGCTGCCGCCCCGGAACAAGCCCGTAAAGCTGCCTGTTCCCCCGGCGTTTTTTAGTAAAATACCTTGTTAAGATACAGTCCCTGAGGCGGAACGGTGCGTCCTGCCTTTGTCCTGTCCCTGCTTTGGATTATCCGTGGGATATCCCCCTGTTCCAGCTTTCCCTCGTTTATAAAAAGCAGAGTGCCCACCATTATCCTTACCATGTTGTATAAAAACCCGTCACCCGAAACGGTAAATGTGACCATGTCTCCCTGTCTGTGCACATCAAAGCTTTTTATGGTCCTCACCGTGTTGTCCTTGGTACATTCCGCCGAGCACATCGCTTTGAAATCATGCTCACCGATAAAATCCTTTGCCGCCCTGTCAAGCTTTTTCTCGTCGATAGGGTACCAGCTGCGGTAGGCAGTGTTCATGTAAAAAGGGTTTTTGTATTCGCTGTTGTGTATAAGATACTCATATTCCTTCCCCTTGCAGTCAAACCTTGCGTGGAAATCAAGCGGTACCTCCTCACAGCTTTTGACCCCTATGTCATCCGGCAGGCGTGAGTTCATGCCGAAAACTATCCCCCTGCAGGTTATAGTGGAATCTGTGGTGAAATTAAGCACATACTCCCTTGCGTGGACCCCAGCATCTGTCCGAGAACAGCCGTTTACCGCCGTGGGCTGGTCAAGAAGATCGGACAAGCACTTTTGGAATATCTCCTGTATCGTTAAAGAATTGTTCTGTATCTGCCATCCGTGGTATGCGCTTCCGCAGTACCAGATAGTAACTTTGAAGTTTCTCATCTTTCTTTCCTGCCTTACCGGGCTATATAAAATGATTTAACACGATGACCCCTGCGAAAAACGTAAAAACATATACCGTTCCCCAAAGGTCGATAAGCTTCATCTTCAGCTGCTTCATCCTTGTCCTGCCGCTGCCCCCGTGGTAGCATCTGCATTCCATAGCCAGCGCCAGCTCCTCAGCGTGTCTGAACGAGGAAACGAAAAGTGGTATAAGCACAGGTATAAGCGCCTTTGCCCGCTTGATGAACGACCCGGTCTCCATGTCCGCACCCCTTGCCTTCTGAGCGGACATTATCTTGTCCGTCTCCTCGATAAGGGTGGGTATGAACCTTAGTGCAATAGTCATCATCATCGCCAGCTCGTGTACAGGCACCTTTATCTTTTTAAGGGGCGATAAAAGCTTCTCGATAGCGTCCGTAAGGTCGATAGGCGACGTGGTATAAGTCAGAAGGCTTGTGCCTATGATAAGACAAGCTATCCTCACCACCATGAAAACAGCCGTCTCAAGGCCCTTGTCGGTGATCTTAATGAACTTCCATTCAAATATCGGCTCTCCCGTGTGTATGAAAAAAAGGTTAAGAACCGACGTGATTATAATAATGACCAGTATCGTCCTGATCCCCTTGAACATCATCTTCAGGGGTATGCGTGATATAAGGAAGGTAAGAAGGGTAAAGATGGTGCATACGCCAAGACCCCTCATGTCCCCCGCCGTGAAAAGCATCACTATGAAAACAATGGTCAGCAGTATCTTTACCCTTGCGTCCAGCCTGTGAACAGGCGAATTACCGGGAAAGAACTGTCCGATGGTAATATCCTTTATCAATCTGTCTCAATTCCTCTGCTGAATTTCTTTTTCGCCAGAAGCTTTAATAAAAGCTCCTTTGCGAATTTTGTGGTGTAAACATCCTCTGTGATGTCCACCCCCATAGCCTTTAGCCTGTTGAATACTCTTGTTATCTGCGGCACCGCAAGTCCCATCTCCTCAAGCTCCGCAGCCCTGTGGAACACCGCTTGTGTGCTGTCGTAACAAAAAAGCTTTGCCTTGTTCATCACAAGTATCTTTGATACGTTTTTTGCAATATCCTCCATAGAGTGGGAAACGAGCAGCACCGTGTTTTTCTTTTCGCTGTGGTATTCCTTGATAAGCCCCAGTATCTGATCTCTGCCCTTTGGGTCAAGACCGCTTGCCGGCTCGTCGAGTATAAGCACCTTTGGCTCCATAGCCATTACGCCTGCAATGGCGACTCTGCGCTTTTGTCCTCCCGAAAGCTCAAAAGGCGACTTGTCCAGCAAGTCCGCACTTATCCCCACCATTTTGGCAGTTTCCTTTATCCGCCTGTCCACCTCGGCGCTGTCCAGTCCCATATTTTTCGGACCGAAAGCGATATCCTTGTAGCAGGTCTCCTCAAAAAGCTGATATTCCGGGTACTGGAAAACCAGTCCCACCTTGAAACGTACCGGCCGCAGCTTTGACTTGTCGTCCCAAAGCTTTTCCCCGTCTATAAGTACGCTTCCCGAAGATGGTTTCAACAGCCCGTTGAAGTGCTGTATCAGCGTGGATTTTCCCGAGCCGGTGTGCCCGATGATACCCACCGTTTCACCCTCGTCTATCTCCAGATTTACATTCTCAACAGCCACCTTGCGAAAAGGTGTGCCGTCGCCGTAAATGTAAGTCAGATCTTCTGTTTTGATAATAGCCAATTCTTTTTACTCTCCGTTCAATGCAGATATACCCCAAGGTGTCTATCCTGCATCATTTTCCTTTAAAAGTTCGTACAGCGCCTGTACGCATTCGTCCTCTGTGATTATCTCGCTTGAAATATCGTAACCCTGCTTGTTGAGAAAGTCCGCTATCTCCGTTACCTGCGGCACGTCCAGCCCCAGGTTTCGCATGACCTCCACCTGTGAAAAGACCTTCTTTGGAACGCTGTCCATCATCTTTTCACCCCCGTCGATCACCACCACCCTGTCCGCCTGAGCGGCTTCCTCCATGTAGTGGGTGATAAGAACGATAGTGACCCCCTTTTCCTTGTTGAGCATCTTTATGGTCCTCATGACCTCGCTTCTGCCCTTTGGGTCAAGCATCGCCGTTGGCTCGTCAAGCACGATACAATCCGGCTCCATAGCAATAATGCCTGCTATGGCGACTCTCTGTTTTTGTCCCCCGGAAAGCTTGTGGGGTGCGTGCATACGGTATTCGTACATACCCACCGTTCTGAGCGCCTCGTCCACACGCGTGCGTATCTCCTTTGGCTCAACGCCCAGGTTTTCAAGGGCAAACGCCACGTCCTCCTCAACGATCGTAGCAACTATCTGGTTGTCCGGGTTTTGAAATACCATGCCCACACGCTTGCGTATAGGCAGCAGATTTTCCTCCCTTATGGTGTCCAGCCCGTCCACCACGACCTCACCCTTTTCTGGGAGATTTATGGCGTTTATACATTTTGCAAGGGTAGATTTTCCGCTTCCGTTGTGCCCAAGCACAGCCACGAACTCACCCTTTTCAATGTCCAGGTCTATCCCCTTGAGCACCGTGTTTTTTACCGGCGGCTCCTCGGCTTCATTGATGTATGAAAACTCCAGTCCCTTTATGTGAATGTAACTCATTTGCCTTTCCTTGCTTTCAGCATTTTAAAGTCTGATATATATATCCTCTCTTTGCATAACAAAGAAAGGATATATTCACTATCAGACCCTCAAAGACCAATATCAGTCCTCTTTCTTGTCCTCGTCGTCCTTATCCTTCTTGAAAAAGCCTGTAACTGTGTCCTTAGCCTTTTCAAGGTTTTCCTTAGTGGCAAGCTCCTTAGCCTTGTCCTTTACCTCGTCCGGGATCTTGTCCAGAAGGTCCTCTGCCTTGTCCTTGATGCTTTCGATTCCCATTGTTTATTCCTCCTGAAAAAATTTATTTGAAAAGCCCTGGGCACAAAGCCCCCTGCCTTTTCATCACGATAATTCCCCGCTGTCTGCCTTTATCCCTGCTGTGCTGTTCATATAGTTCCCTCTTGCTCATATTTGTTTGCGGAATAAATAGCTGCAGAGATCTCTCTTGAAAAGTGTTCTTCCACACACTCTCTAAACTTTCAGTCATTTTTCAGTAATGGGAGTTTTCTTCCATTACTGAAAAATCATTAAAAGGTTTCTGAAGGGGGTCTGGTGGGAACTCTTCTCCAAAAGAGTTCCCACCAGCTATTCGCCTCCCTGCCAGATCGCCGTAGAGCCGCATGGCAAAACGCTTCCCGTGGCCTCCACAGGCAGACCGATCTCATCCGCCGTGACCGATCCTGCGAACCTGCCGCAAAGCACGTCCTTTAATATATATGCCATTACCGAGGGCGAAAGCCCCGTGGTGTAGCTGTTGAGCAGAAAAAACAGTGGCTTATCGCTGAGCACCCCTGCACAGGTCTGCACAAGGTCATAAATACAATCCTCCAGCTTCCAGACCTCGCCCCCCGGACCTCTGCCGTAAGAGGGCGGGTCCATAACTATTGCGTCGTATCTTTTCTCCCGCCTTATCTCTCTTTTTACAAACTTCTCGCAATCGTCCACCAGCCAGCGTATAGGCTTGTCCGAAAGCCCCGAGGCCTGTGCGTTCTCCCTTGCCCATTGCACCATGCCCTTTGAAGCGTCAACGTGAGCCACCTTTGCGCCTGCTTGTGCACAGGCAAGGGTAGCTCCCCCGGTGTATGCAAAAAGGTTAAGAACGCTGATCTCTCTTCCTGCCTTTCGTATCATATCCCCCATAAGGTCCCAGTTCACAGCCTGTTCGGGGAAAAGCCCCGTGTGCTTGAAACCCGTGGGACGAATGTTGAATTTAAGGGGACCGTAGCTTATCTGCCAGCTCTGGGGCAGCTTTTTTCTGAACTCCCACTGTCCGCCCCCCTTGTCCGAGCGGTGATATATCCCGTCCGCCCTTTGCCACATATCGCTGCGCCTTGGGGACTTCCATATTATCTGCGGATCCGGGCGCACCAGCACCCTTCCTCCCCAGTTTTCAAGCTTCTCTCCTGACGAAGTGTCCAATATTTTGTACTCTTTCCAATTCTCTGCAATCCGCATCAGCAAACTTCCCTTTGCGTTATGATCTGTTCAGAAACTACCCGTATATCCTCTCGATAGTCTCTGCAATGTTCTTGGCGTATTCGGTAATGATACCCGTCTTTTTACCCTCGATCATTATTCTCACCAAAGGCTCTGTGCCCGATTCACGCACATATATCCTGCCCTCGGTGCCCAGCTTTCCGCTGTATGTAACGATAAGCTGAGTGATCTCGCTGTTTTCCCGCCATTTTTTCTTGTTTTCTTCCTTTACGTGAGCGTCAAGGAGTATCTGTGGATTAGCCGTCATTATCTTGCCCAGCTCGCTGAGCTTGTTTTGTGAAAGCTTCATGACTGTCATAAGCTTTGTGCCCACCAGCAATCCGTCGCTTGTGGTCTCGTCGTCAAGGAAAATAATATTGCCCGATTTTTCTCCGCCCAGATTGAATCCCGAGCGGCGCATCTCGTCTATAACGTGCAGTCCGCCCACCTTTGTAGCGGTGGTAACTATCCCCGCATCACGGGCAAACTTGTAAAATCCCGAGTTTGTCATCTTTGTCACAACGCATCCGTTGTTGTTCAGCTTTTTGCTGAACTGCATAAACGCCGCAAAAATAGCCATGAGCCTGTCTCCGTCAAGGACCCTTCCGGCTTCGTCCACAGCGATGCACCTTGCACCGTCCCCGTCAAAAGCAAGTCCCAGATCGCAATGCTCCTCCACAACGGTCTTTATAAGCCCGTAAAGCTCCAAAGTGCCGCAGTTGCGGTTTATATTCTCCCCGTCGGGAAGATCGTTTATAAGAAGCACCGAAGCGCCCAGTCCCCTGAATATCTTGCCGGCGCAATCGTAAGCCGCACCGTTTGCACAGTCGATAGCCACCTTTATCCCGTGGAAATCGCTGTCCACCAGCTTTAACATATACCGCACATAATCCCACTGACCGTCCTTGTCATAGTATATGTGTCCGATGTCCCTGCCGCTTTTAAGCTCAAATTCGCCCTTTTCCACAAGAGCCTCCAGCTGCTGCTCGTCATCTCTGCTGATCCTGAAACCGTCTGCACCGAATATCTTTACCCCGTTGTACCTGTAATCGCTGATACCTGCGGTTATCATGATCCCTGCACAGGCATTGTTCTTTTTCACCAGCACAGCCACCGCAGGAGTAGGCACTACCCCCACAATAACAGCGTCCGCCCCCATTGAACAGATACCGCTGACCAGAGCCGACTGAATGACCTCTGCCGACACCCTTGTGTCAAGACCTATGATGATTTTGGGCTTTTGTGCTTCTTTACAGAACACAGCCGCCACCGCCCTGCCTATCTGCATGGCTGTCTCGCAGGTAAAACTGCTTATGGCAATACCTCTTGCACCGTCCGTGCCGAATAATTCTCCCATATCTTTCTTAGATGCCCTTATGCGGGCACATCCTCCTTGATAAAGAATTTTTGTCTATCCCTGAAAATGCCTAAAAAGTCACCTGTCCGTCTTTGAGTATCCCCAGGTGCCTGTAAGCCAGCTCTGTGGCGCACCGTCCCCTGGAGGTACGTGAAAGAAACCCCAGCTGCATAAGATACGGCTCGCAAACGTCCTCCAGCGTCACAGCCTCCTCACCGATGGCGGAAGCCAGCGTTTCCAGCCCCACCGGGCCGCCTCCGTATCCCTTGATTATCATATCCAGCAAACGCCTGTCCAGACTGTCAAGTCCCATATCGTCAACGTCCATCTGGTTAAGAGCTATCTTAGCTATCTCCCGTGTCACCCGTCCGTTGCCCATAACGTCTGCAAAATCTCTCACACGCTTTAAAAGCCTGTTGGCTATTCTCGGTGTGCCCCTTGATCTTGATGCTATCTCCCTGGCGCCCTCGTGCTCACATGGTACCCCAAGAATATTTGCGCTTCGCTCAACAATATCGCAAAGCTGCTCCACCGAGTAAAGCTCCAGCCTCTGGATCACCCCGAATCTGTCACGAAGAGGCGATGTAAGCTGTCCTGCCCTTGTGGTCGCACCAACAAGTGTAAATTTGTTCAGATCTATCCTAATGCTCCTTGCCGCCGGTCCCTTGCCCATGATAATGTCCAGAGCAAAGTCCTCCATAGCCGGGTACAAAACCTCCTCCACCTGCCTTGAAAGCCTGTGTATCTCGTCAATAAACAGCACATCGCCCTTTTCAAGGTTGGTCAGCAGCGCCGCAAGGTCGCCGGGCTTTTCAATAGCCGGTCCCGAGGTGATGCGGATATTAACACCCATCTCGTTTGCGATAATAGCCGAAAGTGTGGTCTTGCCCAGTCCCGGAGGGCCGTACAAAAGCACATGGTCAAGGCTGTCCCCACGCTTTTTAGCCGCCTGAATGTATATCTTCAGATTATCCTTTACCTTATCCTGCCCGATGTATTCGTCAAGGGTCTTTGGACGCAGACTTGTCTCAAAGTCATCGCTCTCGTCCTTAGTCACCTGCGGCGCAACGAGCCTGCCTGCGTAGTCATTTTCTATTTCAAATCCGCCTTTTTCTATCAAGCCTCACACCTCTTTTTACTGCTTAGAACTTCGCCAGCCCTATCAGCGCCTTCTTTATAAGCTCCTCCACCGGCAGGCTCGCATCAAGCTGCGATATCACCGACAGCGCCTCGCCCTCGGTATACCCCAGCACCACCAGAGCCGTTACCGCCTCGTCAACGTTGCTTCCCTGGGGTATTATCGCCTGGGTGCTGTCCCCTCTTACCGAAATAGCCCCCTGCTTAGCCACCTTGTCTTTAAGCTCAAGCACGATCTTCTGGGCTATCTTCGTGCCGATTCCCTTTATCTTCGTAAGCGCCTTATAGTCCCCCGTTGCCACCGAAAGTGCGAACTGCGAGGGCGTAAGCGCCGAAAGTATGGACACCGCTGCCTTGGGGCCAACCCCCGAAACGGTTATCAGCATCTTGAAGCTGTTGAGCTCCTCCCTTGTGGCAAAACCGAACAGCTCAACGTCATTTTCTCTCACCGCAAGGTGGGTGAAAAGCATCACCTCGTCCTGCCCCGTGACCTTTTGTATGGTATTGAACGAAGTGCGGCAGGCATAACCGACTCCGCCGCATTCCACCACCACCAGCTCAGGCTCCGTGGCAATGACCTTTCCTCTCACCGAGTATATCATAATCCTTCTCCTTGTGTTTTACCCTATCTTAAAAAGCGGATCATAGTCCTCATAATCATCATCTATGGCTTTTATTTCAAGCGGCGGCTGTGAAAAAACGCCCTTTTTGAACATCTCATATATCTTTTCGGGATCCGTTTCAAGTCCGCAGTCGCAGCAAAACTCTGCAATGCGCTTTTTGTAATCCTCACTTGGCGAGATCTTATCCTCCAGCTGCTCCATAAAACCTTGCAGACTGTCAAAGCAGCCGTCCTGGCTTGCATCTGCCCAGTCGCTCAGATAACCGCAGCAAAGCAAAACAGCAAAAAAGTCCCTTACGCTCATAGCAGCAAATCCGGCGCTGCCCTCCGAATCGATATATCCTACCCTGCCGTCATCGGCCAGCACATAAACTCCTCCGCTGCCGTCGCAGCCCAGCGGCGTGAGCTTAAACTGGCATTTTCCGCCTTCAAGCAGATAATAGAGGTCATCTTCAAGCTGCTTGTCATCCTCAAGGTCAAAATCGCACTCCGCCGAAAGGTAGTGCTGCATATAGCTGTCCGCCTTTATCCTGTCAATGAACTGCTGTACATTTTCCATAGTAAGCGCCTCACTTTACCCGTATTTTTCAAGTTGTTTTCTTGTATTTATGGAAAGCCCGTGGGTTATCGCCAGCGCCACAGCGTCCGCAGTGTCGTCCGGCTTGGGAACTTCCTTTAAGTGCAGCATACTTCTCACCATTTCCTGCACCTGTTTTTTCTCCGCCCGTCCGTAACCGACTATCGAGCTTTTCACCTGAAGCGGCGTGTATTCGTAAATAGGCAGCCCCTGCATTATTGCCGGCAGGATAGTCACACCCCTTGCCTGCGCCACGTCGATAGCGGTTTTCTGGTTGGTGTTGAAAAAAAGCTTTTCTATTGATATCTCCTGTGGCTTGTATGTGCTTATGATCTGGCACATATCAAGGTAAATGGCTTTCAGCCTTGCCTCAAAGGGCATATCCGCCTCGGTGGTCACAGCCCCCATGTCAATGAGCCTGAACCTGCCGCCCTCAAAGTCCACCACCGCAAAGCCCACAATAGCGTAGCCCGGGTCTATCCCAAGTATTCTCATAAACCCCGGCTCCCCCTTCAAAAGTGTAAAAACGCAGCATTTTGCCCCAAAACCATACCTGGGGCATTATACAGTTGTATTATATCATATTTTTATCATAAATGCAAGCATAAACCCTATAAAAGAGCATTTTTTATCCTGCCCCCTGTTTCTTCGCTCCTTCCGCCCTATGGCGGTGCAGGAGCACCATAATGTCTGTACTTATTCATTGAAATATACCTCCGTTCCTTGCCTATCGGCAATTCTAAAAAAGAAACAAAAAAAGACTGCTCTCAATCATTGAAAACAGTCTCTATGCTACAATATTCAATTATCATTTATTTCCACTCGCTGTCAAAGCTTGCAACAACAACCCATGTTGCAGAGTGGCTGTATGCACCTTCTCTTATCCCATATGTAATATACCACACGACCCCGTCTCCTGCTTCATATCGTTTTTGATTTTCAAGGAGATTGTCTATATCTCGTTTCATAACATAGTCAAACGCATAAACATCTTCACTTAACTGTTTTTGTGATGTATATATGTATCCGCCACCATATTCTCTAACATGATAAAACTCTACCGAGTCGGCATAATCTTTCATTTTGTAAGCATCATCGGTATAATTACCGTTTGCATCTACAAAAGGGTGTACTTTGTGTTTATCTTAAACTGCGGATACTTTTTCTTGCCATATGCAAGAAGCTCATTTCTTACGTTTTCATAATCTGTTTTTGTTGCTTTACCCAACAGTATATTATACATACCCTTCTGATAAGCTGTCAAATTACTCGGAGCACTTACTTGCGCCTGTGCCTGTTTTTGCGTTGCCTTTGTTGTTGCTTTTGTAGTCTGAACAGCCTTTACAGGTGTCTTTGGGATACCTTGTGTTGTTCTCGGCTGTGCCTGTGTTGACTGTTGCTTCTGCTGTCCCTGCGGCTGTTCCTGCTTGCTGTCATTGCTTGCGCTCTTTGTTGTTGTGGTTGCGCCTGCCTGGCTGTCCGACCCCTTTGCAGTGGTGCTATCCGTCTTTTTCGTCTCCGTCCCCGTCGTAATAAGCTCTGCGTTCCAATCCCCCGACGGCTTGCTGTCGCTTTCTCTTTCCGAGCTGTCCGAAGCCGACTCTGCAGCGCTCTCAACGGTTTTGCTGTCCTCTGCCGTGGAGCTGTCTCCGCAAGCTGTCATAAACAGCATTGTAACTGCCAGTAATGCGCTGATTATTTTCTTTGTCATAAGGCTCACCCCTTTATTTTTTCCATATTTCACCTTTTATTTTAACACCCTTCCCCCTGCCTTGTCAACACCTGCCCAACAAAAAAAGAGCAAGCCCGGTGCCTGCTCTTTTTTATTTTTTCACCTCAAATCTTCTGAGGGGCGAGAACCATAGCCGCTGTGCCACCAAGCCCGTGAGCGCCCCCGAACCTATGCCGCTTATCACAAGATATGGTATAAAAGCCCCTATCTGCGTCGTCAGCACCACCGCCACCACGCAAAGCTGCCCTGCGTTGTGCGCCAGCGCCCCGAATACCGAAACTACCCATATCTGCTTTTTGTCAAACCTGTTCACCAGCAGACACATCACCGCATACGCCGCAAAACCGCCGCAAAGCGAAAACATAAAGCTGATAAACGTCCCGCAAAACGCCGCTGCAAGCACTATCCTTATCCCAAGCACAAACCCTGCCGCTATGCGCCCCGCAAAAAGCATCGCACATAAAGTCACCACGTTTGCAAGCCCCAGCTTGATCCCTGCAATGTTGGGCGAGGGCACCTGCGCCTCAATGGCGTAAATACCCAGCGAAAGCGCAGCCATAACACCTATCAGGGCGATTTTTTGTACACTTATCCTGTCTTTTCCCAAAGCCTACACCTCCGCATCTGCCGCCGATTGGCTGCTGCCCACCACCCTGATGACCAGCTTGTGAGGCGCACAAATTATGCTGCTCCCCACAAACGACGCTTTTGCGTGCTTTACGCACACCTGGTTCTTACAATCCGCCTCCTCTACCCAGATCTCTCCCCCTGCGTAGCAGATCTTGTTCCAACCCTTCTCCGTCTTTACCGTAATGCTCTGTACCTGCGGATCTTCGATGCTTTCTATGACCTTGTAAAGCTTCTGATCCACGTATATTTCTGCGCCCTTTTTTTCTGTCTTTAACTGTCCGAAAATTATCACAAAAACGCAGGCAGCTATAACGCCTCCAAAAATGAATATCCATTTTAGATTTTTCTTCACGTTACCGCCTCCTCAAAATCTGCGTTCCCACCCACATTATACCACACACGCCCCTCCCCGTCAAGGAAGTTTCACCCATTACCGTGTAATATTTTGGACACTTGTATTACAAAAGAAATACAAACTGTACGTTATTTTGTACATCTGTAACCGCTTTGTAATAATTGTAAAAAATAATTTGAAAAATTTATAGAAAAATGTCGTCTGCCTATTGATTTTCAGGGATATGTGTGGTAGAATAAACTTGTTGAAAATTTGTAACATTCTGCATTGTTGCAAATTGCTGCCTTTTGCTTGCAGCGGAGTTTTGTGTAATGCTCTGCTGTATTCCTTCGCACCACAGTTTGTGTGACAATTTATGAAAATTTCCTCCTACAAAAAAAGAAATTAAACAAATCGTGGAAATTTTCTGTCAAAGCTTTTATTTTAAGCCGGACCGTGGTATAATAACTGGCATAAAAAGAGAGAGAAATTTGACTGTTTGCCTGTTTTGAGGAGTTGTGTTTGTTTTGGAGAAATTTGTTATCCGAGGCGGGAAGCCGCTTCATGGTGACGTGTATATTAGCGGTGCAAAAAATGCCGCTGTTGCGCTTGTTGCTGCAACTATCCTTTGCGACGAGCCATGCATCCTTGAAAACGTGCCTGAAATAAGCGATATAACCAAGTGCCTGAAGATCCTTAAAGAAATGGGCGCAAAGGTCGAGCTTTTGGACAGACACACCATAAAGATAGATACCGCAGGTATCACCAATCCTTCCGTTCCCTACGAACTTGCAAGGACCATGCGTGCATCCTGTTATTTCCTGGGCACCCTTCTGGGAAGGTTCCATGAGGCGTTTGTTCCAATGCCCGGCGGCTGCGATCTTGGCGACCGTCCCATCGACCAGCATTTAAAGGCTTTCAGAGCGCTTGGTGCTACCGATGATATCGTAAACGGCAATAACCACGTGCGTGCTCAGAAGCTTTCCGGAAACCAGATCTACTTTGACTTTGTTACCGTAGGCGCTACCATGAACGCTATTTTTGCCTCTGTAAAAGCCTCCGGTCTTACTATAATCGAAAATGCGGCTAAAGAGCCTCATATCGTTGACCTTGCCAACTTCCTTAACTCTATGGGCGCCGATATCCGTGGCGCAGGTACGGACGTTATCAAGGTCAGAGGTGTTGAGTACCTTAAAGGCGTTACCTATGCCACTATCCCCGACCAGATCGAAGCAGGTACCTATATGGTCGCTGCCGCTGCTACCGGGGGAGATGTGAATATCTGTAACGTTATCCCCAAGCACCTTGAATCTATTTCTGCAAAGCTGCGTAAATGCGGTGTAAACGTTGTGGAAAGCGACGAAAGTGTCCATGTTTGGGTGGACGGTCCTTTGATGAAAACTTCGCTTAAAACTATGCCGCACCCCGGCTTCCCTACCGATATGCAGCCCCAGTTCTCTACCCTGCTTACAATGGCTGACGGTACAAGCATCGTTACCGACGATATATTCGATAACCGCTTCAGATACGTGGGTGAGCTCAGAAGAATGGGCGCTGATATCTCCGTTGACGGCAAAGTCGCCGTTATACAGGGAGTGGGAAAACTCCATGGTGCTCCGGTGGTCGCTACCGACCTCAGAGCAGGCGCCGCAATGGTTATCGCAGGTCTTGCCGCCGACGGCATTACGGAGATCGAACATATCGAGTATATCGAGCGTGGCTATGAAGCTATCGATGAGAAGTTCCGTAAGCTCGGCGCTGATATCCAAAGAGTGTATAGACCCGATGCAGAATCGGTTGCTATGAGCGGCTAATATCTTATCAACATAACGGCGGCATTTTACTTGCCGCCGTTTTTAAATTATTCTAAATCAGAATTTATCATCATACGCATGGTGAATAATCGGGCTGGAACTCTTTGAAAAGAGTTCCCCCCGAGCCCCCCTCAGAAACTTTTTAATGATT
>ONMZ01000017.1 GCA_900319075.1 uncultured Eubacteriales bacterium
AAAGCTACACTATCCTGCGGATAGCGTGCGGTCGAGGGCGGCGCCCTCGTCGCTCTCCGCAGAGAGCGAAATCCTCATACATCGTGCGCTCCGCAAGGGGTGAATTCCAAAACAGTCTGGTGGACTGTTTTGGAAGAGGGGACGCCCTGCAAGAGAGGGCGTGCCCCTCAGAAACACAATGTCACAATACTTCTATATAAGCACAGCCCTTAACGGCGATGCTCTTTCTATGATCTTATTTAAGTTTGCTTTCCCTGTAAATAATATCCTCTCTTGACGGTCCGTTGGATACCATTGTGATCGGGAAGCCTATATGCTCCTCAACGAACTCGATATATTTCTTACAGTTCTGAGGCAGGTCCTCATACTTCTTTATGCCCCTGATATCAGTCTTCCAGCCGTCAAGGACCTCAAGAACAGGCTTGCACTTTTCAAGTATCTGCGTGGTGGGGAAATTGTCAAGGATCTTACCCTCATACTCATATCCCACGCAAACAGGGATCTTATCAAGATATCCCAGAACGTCGATGACCGTAAAGGCAACATCTGTTGTGCCTTGTATACGGCAGCCGTACTTTGTGGCAACGCAGTCGAACCAGCCCATTCTTCTTGGTCTGTGAGTGGTTGCACCGTACTCTCCGCCGTCACCGCCTCTTTTTCTCAGCTCCTCAGCCTCATCTCCGAAGATCTCGGAAACAAATGCACCTGCACCCACAGCAGACGAATACGCCTTTACTACCGTAACGATAGTCTTTATCTCATAAGGCGGAAGCCCTGCACCGATAGCGCCGTAAGCTGCAAGAGTGGAAGAGGATGTTACCATAGGGTAAATACCGTGGTCAGGGTCTTTCAAAGATCCCAGCTGACCTTCCAAAAGGACATTTTTACCCTCCTTCAGAGCCTTCCACAGATATGCGGAAACGTCACACACATAAGGTGCAAGCATTTCTTTATATCTCATAAGTGTTTCAAAAAGCTCATCCGGATCAATAGGCGGCTTATGGTAAAGGTGCTCCAGAAGAACGTTTTTTTGTTCAAGCACTCTTGCGATCTTCACCTTCAGAGTGTCCTCGTGGAAAAGCTCCTGTACCTGGAAGCCTATTTTAGCGTATTTATCAGAATAAAAGGGTGCAATACCCGATTTTGTTGAGCCAAAGCTTGCCTTGCCCAGTCTTTCCTCCTCATACTGGTCGAAAAGAACATGATACGGCATTACCATCTGTGCCCTGTCTGAAATAAGTATCTTCGGCATTGGTACGCCCTTGGAAGTAACGTCTTTCACCTCGTTGAAAAACTTTTCAACGTCAAGTGCAACGCCGTTGCCTATTATGTTTGTGGTATGGTCATAAAAAACTCCCGAAGGAAGCGTATGAAGGGCAAATTTTCCGTAATGGTTCACAATTGTGTGACCTGCATTTGCACCGCCCTGAAACCTGATTACTATATCAGACTCCTGAGACATCATATCGGTAAGCTTTCCCTTACCCTCATCGCCCCAGTTAGCACCGACTATCGCTCTAACCATTATTATTTCCTCCTTGATAGGCATAACTGATACAGTATGCCGTCTTATCGGCACACTCTCACCAATTGATTATAACATATAATATTTACAATGTAAATATCAAGGGATAACTTTTACATTTTTATAACAATTCAAAGGACACAAAAAATTTACAAACCTACTGCATAATGTGTTGACAAAGAAAGATATATGTTGTATAATGTTCCTTGTTAAAAAATAGCCTTATCAAGAGTGGCGGAGGGACAGGTCCTATGAAGCCCGGCAACCTGGGTATTTATTACACAAGGTGCTAATTCCTGCGGAGTTTTCCGAGAGATGAGGAAATCGTCGGTATTTCAAGCATTTCGGAAACGAAGTGCTTTTTTTCGGCTATTTTTGACCCATTCATACGGCAAAAAGCCGGATCTTAATCATATAGAAAGAGGTAAGCAAATGTCTAAATTTCTTTTTACATCAGAATCGGTAACACAGGGGCATCCCGACAAAATATGCGATCAGGTTTCAGATGCTATCCTTGATGCTATGCTTGCACAGGACCCAATGTCAAGGGTCGCTTGCGAAACTGTGGCAACCACGGGAATGATAATGTGCATGGGTGAGATAACCACAAAGGCTGTTGTTGACATTCCTCAGATCGTCAGAGACACAGTAAACGAGATCGGATATAACGATGCAAAGCTCGGATTTGACTGCAACACCTGTGCGGTCATCACCACAATAGACAAACAGTCCCCTGACATTGCTATGGGGGTGGACAGCGCACTTGAGGGCAGAGATAAAGGAGAAAACGACACCGGCGCAGGCGATCAGGGAATAATGTTCGGATATGCCTGCAACGAAACTGCGGAGCTTATGCCAATGCCCATATCGCTTGCACACAAACTTGCTCTCAGGCTCACAGAGGTGAGAAAGAACGGAACACTTGGTTATCTGCGTCCCGACGGAAAAACTCAGGTTACGGTAGAATATGTTGACGGCAAGCCTGTAAGAGTGGACACGGTGGTGATATCCTCGCAGCACGATGAGGGTGCTTCTTTGGAACAGATAAGAGAGGATATTATACAAAACGTTATAAAGCCTGTTATCCCCGGGGAGCTGCTTGTAGACACAAAATATTTCATCAATCCCACAGGACGCTTTGTTGTGGGCGGACCTCAGGGCGACAGCGGACTTACAGGACGAAAGATAATCGTTGATACCTACGGCGGATATGCACGCCACGGCGGCGGAGCATTTTCGGGCAAGGATCCCACAAAGGTAGACCGCTCGGCTACCTACGCTGCAAGATATGTTGCAAAGAACATCGTTGCCGCAGGTCTTGCAGATAAATGTGAAGTAGAGATAGCATACGCTATCGGGGTAGCACGTCCGGTTTCAATAATGGTTGACAGCTTTGGCACGGGAAAGGTCAGCGATGAAAAGCTCTCGGAGGCTGTAAACAAAGTCTTTGACCTGCGCCCATCAGCAATTATTGATATGCTTGATCTTCGCAAACCGCAGTACAAGGCGCTTGCCGCTTACGGACACATGGGACGTGAGGATCTTGGCGTAGCCTGGGAAAAGACCGACAAAGTTGACGCTTTACTGGCAGCTGTAAAATAAGGATATTAAAAACATGAGAGCAGCATATGGACTGCACTTATACAGAAGCATTATAAACTCTTTTTGGGGAAAACCCTTTTGCAAAATGGGTTTCGCTAACGGCTTTGCCGTTAGCTACGGAGAATTGACCTTTTGGTCAATTCTCTGCCCCAACCGAGAATATCCTATGGATATTCTCGTGCGCCGGCTACGAAAATAGTTATGGTCAAGAAATACGGTTAGGAAACAGTCCTTCGCAATAAAAAGATGTTCCTCAAAAAAATTCATAAGGCTTCTATATAATCACTGCCCTTAGGCTGCTCTCACATTTTTTTATTTTGCTGATATTTCCCCGGAAATTTTCTCGCATATTTTCTCAACAGCATTAAAATCCATTGCATTTATATAGTATCTTTCTATAACATCGTGCTGCTGCTTTGCCTTATCCATCATCTGTCCGGCGGCATCTTTCAGAGTTCGCATCAATGCAGCGTTTTGTTTCAGCCGATCTTTGTTTTCCTGCCACAGGGTCTTTTGATAGAATCTTGACATATTTATCCTCTTTCCGGCTGCTTCAAGTCCGTTTAGCGGGCTTGCAGAAACCAAAGCTACACCTATCTCGTCAATGAGAAGATGCTCATATAGCTTGTTCCCAAAAAGCATACATGGGGACAGCTTTACATCGTACCCCTTTTGCACCGCATACCCTGCAACAGCTGAAATAAGGATATTCGAGGCGGCAAAAATATCGTTGCACAAATAATACACATCAAGGTAGTTATCCAGGGTTTCGCTGAAAGTATAATACCCGTAGCGTGTCATTGCGCTAAGGCAGCGTGTAAAGCTCCTTCCCCGATAACCACGGCTTTTGCCGAAAACTTTTTTGCAAAAGCGTTTACAAAAGCCATCCAGCTTTTGCTTATCAAGGCACTGCTCTGCACAGCAGAATGTATCCTCGCATATTTTTCCAAGAGCAGCGGTGTATTTTGCACCGCAGGACATAAGCTCTTTGTGTTTTCTTATGGCACCGACTATATCTTCCTTTTTATCCTTGAGCATACTGTTGTCCCAGCAGCTCCCCAGGTCGACCACCCTCTGGCAGGAACCGGGATATACAGGGTCAAAGGTGTGGGGAGCGGTACCATCAACTATGACCGCCTTTGAACTGTGCAGCACCACACCGTCAAGTGAATCCGGATCAGATGAGCAGTAATAACGGGTAACATTTTCACTTTCTTCAAATCTGTCTGCGATCTTTTTCATAAGCGAGGACTTTCCTGTTCCCGCTGCGCCTTTCAGAACATAAGTATAGAAGCTGTCAGAGTTAACATATTCTCCGAACTGTGTTACAAAACCACCGGGTGTCATTGAGCCAAGAAAGTATTTTTCCGACATACCATATCCTCCTGTTTCGTCCGTCAAAACAGACGTTATTTTGTATATTGTATGTCATATGCCTGAAAAGGGACACAAAAACAGCTGTACAAATTTATGTACAGCTGGTAAATAAGCCGCAAAGCCCCGCCATTGATCCTCGGGGCACGGATAAGACAATATTTCGCTTACAAAACAAAAATCACCCCCACCCGGGGGCGGAGGTAATTGGTCTTTACTATGTCATCTATTGTGTTTTCTCACTCTAAGACTGTGCGTTTGAAGAGTCCTGTGCAGGCGGTGCCTCGCTTATTCCCACATCAGCACAGATATATACTCTGCCGCTGCCGTTTCCGGTTATCTCATATCCAAAGTCCGATCTGGACAGCTCCGGGGTGGGTATTGTAGTTTCAGAGTTTTCTTTATCAAGCGCTGCGCTGTATATCATTCTTTCTTTACCGTCGGATGTGGTTATCAAAAGCGGATCTTCATATGTATACTTATCCAGAAATTCGTAAAGCTCCTCCAGCACAAGATCGTTATCATGCATTACCTTGGCATAAGCCTGACCCACGTAGCGGTAATGGTTTTTCTTACCCTCAACACCGGTCACACTTTGTTTTTCGCCGGGGTATCTCAGTACAAATCCATATTTCCAGCAGTTTTCATTTATCCAGGCATACTTGCCCTCACCGGTAAACTCAGGATAGGTTCCCTTGTCCTTTTCATAAAGATGAAGATCGACCGCAAGTCCCGTAAGGTGCTCATAACAACCTGCGGATGAGGGGGTATTGCCGCTTTCAGCTTTCTCTTCCTTTTTAGCGTTGTCCTGCTGATCTTGCTGTTTAGGGATATCATACTGGGTTTTGTATACCCTTCCCTCCAGCAGGTAAGTGGAATTTGTGACCATTATAGTACGAAGTGAGGTAGCCGCAGCAAAATCGCTTATCATGGAATTCAAATGGGCGAACATATCCTTATTTCCCGAAACGTTCATGCTGCTGGTGGTCATTACCTGTTCTCCGTTTGCATTAAACAGATATGAATAAATAGGAACAAGGTCCTGAGCATTTGCGGTATAGGAATGGTCCTTGTTATCAAGCACAAGCAAACCGGTATTATTCACCTTGTCGTTTTCAATTTTTTCGTATTTGGTCTCATAGCTTTTCTTTTCCGCAGCAGATGATGCGCTGCTTTCAGATGAACTTGATGAGTCGTCTGTACTTGAGCTCTTTTTCACAGGGTGGGTCGTCAAAGCAAGGATAAAGATCAAAGAAGCAGCAAGTATAAGTCCTGTTCTTCGGCACAAAGTCCTTGTCCAACGTATCTTTTTATACTTTTCTTTCAGCTTTTCAAGCATTTGAAACACCGCCTTTCGGAAAAGAGATACAACTACAAGTACATTGTATCACATTATACAGTGATAGTACACAACTTTTTTGTGAGCGGCCGAACTTTTGTATACTTTAACAAATAAAGCCCGATCTGCTTGTGCAATAATGCAAGCCCGGAGACGGTTGAAAATGCAATTAAAATATGTTATCATCAAAATATGGAAAATGCACGGAAGGAGGCCGGGAAAATGTCGGAGGACATAATAAAATGGATAGAATGTTCCGAAGCATTCAGAGGCAAGGAGCAGCTTTTCAAAGAGCTGTTTAAAAAGTATGCCAGCGCACAAAAAGCTCTGGACCATGCCCGTCAGAGGGGATCAGCCCTTAGGAAAGTCACATCCGGCATGGCTGAAAAGATACTGGAAAGCTGCAGTAAAAGCGGTATCCAGCCGATAGCTGCAACAGACATATCATATCCCCATGCCTTAGACGCTGTAACTGCGCCGATAGTTTTATATGTAAAAGGTGATCCACAAGTGCTTTTATCACGTGATCCTGTGGGGATCATCGGTGCAAGGCATCCAAGCGATTATTCAATCAGGATCTGCACCACTTTCTCAAAAGAGCTTGCACGAAACAAAAGAGTAATAATAAGCGGTTTTGCTCCGGGCATAGACAGGTGTGCCCATCTGAACTGTATCCGGGAGGGGTCAAAGACCATAGCGGTACTTGGCTGCGGGATAGGCTTTGATTATCCTTACGGCAGTGCTGAAATACAAAAAGAGATCGCCGCATCCGGTGCGGTGATCTCGGAGTATCCGCCGTATTCAAAGCCTGTGCGAACAAATTTTACACAGAGAAACAGACTGATCGCTGCGCTGAGCTCAAAGCTCCTTGTGGTGGAAGCATCATCAAAAAGCGGCTGTCTTAACACGGTTTCCCACGCCCTTACGGCAGGCACAGATGTTTTCGTCATACCTCCCCATCAGGCAGACGTGGAGAGATACCGTGGGCAGGCGGAGCTTATACGTGACGGTGCACAGATTGCTTTTGAGCCTTCCGATCTGCTTTAGTCTTTTTTTCTGAGCATCACAGCAGACAATGGCGCAAGGGAGATATTAAGCTTGTATCCGTTTGCGGTACAGTGCTCATTAAGACAGTTTGAACCGCTGTAAATGTCACGGTCTGAATTGAGCAGTTCTTCATATTCCCCGTTCATATGTACATTGAGCACATAGCTCTGTCTGCTTGCAGAAAAGTTGAAAACACAGTATATGTAATGTCCGTTAAGGTCATTTCGCTGAAACGCAAAAATACACCTTCCAGCATTGTCCGCATCCACCCAGCGGAAGGACGCAGCATTGTAATCGAATTTATAAAGCGCAGGCTCGGTCAGGTATATCTGATTGAGCCTTTTTATATACCGGTGCAGAGAATCGTGAGCAGGATAGGAAAGGATATTCCAGCCGAGTTCCTTTTCCTCACGCCATTCAGTATATTCACCAAGCTCGTTTCCCATAAAATTCAGCTTTTTTCCCGGGTGTGTCATCTGCCACATATAAAGCGCCCTTATGGTCGCCATTTTTTCCTCCTGATTGCCAAAGGCTTTGTCAAGAATAGTTTTTTTCCCGTGTACCACCTCGTCGTGGGAATAAGGGAGTATATGCAGATTGCTGTAAAAATAACCCATGGAGAAGGTCATTTTATGGTGCTGTTTTTGTCTTTGAGCAGCAGGAGTTTTAATATAGTCCAAGGTATCATTCATAAAGCCCAGATCCCACTTATAATCAAATCCCAATCCGCCGTATTCCACAGGTGCCGTAACCTTTTCATAGCTTGTGGAGTCCTCCGCAAACAGCATAACATCCGGGTGGAGCCTTTGCATCGTATAATTTGTATCACGCAAAAACCAAAGTCCGCTGTCGTTGTATGGCATATCCTGTCTGCCTTGCTGATATATAAGATTTGCCACAGCATCATACCTTATGCCGTCAACGTGATACTTGTCGATCCAGAAATTCAGCGCAGATTTAATAAAACTCAGCACATGGGGCTTTGAATAATCAAAAAGCACTGTGTTCCACTGGCTGTAACGCATCATAGGATCCCGGTTTTCAAAAACACAGCCCCCGTCATACATATGCAAAGCAAAGGAATCCCTTGCAAAATGCACAGGGACAAAATCCAGGATAACGCCGATGCCCTGGGTGTGGCAGCGGTCGATAAAAAATTTCAATCCGTTGGGATCACCGTATCGTGATGTGGCGGAAAAATACCCTGTTACCTGGTATCCCCAGGAACCGTCAAAAGGATGCTCGGTCATAGGCAGCAGCTCAATGTGGGTATAACCCATCTCCTTCACGTAAGGGATAAGCAGGTCCGCCAGTTCATAGTAAGAATAAAATCTCTGTGCATCCTGCATTCCCTCTTTGATCTTCCAGCTGCCAAAGTGCACCTCATATATATTTACAGGGCGCTCGTAGCTTTTATCACGCTGTTTAATCCAGCCCTCATCGTTCCAGTTATAATTATTCATATCATAAACTATGGAAGCATTCTTCGGGCGGAGTTCGCTGTAAAAGGCAAAGGGGTCTGAGCGATACTGCTGTTCAAAGGTCCCGGTGGTGATAACATACTGATATACGTCCCCCTGCTTTGCACCTCTGCACAGGGCAGTCCACACGCCCTTATCATCACGCTGCATATTGTAAAGATCACCGTTGAGCATAACTCTGACATTTTCAGCGTTTGGAGCATATGTGGCAAAATGCACACCTTCGCCGCAAAGATGTGCGCCCATATATTCGTAAGCATCATAACTCAAACCATTTAAAAAGCCGCTCACCCTGCTAATGTTAAAGTCCAAATATCACACATCCTTTTTTGATGTATTATTCTTTCTCTTTTTGCTTATAAACTCAATAACCATAAGCACAAACAGCACAGCCACGCCTGATGCAGACATAAGAAGCCCTGCTTTTTTCAAGGGTGCGGTAAAGGTTATTTTGATATCATGGTGACCTTTTGTAATGGCAAATCCCACAAATGCAGTATCCACACACTCCACCTGTGTTTCTTTTCCGTCAACATAAGCGGTAAACCCTTCGGCATAGGGAACAGACAGCTTGAAATATCCGTCGTTTGAAACGTCTATGCTTCCAACTATATTATCGCCCTTGGTCTTTTGTTTGTCAAAAACAAATTCGTCCACCTGCATAAAATTGCTTATATCCATAACATAGCACTTTATGTTTTTGACATCGTAGTTGCCTCTCATAAATTTCAGTTTAAGTGTTTCAATATCCTTTCCGTCCGTTGAGGATACGACAAATCTGAAGGTCTTATTGTTATTATAGTATTTCCAGCTTGGATCAGTAAGATTATTTTTAATACCGTTTATAAAAATCTTTGCATCGTCTGAGGAAAGCCCTTTGCCGGACATATCATTGTCAATATCCATAGTTACCAGCAAAAGCTTATCTGCGCTTACCTTCTGAGGAAGCTCAACCGTAAACTCGTCGGTCTTTTCCAGCCTTATCTCATATCCGCTGCCGGATCTGCTGATACCCGTTCTGCCGGGAAGCTCAAAGGATGGGAAAGAAGTGATCATATTACATTCATAACTGTCCTTACCGCCCTGTGGAACGATTATATTATTCATAACGGCACACAGAGATCGGGGATAATCCATATTTGAAAATGCCTCTTCACTAAGAACGGCAGAGGTGCTGTATCCTATGGGAAAGACTTTTTCACACTCATAAAGTGAAAGCTCACCGGACTGTTTTATCTTTTTATACTCATGTGAAGGAAGCGCCTTGCTGTCGTCTGTGATAAGGTATTTCTGCCCCATATATATCTGATACAGCAGGCTCTGGGACTGGGTGGTCAGGGCAGGATTTCTGAACTCGTTTTCATTATATATGTGATTAAAGTAAAAATCATTATATTTTCTGTTATGCAGGGAGGAATAGATATTGCTTACAAGATAATCGTTATTGTAGACATAGTTTACCGTATCGTCACGGTTTATAAGATTTGCGGTCCGGACTTGTTTATCGTCCCGGCTTATGGTGTCGGCAAGATCGTACATATCCTGCGAGAACCAGGTATCAAGTTCTTTGTTCTTAACAAGAGAGTCGTTGCTGTTGACTGTAACACCTGTAACAACCGCAACTGCTGCCAGCGCTCCGTAAAAAACAAACTTCTTTTTAAGTTTTACAGACACCACGCCTAAAACAAGCATTACCCCCAGATCCAGCACCGCTGCCTTGATTATCCGGTCATTTACACCGTTATAATCACCGCTTTGTCCGAATATTGCAGCAAGTGCAACAAGGGCAGCTGTAACAGCAAGACACCATACACAGTTAAAACTTTTGTCAGACATCTGCTCCAAAAGTCTTCCCACAAGAAGCAGGCAAACAGGCACAAAGGGGATAAGCACCTTTGCATCCACATACAGTCCCCCGTTGATAACAAGAAGGAACACGGGCAGTAACATAAGCACCAGCATGGTAATACCAAGAAAACGTGTGTGTTTTTTATTTTTTGAGATAACTGCATTCAATATGGCGATAATGGCAATTACAGTCAGACCCATTCCGTAGCTGTCATAGCAGAAAAATCCGATGTTGGCTTTTGGGATAAGACTTGATAGGTCGATCTTTGAATTGCCTGCATCACGGCCGCTGAACATACAGTGCAGCGTTGGCAATAAAAGGATGCCTGCCATAAGCACCGCAGTTATTATTCTGCCTGCAAAGTGAGAACCTTTTTTTAAAAGATCCCTGAAGGTGACTTTTTCGGTGATCCGCAGATATTCGTAAACTGCGTATACCACAATAGCCGCCAGGGCTGCAACACCGAAGAAGTAGCAGCACATGATACACAAAAAAGTATAAATAACCAGGGAGAACTTGCGCTTGCCCTGAAAATAATCCTCCACAGCCCCAAATGCAAGTATAAGAAACGGCATATAGCTGACAAACATAATATGTCTGTGGCTGTGCAGAGAATAGCCCGATGAAAACTCAAACAGGACCGTGAGCACAAAGGCTGTTGATGCGCCGAATTTTCTGTTGACCCAGCGGTAGAAAAGAAATATGCTTACGCATACTCCGAGGATAGATATGATCTGGATATAAATATGCATTGGTATGAAGGGGAAAAGATAGGAAAGCAGGATCAATGGTGAAAAAAGCCCATAATAGGACAGATTGTATATATTTTCACCTGCACCCAGATTAAAAAGAAAGCTGGGGAAAAACTCGCCCGAATCATAAAAGGACCGCCTGAAATTATCCGGGATAGCAAAATGCTGTGCTCCCCAGTCGAGGGTGGAGCCATATGCATTTGTGAATCTGGTTATATAAAGCACCATCAACAGATACATTCCCATAAGAATGAGAATATGTATATAGTTTTTCTTGTTCAGCTTCATTTCATTACCTCTGTTTCAAGGATCATTTTTTGTTGTTTATATCTTCACTGTGCGCTTCGTACTGTGTCCACATCTCATAAGGCCCCATGTGCCACAGTTTTTTTACTGTGCTCTCCTGGGATTCATACACCTTTACAAGTTCGTCCTTATACTCAAAGCGCTCCCGGCTGACCTTTGTCATTTCGTTCTCATGGTCGGGAAGTTTTTTCAGGGAATAGTATGCTCCGAAATTATAAAGAGGCTGACTTATGGAAAGTTTGTCATATATCTGTGTAACTATGGTGTGGCAATACTTGTGGTGCTGATGTCCGTATTCGCCTGCTTTGTTATGGGTAACTATAAGCTCCCATTTCTTACAGCTCATTATTCTTTCAAGGTCGCTGTTTATCTTATCCCAGACATATGTCCAATCATCACGCTCACCAAGCACTTTATCGGGATATTCAAGAATGATACCGCTGTTGCCTGACTTTTCAAGCATTTTTTCAAACTCTGCTTTTCTGGTGTCATTCCTTCCGTTTGTTATGCACACAACGTAGTAGTCGCCATCCATAAGATGCGCCCCTCCCCAGATAACATCATCATCCGGATGCGCCACTATCATAAGCTTATCCGCTTTGGAGTTGTCTATTATCGTCTGTATCTGCTGATCTGTGATAGGTTTGACATCATACGCCTTTTGTCTTGCAGACCTGCGCAGTACACCGTGTACAGCATAAAATGCCAGCGATGCTGTCAATGCTATGACTAATACAGCACCAATAATTGTCAACACTCTATTTTTCTTACCAAACAACTTCATTACTTTCGCTTCCTCATCTGCATCACTATATAAACATACACAGTTATTATATAACAAATATATTCTCCTGTCAACGTTTACACCCTGCGGCGGTGTAATGCTGCACGGGGATATATAAACAAAATGTTAAATTTCGTAAAATGCTTGACAAGGTGACGGGGGAAGGGTATAATTATTGTGTATTCAAAATATTGTATATTTAAAATGCTTTGATAGGAAGAAAAGCAGATATGTACTGCAAAGAGAGCTGCCGGCGGGTGTAAGACAGCGTGTACGGTCTGTAATAGCTCATCCTTGAGCAGAAGCGGTGAATATAAAGTAGTCGCTTCCGGGGTTCCGCCGTTAAAAGGAAAGCACATTGTTTTGATGTGGCTGAGGCGTACAGTGTGAGCTGTATGCGAATGAGAGTGGTATCACGGGTAATCTCGTCTCTCCTGTTTTCGGGGGAAGGCGATTTTTTATTTCCCCGTACAAACGATTTTAAATCAAAAAAGAGAAAGGAATTGTTGGTATGGAAAACTACAAAAAGTATTCAGTGGGATATTTTCTCCCGCCTGAAAAATGTATGGAATGGACAAAGAAAGATCACGTTGACAAGGCGCCTGTATGGTGCTCGGTAGATCTGCGTGACGGAAACCAGGCGCTTGTTATACCTATGAGCCTGGAAGAAAAGCTGGAATTTTTCAAGCATCTTGTAAAGATAGGATTCAAAGAGATCGAGATAGGCTTCCCTGCCGCATCGGAAACAGAATATGAGTTCTGCCGCACACTTATCGAGCAGGGTCTTATACCGGACGATGTTACCATACAGGTGCTCACTCAGTCAAGAGAGCATATCATCAAAAAGACCTTTGAGGCGCTCAGGGGTGTTAAAAATGCTATCGTTCACCTTTACAATTCTACCTCTGTGGCTCAAAGAGAGCAGGTGTTCAGAAAGAGCAAGGAAGAGATCATCAAGATCGCTACCGACGGCGCAGAGCTGCTTAATCAGTACAGAGAAAAATACAAAGGCGAATCCAACTTCAGATTTGAATACTCCCCCGAAAGCTTTACCGGGACCGAAATGGAGTTTGCAAGAGATATCTGCAACGCCGTGATCGACATTTGGAAACCAACACCCGACGACAAGGTGATAATCAATCTGCCTGTAACGGTGGAGGTATCTATGCCTCACGTTTATGCACAGCAGATAGAATATATGTGCAAGGCTATGCACAACAGAGAGAACCTTATCGTTTCACTTCACCCCCACAACGACAGAGGCTGTGCTGTTGCCGACTGCGAAATGGGACTGCTTGCAGGTGCGGACAGAATTGAGGGTACCTGCTTTGGAAACGGCGAAAGAACAGGTAATGCAGATATTGTAACTGTTGCTATGAATATGTTTTCACAGGGCGTTGACCCCATGCTTGATTTCAGCGATATGCCTACGCTTGTTGAGCTTTACGAGAGAGTCACAAGAATGAATGTCAGCCCAAGAAGCCCGTACTCCGGTGCGCTTGTGTTTGCCGCATTCTCCGGTTCGCACCAGGACGCTATCGCAAAGGGTATGAGCTGGCGCAAGGAAAAAAATATCGACCAGTGGACAGTTCCTTACCTGCCCATCGACCCACACGATGTGGGCAGAGAGTACGACGCAGACGTTATCCGTATCAACTCACAGTCGGGCAAGGGCGGCATAGGATTTATCCTTCAGACACAGTTCGGCTACGATCTGCCTAAGAAAATGCGTGAGGACTTCGGCTATAAGGTCAAGAGCGTTTCGGATCATCTGCACAAGGAGCTTAAACCTGATGAAGTCTACGACATCTTCAAGAAAGAATATCTTAACAAAGCGACCTATGTCAACGCTACGCAGGAGCATTACACCCAGCTTGAGGGCGACAGGATAAGCGCAAAGGTGACTGCATCAGTGGGCGGCAGCGAAGCGCAGGTTTACGAGGGTGAGGGCAACGGACGTCTTGACGCTGTGGCAAATGCTCTTCGCAAGGCTATCGGCTTTGAGTTCACACTTGAGACCTACCAGGAGCACGCTATCGAGAGAAAGACAAACTCCGAGGCTGTTTCCTACGTTTCTATCTCCAAGGACGGTAAGACATACTGGGGCGCAGGAAGACACTCCGACATCATCGTTTCTTCGATAAGAGCGCTGCTTTCGGCTATCAACAACGCAAAAGAACAGTAAAAATCGCATATAACAAGAAAGGCTGCTGTACAAAAAAAACGTACAGCAGCTCTTTTATTTTCATCTGAACTTTTCAAGCCTGTAAAGCAGTCCGTCCTCAGGCTGTTCAACACCGTTTTTAAAATCGTAGCCCATTTTCCTGTAAAAATCCACAGCAGTAAGTGAAGCAGGAATCTCTATGCGCTTTGCCCTGAAAAAGAACTCATCCTGCTCAAGCGTTTCAATAATTTTTCTCCCAACACCATTGCCCTGATATTCGGGAAGAACAAAAATCGTCAGCAAGATACTTTCTGTAACGCTCCCCCAGTAAGATGCGATGCAGCCGCAGCCGATTATCCTTTCGCCGTCACAGGCAACATAAAAATGCCCATGCTCCGCCCTTTCAAGAATGGCCTCAGCCGAATGTGTATCAATATTCACCTGAATGTATTCTTCGGGATAATCCCTGCTGTTGCTTATCCTCAGCGTGTGTGCGATAAGCTGTGCGACCTCATCGGCATCCTGGTGCCTTAATCGTCTTATCTCCATTTCACCATCAGCTTCCAAAAATAAAGAACTTAGTAAGCGCAAACCACTCTCGCACCCAATGTGATGCAACGTGTCTGAACTCGGTATCTGCGCTGTATGATGTGACCTCCCCTGCGCCCTGTTCCTTTGCGATAAGGCTTGCACGGTACTGGTGGTAGCCGTCGGTCACTATGGTTATATCACGGCTTATCCCACGCTCATCCAGTTTTTCAAGGGAGAATTTGAGGTTTTCAAATGTTGTCGTGGACTTGTCCTCCATTATTATCCGATCCGCCGCTATCCCTTCCTCAACAAGATAATCTCTCATGCACTGCGCCTCGGATATCTTTTCATCGCTTCCTTGTCCTCCTGAAACTACGCACTTCACATCCGGGTATTTTTCCAGCAGCTCAACTGCTGCATCAAGCCGCCTGCGCAGCATCTTTGAGGGTCTGTCACCTCTCACCTGGCAGCCGAGAACCACCACGACGTTTGGCTTATCGGGCTTATTGTAAATACTTCTCAGCATCATCACCGAAAGCATTGCAAAATACAGCACCATGACCGCCGCTATCACCACGACCGAAATTACTATCGCCTTGCCCGTTCCTGTTTTGCATAAGTCTTTTGCGAACCGAACTATCCCGTTCCATTCCAAGGTAACAGCGGCAAGAAACAAGCACATTATGCCGCCTATCACCGTTCCCGCATTGCCAAAGGGGAAAGCCGCAACAAACCATACTGTCAGTAAAACCTCAATGACCAGCAGCACCCAGCGTACTGCGGTCATTGAATCCAGAATACTCCTTATCATTTTCATCACATGGACTCTGGGCAGGTTATCTTGAGCATATCAAGAATATTTGCGATCACCTGTTTAACAGCCAGTGAAAGGGAGAGCCTTGCCTGCATAAGCTCCTCCTGCTCCCCTTTGATACGGCAGGAATTATAGAACTTATGGAACAACGTTGCAAGGTCGATAGCATACTTTGTGACCTTGGCAGGATCGTAATTCCTTGCGCTGTCGTTTATAACATTTGGCAGATTAGCCAGCAGCTTGATTATCTCCTTTTCCTCGGCACTTTCAAGCAGCTTTGCACAGCGCTCATCAAATGGCTTGACCGCTATGCCTTCCTCTGAAAGCTTTTTGATGACCGAGCAGATCCTTGCGTGTGCATACTGAACATAGTACACCGGGTTCTGACTTGACTGGGAAACTGCAAGGTCAAGGTCAAAGTCAAACTGGGAATTAGGCTCACGCAGATTAAAGAAAAATCTTGCCGCATCTATCGGTATCTCATCAAGCAGAGTGTTAAGAGTTATAGCCTTGCCCGAACGCTTTGAAAGCTTGTAAGCCTCACCGTTCTTTACCAGCCTTACCATCTGCATAATAACTATATCCAGCTTCTTTTCGTCAACCCCAAGCGCTGTCATAGATGCCTTTATCCTTGGGATATAGCCGTGGTGATCGGCGCCGAAAATATCAACAGCCTTATCAAACTTTCTTACCGCAAGCTTGTTGTAATGGTATGCAATATCCGGAACAAGATAAGTCGGGATACCGTTTTCACGCACCAGCACCCTGTCCTTTTCATCGCCGAAATCGGTGGTCCTGAACCACAGTGCACCGTCCTTTTCGTAGGTATGGCCGCTTGCCTTGAGCTTTTCGATTATGTCCCTGACAGAGCCGTCGTTGTGCAGCGTGCTCTCCCTGAACCAGGTATCATAAGTAATGCGGTATTTTTCAAGGTCTTTGTGAAGTCCCTCAATATTTATCGGAAGTGCGAAATCAACAAGCGCCTTGCGTCTATCCTCCTCGGACATTTCTCCTGCACTATTTCCGTATTTATCATAAAAATTCTTTGCATGGGCAATTATATCCATTCCCAGATAAACGTCCTCCGGCATAGGGAACTGCTCGGTGCTTCCATTTTCTCCGTATATCTCTTTGCAGAAATCCTCAACGGAAAGACCCTTTGCCGCAACAGATTGTCCAGCATCGCTTAGTATCTGCATATAGCGCAGCGAAAGCGACTTTCCGAACTTTTCTATCTGGTTGCCCGCATCGTTCACATAAAACTCTCTTTCGACCTGATAACCTGCCTTTTCAAGCACCGCCGCAAGACAGTCTCCGATGGCGCCGCCTCTGGCGTTTCCTATATGCATAGGACCTGTGGGGTTTGCCGAAACGAACTCAACAAGCACTCTCTTGCCCCTGCCCATATCGGTCTTTCCGTAACTTTCCTTTTCCTCAAGCACGGCTTTGAGCACCTGGGCATACCACAGAGGGGAATAGAAAAAGTTGATAAATCCCGGACCTGCCACCTCACATCTTTCAAAGCAGGATCCTTCCAGCCTTATCTTTTCAACAATACTCTGTGCAATAGCCCTTGGATTGTTTCTGAAAGGTCTTGCACATACCATTGCCGCATTGGTAGACACATCGCCGTTTTTAGGGTCAGCGGGTATCTCGGAAATAAAAGCAGGGATAGGCTCCTCAGGGAAAGTCCCCTCCGCCACCAGTTCTCCCAGTGCGGTCATAACAAGCTCCTTCACCTGCATAAACGCATCATTAACAAGATTTATCATCTTTTTCGTCCTCTCTGTGTTTAACTTTTTACTTCAATATAAACGTCAAAATCTCCCACGTAACTGGAATTGACGTCTATAACATATTTAAAATCCAGCTTTCCGCCCTTTTCGTCCAGCTCGGAATCAATGGACTTTGCATTTACACCAACCATAAACTCTCCGTACGGTGTACCGTAAACGCAATGGTGCTTTGTTCCAAGCTCAACTATCAGATTAGAGCTTACCGATCCTGTGCGGCACATCACAACTTTTTTACCCTCAAAAAGCTCGATAGTTGTGGTACTTCCCTCATATCCGGTAGCCTCGGACTCATCATAGGTCAGCTTGTATCCGCTGGGGGTCTTTTCATATATTGCTCTGGAAAGCAGCTCGGTGGATTCTTTTTTATCTCCGTCCGACTGACTGCTCACCAGTTTCATAGAAACATCCTGTTTTTGCAATTCTTATCCTCCTTAGAATTTAAGGGTGCATTTTGATATTTTTGCATTTATATTCGTATCCATAAGCTTTTGCACATTTTCCCTGAAAAGCTCCTCGCTGTCGGTACAAAAAAGCTTTAACTCACCGGGACAGTCCCTGCCGCACAAAGCGTCATTATAACTCAGCGTTTTCAAAGCATACTTTGCAAGCTCCGCTCCGGAAGAGATCAGCGTTACTTCGCTGCCCATAATATCCGAGATAAGCTCGCTGAGGTGCGGATAATGGGTACAGCCCAGTATAAGTGTATCCACCTGTTCTTTTTTCATTATCTCCAGATACTGGTTTGCAAAAAAACGTGCAGGCTCACAATCCTTTGAGGTATACCCGTTTTCCACCAAAGGCACGAACATGGGACACGCCATGCCCACCACTTTTACCTCCGGCATTATCTCATGTATCACCTTTCCGTAGCTTCCGCTTTTTATGGTGGCACTTGTTCCGATAACACCGATGCGCTTGTTCTTTGTTGCTGCACAGGCTGCGTGAGCCGCAGGGAGCACAACGCCGCTTTTAAGCTCGGTAGCACTGTCCTCAAACACCGGCATAGACATCATAACGGATGAAACCGTGCCGCAGGCAACAAGTATCATCTTAACATCATGCTGCTCCAAAAAGGCGATATCCTGCTTTGCATATGAGTATATAGTGTGCTTGCTTTTGGTTCCGTAAGGGATCCTTGCAGTATCACCGAGATAGATTATATCCTCGTTGGGCATAAGCTTTCTGAGTTCATCAACACAAGTCAGACCGCCCACGCCTGAATCAAAAACTCCGATTGCCGAATTATTCATAGTCTACCCCTGCTCTTTCAAGGGCAAGCTTTATCAGGTTGTCCTCCTGCTGTTCAAAAGTCATTCCCTCGTGCTGCATAAGCTTGGGGTACATACTTATTGAGGTGTGTCCGGGCATGGTGTTTATCTCGTTGAGCACCACAGCTCCGTCGTCACAAAGGAAGAAATCCACCCTTGCAAGTCCGGTGCAGCCCATTGCCTTGTAAGCCTTAACGGCGGTCTGTCTTATTTCCTCTATTCTGTCCTGAGGTATCCTTGCGGGAATAAATGTTTTCGAGTCGCAGTTGCAATATTTAGCATCAAAATCATAAAACTCGTTGGCAGCCTCTATCTCGCCGGCTGTGGAAGCGGTGATCTTGTCGTTGCCCATAACGGCGCACTCACATTCCTTACCCTTGACCTCCTGCTCGACAATTACTTTTTTATCGTGTGCAAAAGCAAGTTTTATTCCGTTTTTTAGGCTTTCAAGATCGGTGACTTTTGATATGCCCACCGAAGAACCGCAGTTTGCCGGTTTAACATACATAGGATATGCCAGTTTTTTCTCCATAAGTGCACATTTTTCATCCAGATGGGAAAGGTCAGAATATGTCACAGCCATATATTCAGCCATTCTTACCCCGTAGCTTCCCAGAACGATATGTGTCAGTTCCTTATCCATACAGTTTGCAGAGCTGATATGATCGCAGCCCACAAAGGGTATCTGTGCCATTTCCAGAAGTCCCTGGATCGTGCCGTCCTCTCCGTTTTTTCCGTGCAGGACAGGGAAAACGCAGTCCACCTTAACACGGCTGACCTCACCGTCATCATTTACAGCGATAAATCCCTTATCCATAGGGTCCGGGCTGAGTACACAAGGGACATTATCAGGGTGCTTTTCCCACTTGCCTCCGGGAATATCATCAACGTCACCTATATATTTAAGCCAGTGCCCTTTTTTCGTTATACCGATACACACCACGGAATATTTATCTCCGGGTATGCTTTTAATTACATGAGCCGCCGAAACCAGCGATATATCATGCTCGTTGGATTTACCTCCGAATATGACTGCCACACGGATCTTAGCCATTAACGATCTCTCCTATCAGATGTAATTTTATCATAAAAGTTATCAATATATTTTACCATAAATCGTCCGTTATTGCAAATGTATTTCCTACAAATAACGCTCAAAATACACCTCAATATTGTTGCTTTTGCCTAAGTTGGTCTATTTGTATCCGGCTATGCGCTCAAAGCTCATTTTGCCCCCGAATATATCAAGGGCAGATCCAACGGTAAAATCCACCTTTTCATTGCCCAGCACCCTTAGCTTTTCAATGTCGCCAAAAGATGAGATCCCGCCTGCATAGGTAGAGGGCACCGGGGAATGCTCCCCCAGGATCTTTGCCACATCCTCCTGTATCCCTCCGGTTTTTCCCTCAACGTCTGCGGCATGGACAAGAAACTCGTCACAATACCCCGAAAGGGTGTCAAGGATCCTGCCGTCAAGCTCCACATCAGTGAATTTCTGCCAGCGATCTGTGACAATATAGTATCTTCCGTTTTTCGCACGGCAGGACAGGTCAAGCACAAGGCGCTGCTTTCCCACGGCATTTACCAGCTTTTCAAGGTTGTCCCAGGCAATCTGTCCGTCTTTGAAAACATAGCTGGTAACAATAACATGGCTGGCACCCCCGTCAAGGAACATCTTTGCGTTTTCTGCATTTATCCCGCCGCCTATCTGCAATCCGCCCTCCCACGCTTTAAGTGCGGAAAAAGCCTGTTTAAGATCGCCCTCATAATAAGGGCTTTCCTTAGGATTCAATATTATTATATGCCCTCCCCTGAGGTCATATTTTTTGTAAAGCTTTGCATAATACGCACCGTCCTGCTGTGATACAAAATTATCAAGGGCATAGTCACCCTTATCTGCAAGGCTTGAACCAACTATTTGTTTTACACTTGCGTTGTGTATATCTATGCAAGGTCTGAATCTCATATACGTCCCCCCATCTGCCCTTTTTATCCTATTTATTATATATTATACTGCCTGTCCTGTCAAGAAATGCCCGTATGTTTGTCCTTGGTAAAGTATTTGCACCGGCGCTGAGCGTAATTCTTGACAAAAAACTGATTTTGAGGTAAAATGGTGGTGTATGATTTTTTAACAAGAAAGGTGTTTTAAACTATGGGACTTACTTTGACTGAAAAGATACTGAAAGCTCACCTTGTTGACGGAGAATTCGTCAAGGGCAGCGAGATAGGTATCCGCATCGACCAGACCCTTACTCAGGATGCAACAGGAACTATGGCGTATCTGGAATATGAGGCAATGGGCGTGCCCCGTGTAAAGACTGAAAAGAGCGTGGCTTATATCGACCACAACACTTTACAGTCCGGATTTGAAAATGCAGACGATCACAGATTTATCGGCTCTGTGGCAAAAAAACACGGCATTTATTTCTCACGCCCCGGCAACGGCATCTGCCATCAGGTGCATCTTGAAAGATTCGGGATCCCCGGAAAGACTCTTATAGGTTCAGACAGCCACACCCCCACCGGCGGCGGTATCGGCATGATAGCTATCGGCGCAGGCGGACTGGACGTTGCGGTTGCAATGGGCGGCGGTGCATATTACATAACCTATCCTCAGATAGTCAAGGTAAATCTTACAGGCAAGCTTAACGACTGGGTATCCGCTAAGGACGTTATCCTTGAAGTGCTCAGACGCATTTCCGTAAAGGGCGGCGTAGGTAAGGTAATGGAATACTGCGGCGAGGGTGTAAAGACCCTTTCTGTTCCCGAAAGAGCTACGATAACCAACATGGGCGCAGAGCTTGGCGCAACCACCTCTATCTTCCCATCTGACGAGATCACACAGGCTTTCCTCAAAGCACAGGACAGAGGCGATGTATGGACAGAGCTTAAAGCAGACGATGACGCAGTATATGATGAGGTCATTGATATCGACCTCGGTTCGCTGGTCCCACAGGCTGCCTGCCCTCATTCTCCCGATAACGTGAAGAATATGGAGGAGATCGGCAAGCTGAAGGTGGATCAGGTGTGCATCGGTTCCTGCACAAACTCATCTTACGTTGATATGATGAAGGTGGCATATATCCTTAAAGGAAAGACCGTTGACCCGAGCGTTTCTCTGGCTATTGCCCCCGGCTCAAAGCAGGTGCTGAATATGCTGGCTTCAAACGGCGCACTTGCCACAATGATAGATGCAGGGGCAAGGATACTTGAATCTGCCTGCGGTCCATGTATCGGTATGGGACAGGCTCCTAATTCCGGCGGAGTTTCCCTGAGAACGTTCAACAGAAACTTCCTTGGAAGAAGCGGAACAAAGGACGGACAGATCTACCTTGTATCACCTGAAACTGCTGCAGCTTCCGCACTTACGGGATATCTTACCGATCCAAGAACTCTCGGTGAAATGCCAAAGATCCAGGTCCCCGAGCAGTTCAAGATAAATGACAACATGGTCGTTGCACCGGCAGCGCCGGAGGATATGGATTCGGTAGAGGTACTCAGAGGACCCAATATCAAGCCTTATCCAGAAACTGCACCGCTGGTGGAGAACATTGAGTGTCAGGTATCTTTGAAAGTCGGAGATAACATTACCACCGACCATATCATGCCGGCAGGCGCAAAGATACTGCCTCTGCGTTCAAATATCCCCGCTATCTCCCAGCACTGCTTTACAGTCTGCGACGAGGATTTCCCAAGGCGTGCAAAGAATATGGGCAGATCTATAATCGTCGGCGGCTCTAATTACGGCCAGGGCAGCTCCCGTGAACACGCAGCGCTTGCTCCCCTCTACCTTGGTATCAAGGCTGTGCTTGTAAAGAGCTTTGCAAGAATTCACAGAGCCAACCTTATAAACGCCGGCATACTCCCGCTTACTTTTGTAAACGAGGCTGATTATGATAAAATAAACCAGGGAGACGAGATAGCCATAGAAAATGTACGTGGGGATATACAGGCTTGCAAAACTCAGCTTACAGTAAAAAACAAGACAACAGGAGCTGAGATACCTGTTTTGTGCGAGCTTACAGGAAGAACAAAGGATATTATATTAGCAGGCGGACTGCTTGATTATACAAGAGAACAACTTTCAAAGTAATTTTCAGACATTGAAAGGAGACACATATCATGAAAGACTCATACGATCCCTTAGATTGGAGCAACGGTCAGAAAACACAGGGCTATGACCGGTATTCCCAGTCAGATTACGATGCGTTTGCAAACAATCCCACATACCGCAGCGACAGTGCGGACAGCACAGCAGCCTATCAGGATGATTACAGCGCATACGACACAGCACAAACTTACGGCGCTGATAACAACGCATATTATGACAGCACCCAGATGGGCAATGCTTATCAGAGCTATGACAGTTACCAGCAGGGCTATGCCAACACCTACCAGCAGACACAAAATTACAATTACGACTCCCCTGCCCAGGGCGCTCCCAGGTATACCCAGGCTGACTACGACTATATGGCGCAAAACCCCTCCAATCTTCGTGAGGACCCGAACAGAATGGATCCCGAACAGTTTTTCAGCATGGTGCAGGAGCAGGACAAACGCAAGAGAAGACAAGAACAGATAGCTATGTTTGCCCTTACGAGCAAGACTCACCACCTTTACAGATCCGGTGAAGGCTCCGGAGAGATAAGCAAGGATTTTCTGCTTTATATCGTTGCCGTAGGACTTGGCGCAGGTATCGCAGGCTTGTTTCACGTTTCGTTTTTCCTTTTCCCGCTGATAGCTACCTTTATTGCGCTTATCGTGTTTGTTGTCAAATCCCTCGTTATTGACAATGTATCACCGATCGAGGCGCTGAAAGCAGATGCTCTGCCAATAGTTGGCTTTGTGGTGGGAATAATCCTTACTGTCGTACTTTACAACAGGCGATAAAAAACAACCAATTGAATCTTATTTAATACGGAGGAATGTAAAATGGATAAAATACAGATGAAAACACCGCTGGTGGAGATGGACGGCGACGAGATGACAAGGATCATCTGGCAGGAGATAAAGGACATTCTGCTGCTGCCTTACATCGACCTTAAAACAGAGTATTACGATCTCGGTCTGGTACACAGAAACGAGACCAACGATCAGGTAACTATCGACTCGGCTAACGCTACCAAAAAGTACGGCGTTGCTGTAAAGTGCGCAACTATCACACCTAACGCTGCAAGAATGCCCGAGTACAACCTCAAGGAGATGTGGAAGTCCCCTAACGGCACTATCAGAGCGATGCTGGACGGAACAGTTTTCAGAACGCCTATCCTTGTTAAAGGCATCACCCCTTATATCCCCACATGGACAAAGCCAATAACTATCGCCCGTCACGCTTACGGCGATGTTTACAAGAACGTTGAGATGAAGTGTCCGCAGGGTTCAAAGGCAGAGCTTGTTCTCACCGACAAGGACGGCAAGGAAACAAGAGAGCAGATCTTTGATTTTGAAAACACTCCCGGCATAATCCAGGGACTTCATAACAGAGAGGATTCTATCTCCTCGTTTGCAAGGGCTTGCTTCAACTTTGCACTTGACACCAAGCAGGACATCTGGTTTGCTACAAAGGATACTATCTCCAAAAAGTATGACCACACCTTCAAGGACATCTTTGCAGAGATCTATGAAAAGGAGTACAAGGAGAAGTTCGAGGCTGCGGGTATAGAGTATTTCTACACCCTTATAGACGATGCTGTTGCAAGAGTTATCCGTTCAAACGGCGGCTACATCTGGGCTTGCAAGAACTATGACGGCGACGTTATGAGCGACATGGTGGCTACCGCTTACGGCTCACTTGCTATGATGACATCTGTTCTCGTTTCGCCTGACGGAGTTTACGAGTACGAGGCTGCTCACGGAACCGTTCAGCGCCACTACTACAAGCACCTCAAGGGCGAGGAGACCTCGACAAACTCAGTCGCTACGCTGTTTGCATGGACAGGCGCACTGAGAAAGAGAGGCGAGCTCGACCAGCTGCCCGAGCTTGTAAAGTTTGCTGATTCCCTTGAAAAGGCAACTATACAGACTATCGAGGACGGCGTTATGACAGGCGACCTTTACCTGCTCTCAACTCTTGAAAACAAGCAGAAGGTAAACACCGAGGACTTCCTCAAGGCTGTAAATGAGAGACTTGTAAAGATACTGGGTAAATAATTGGACAGTTAAAAGCAGAGGACTTCCCGCTTGGGAAGCCCTCTTTTTGTACATATTTTTGGACAGTTACTTTCTCTTGAAAACTATGTTCTTGAATTTTACGGATTCTACCTTGTCAATATCTATCATCGTTCTGAAAGCCTGACGGAATCCTACATCGGTATTATCCAGCATAAGACCGATGCCGCCTGCATCCATATTAAAGTCCCTGCCTGTCTTTACCGTTCCGTCCTTGAACTTTATCTCAAAGTCCCATTCAAATTCACCGTTTTTGACCTGCTTTTCAAATTCTTCAGCAGTCTTAGGATAAGGTATAGGCACAAGTGCGGTAAATCCTACCTCAGACAGATACAGCTCTTTTCCGTCGTCCGAGTAAAGCTTGACATCATTCAGCTTTTCTGCTTCAGGCACATCAAATGCTATCCCGTCAAGCAGATGTATTTCTTTTTCATCTTTACCGTTCAGGTCGGATTCAAACGGCTTGAACTTCAGCTTCAGAGGTCTTGATGAATTAACCTTTGAATTTCCGTAACGATATGTTATATCGAACTCTATATTGACCGCCTTGTCACCTTTTTTATACTCTTTCCAGCCACAGGATGATAAAACGTTCGGCGGCAGCACCTCACCCGTATCCGCATAAACAACATCTGCATCAAATCCATTTCTTCCAAGGTAATCCTGCGCCTTTTCGTCAAGCGGTTCAACTGCGATTATACAGCTGCAAACATAGTCGTCTTTTATAACGCTTTGCAGGTTGAAGCGAAAATGTTCGTTTTCAAATACCTTGTCCGAAAGCATTCCTCTGCTCTCCATTTTGCTGACCGCACTGCTGTCGTAGAACTCACCCACACTTTCCTTATTGGACAGCTTTGCAACAGCGACTGCGCCTGCTGTGACGGTCATTACCGCTGCGGCTGCGGCTATGGCTATGACCTTTGCCGAGAACTTACGGCGGTGCTTTGTCTGTTTCATCACCGGCTTTCCTTCTGCCTCGTGCAGATACTTTTCATCTGCAAGACCTATAATATCAAGCATCTTATCGTTCATAACAATCCCTCTCTTTCCAATAGTTTTTTCAGTTTGCTCCTCGTTCGGTGAAGTGTGACCTTAACCTTGCTCTGCGAGATGTCGAGCTTTTGCGCTATTTCCTCAACGGTGTGCATATACCAGTAGCGCAGCAGAAATATCCTGCGCTGCTCAGGTCTTAGCTTTTCAAGAAATCCGTTGAATGCTTCTTTGAGCGCAAGGGACTCATCCAGCTTTTCAAGCGTATCTTCTGAAGCAGCCGCATCGGAAAGCTCTTCAAGAAGCAGCTCAACGTGCCCCGAGCCACGCTTTTGAGCGTGTTTTCTGCGCCATAGATTTATCGCAGCATTTCTTGTAACTCCTGCAAGATACATTTTCAGATCATCAGGCTTTGCAGGCGGTATACTTCTCCACACACTAAGGTAAACATCGTTCAGACATTCCTGTGTATCCTCTCTGCTGCGAAGAATATTCATAGCAATGCTTTTACAGTATGCGCCGTATTTGTTTTCAAGCTCCACAAGAGCATTTTTGTCCTTGACTTCCAGCAAAGCTATCAATTCATCGTTTGACACTTTTCCCTTCCTCCGTTCTGTTTCTGAAGCGCCTCACTTATATAGACACAAATCTGATACACAAGGTTACACATAAAAACAAAAAAACTGCCGCAAGAAAAATGCAGCAGTCTTTTTAATCGTGTATGAAAATCAAATAGAATATATCTTGTCAATATATCCTACGCAGCAGGCACATATGTCTTTCCGACCTGCCTTGTAAACACCTTGCTGTCCGATACGCTTACGGCAACATCGGCAACATAGTCAAATTCATCGTCCTTACAGTCATATACCTTGAAACAGTAGCAGTCTGCTCCGTTCACCTTGTCCTTTCCCATATAACCAAAGGATCTTTTGTATTCTTTCTTTACAGGATAAGCGTTGTCTGCGCTTTTTGCCGCAGTATCCAGCACCTTGTCCGCACCCTCCGGCAAAACGCTGAACATACTGCTGTCGGGCTGTGCCTGTGAAGATGTTTCGCTGGTCACACTCTGCTGAGCAGGTGTGATCTCGCTGTTATCCTGGTTTAAACCTGCCTCTGCACAGCTTACACACATTGCAGCCGCAGCAGACATTATTGCTATGATCAAAAACTTTTTCATATCCACAAAGACGGGAGCCCCGCCTTCTCCTTTCAAAAATACTATATGTTATCTTTCAATCCAAATTATAGCACAGCATATGTCACTTGTAAAGGAATTGCACCGAATTGTTACCAAAAATGCCGATAGTGAACAAAAACACTACCGGCATAATTTCTTTTTGTGCAATATTGCACAAAGACAGGTTACTGATTTATTACATTTTCACAAAGCTATCACATTTACTGTCATGAGTAATCCACAACATCGATCCAGCGCATAAGCAGATCTCTTTCCTCAGGCTTGCCCTTTATCAGCTGTGCAGCTGCAACAATAGGCAGCCACGCCTGAACATACTGCTTTGAAGTTCCGCTTTTAAGACAGTATTTATCAAGGTAAGGTTCTGCGATATCAGGGTCGTTAAGGCACAAAAGCAGATAAGTCCTTGCAACATCGGCAGAGGCGTTGCCTTGTCTTGCGGAGCCCCAGTTTATCACATATGTACCCTCGTCATTGACTATTATATTCTTGGGAGCAAAATTACCGTGACAAAGCTTTATGTGCTTTGGCATCGAATCCAGCCTTGTAAGCAGCTCGTATTTCTTTATCTCGTCTATTTGTCCCAGAGATTTGATCTGTCTTGTCATCTTGTCCTTCAGCTTTGAAAGCAAAGGCATATACTGAGAATGGATCTCCGTTTGTATGTCAATAAACTGGTTGAGATATTTATCCATATTCTCCGGGTTTTCTTCCATAAGCTGCTGCATGGTCTTTCCCTTGATGAAATCCATAGTCACCGACCACCTGCCGTCAACCACAGAAACCTCATGCAAGGTGGGTATCTTTATGAAAGAATTGACCAGCGTAGTCTCTACCCTTGCGTGTGTCAGCGCAGCATAAAGACACTTTTCTTTGTACATATTATCCTTGTATTCTCTTACTGCAAACCCGTCACGCTCATAAACATCATATATATCGCTTTGCGCCAATAGTCTTTTTTCGCTCATAGTGTTTATCCTTTCTGTCTTTTATGCCCGAAAAGGATCTGCCTTGGATCGCAGTCCTTTACTGTATATATTATACACTCTTTTTCAACAATGTCAAGACTTGATTCGTTATTATCACAAGCGTAAACACTTTATTTTTATTTGTATCATAAAGAATTCATATTTCCTTGCCGGATCAGTTTATACCTGTCCAAATATTTATCATAAAGCAATTATAAAAAGTGACCAAGAAAAGCGTGAAAAGATGACAAAATCTGTGCAATTAAAAATTGACAAATAATCACTGCTGTTGTATAATGTATTAAACATATTATGGTGCATAAGTGCATAGCGAAGAGCGCATAAAATGCACCCAAAATACTGACAGGAGGACGTGTATTATGTCTGCAGCACAAAATGCTCCGTTCATAGTTGATAACGTAGCGGCGCTGGAAAAGAAAATAGCACAGCTCAGGGAGGCTCAGCAGAAATTTTCCACCTTCTCACAGCAGCAGGTGGATAAGATCTTCAGAGCTGCAGCTCTGGCTGCCAACAAAGCCCGTATACCCCTTGCAAAGCTTGCAGTAGAGGAAACGGGAATGGGCATAGTTGAGGACAAGGTGATTAAAAATCATTTTGCCAGCGAATATATATACAATAAATACAAAAACACCAAAACCTGCGATGTGATAGACCGTGATGAGGTTTACGGTATAACTACCCTTGCCGAGCCTATCGGTGTTATTGCTGCGGTGATACCTACCACCAACCCTACATCCACAGCGATCTTCAAGTCGCTTTTGTGCTTAAAGACAAGAAATGCAATTATCATCTCGCCTCACCCCAGGGCAAAAAAGTCAACTATCCAGGCTGCTCAGGTAGTTCTTGATGCTGCGGTGGCAGCAGGAGCACCTGAGGGTATAATCGGATGGATAGACATTCCTTCCCTTGAGCTTACCCAGACAGTTATGCGTGAAGCTGACTGTATCCTTGCCACAGGCGGTCCGGGAATGGTAAAGGCAGCATATTCAAGCGGAAAGCCTGCTATCGGCGTAGGTGCAGGCAACACACCTGCAATAATAGACAGTTCTGCCGATATACTCATGGCGGTGTCTTCCGTTATCCATTCAAAGACCTTTGACAACGGTATGATCTGTGCCTCAGAGCAGTCGGTGATCGTGGACAAACAGATATATGATGCGGTAAAGAAAGAATTTAAGGCACGTGGCTGTTATTTCCTTAAAAAAGATGAGATAGACAAGGTCAGAAAGACCATAATCATAAACGGCTCGCTCAACGCAAAGATCGTCGGGCAGTCGGCTCATAAAATAGCCGAACTGTCAGGCGTTAAAACTCCCGAAGATGTAAAAATACTTATCGGCGAGGTAACAAGCGTTGACATCAGCGAGGAGTTTGCTCACGAAAAGCTCTCCCCCGTTCTTGCAATGTACAAGGCAAAGGACTTTGACGATGCCCTTGACAAAGCTGACAAATTGGTAAAAGACGGCGGTATAGGACACACCTCCTGCATATACTGCAACGTTCGCACCGAAAAGGATAAGCTTGAAAAATTCCGCAACCGTATGAAGACCTGCCGTATACTGGTCAATACACCTTCATCTCACGGCGGAATAGGTGATCTTTACAACTTTAAGCTTGCCCCCTCTCTTACGCTGGGCTGCGGCTCCTGGGGCGGCAACTCCGTTTCGGAGAACGTGGGCGTAAAGCATCTTTTGAACATAAAGACCGTTGCGGAGAGGAGAGAGAATATGCTTTGGTTCAGAGCACCGGAAAAGGTCTACTTTAAAAACGGCAGTCTGCCTGTTGCCCTTGAAGAGCTTGGTGAAATGGGTAAAAAAAGAGCCTTTGTTGTTACGGACAATTTCCTGTACAAAAGCGGATTTTCAAAATGTATAACCAACAAGCTTGAAGAGCTTGGCATAGCACACCATGTATTTTCAAATGTTCAGCCCGACCCTACGCTGGCAAATGCTACCGAGGGATCCCACGAGATGGCAGAGTTTGAGCCGGACGTTATCATCGCCCTGGGCGGCGGCTCAGCTATGGACGCAGCAAAAATAATGTGGGTACTTTACGAGCACCCGGATGTTAGCTTTGAGGATATGTCCATGGACTTTATGGACATACGCAAGAGAATATTCAAGTTCCCTAAGATGGGCGAAAAGGCATACTTTGTAGCAGTTCCCACATCTGCGGGCACAGGCTCTGAGGTAACTCCGTTTGCTATAATCACCGACCAGGAAACAGGTACAAAGTACCCGATCGCAGACTATGAGCTGCTGCCTGATATGGCTATCGTTGATGCGGATATGATGATGAACGCACCAAAGGGACTTACCTGCGCCTCGGGTATAGACGTTCTTACACACGCTCTGGAGGCTTACGCTTCTGTTATGGCTTCCGACTATACGGACGCACTTGCGCTCAAGGCTGCAAAGCAGGTGTTTGACTATCTGCCGTCGGCATACAAAAACGGTGCAAACGACCCTGTTGCAAGAGAGAAAATGGCAAATGCCGCTTGTATGGCAGGTATGGCTTTTGCAAACGCTTTCCTGGGTGTAAATCACTCAATGGCGCACAAGCTGGGCGCTTACCACCATCTGCCCCACGGTATTGCAAATGCGCTTATCCTTACAAGAGTTATGCGCTACAACGCCGATCCTACGCCAAGAAAGATGGGTACCTTCTCCCAGTACCAGTACCCGCACACACTTGAAAGATACGCAGAGGTCGCACGCTACTGCGGCTTTGGCGGCAAGGACGACAAGGAATCGTTTGAGAACCTTATCAAGCAGATAGAAAAGCTCAAAAAGGCTATTGAGATAAAGCCGACTATCGCAGATTACGGCGTTAAGGAAGAGGACTTCCTTGCAACGCTTGACGAAATGGTTGAAAACGCTTTCAACGACCAATGCACAGGTGCAAACCCGAGATACCCGCTGATGAGCGAGATCAAGGAGATATACCTGGCAGCATACTACGGAAAATAAGACAAACTAAAAAGCGGTGCTTTATCGGCACCGCTTTTGTATTTTCTTTTTATGAAATTTCAAATGTGATTTCTAGAGTCTTAGAATCTGTACTATCTCCTATTTCTGCATAACCCATTTTACTGTTTCTAAAATCAAAAGCATATCTCACACCGGCTTTTTGTAACGTTATAGACCTACCAGCTCCAAAACCGCACTTTTCAAAGTATGATTTGATTTCCTCTCTTTTTTCATCAATGTCATTCACAGGTATATCTGTTTCAAGGCTTATATAAGCCAAAGTATTTTCGTATTTTCCAGTTAGACCGTCCAATAAATAAATCGTGATTTTAGTGAATCTTATTCCGTTGATAGTCTTATCCATTTCCCAACCGTATTCTTTACTTGTATATATTCCGTTTGAGCTTGATTCATCTTTCCTTTGTGATGTAATACCAAACGTCTTTACAACAATACTGCCGAGCTTGTCAATATCTGTATTATTTTTTCCGAACTGTTCGAGATGGGATCCAATGGCATCATTTAGTGTTTTCAACTCATTGTCAGTGGAAAAAGCTTCGCTGCTTTCAGAGGTTTGCGTTGTTGTTTCTGTTGTAGTCTCTGTCGTTGTTTCAGATTCCTTTGTCGTTTCAGATACAGTTGTCGTCACCGCAGAACTGTCTGCACTGCCTGTGCTGCTCTTATCGCCTGAACTACTGTTGTTGCTGCTTTTTTCCGATTCACCACAGGCGGTCATAGACATCATTACTATTGCTGCGAAAACCGCAAGCGTTCTTTTGAGCTTCATAATTGTAATCCTCCGTTCACTTTTTCAAATATGAACCATTATAGTATATATATATATATATATCAGATATTTTATTAAATAATTGTTAATTCATCTATAGCGTTACAAGCGGTCAACTTTCTCAATAATACTTTTGTATTCAGTAAAAAAGTTTAAAAAGCCTTTAAAATATGCCGATTTTGTGTTGAATTTTGCAAATGAATGTGCTATAATGAAATAAATATATATTCTTGCAGCTTACAGGCTTTGGACTGAATTATTAAAGTCAAGAGGTTTTGAGATATGAACAGAAATTATGATGTTATAATCGCAGGGTGCGGTGCAGCAGGTCTGTACGGCGCACTCAATCTGCCAGGCGAGCTTAAAGTGCTTGTACTTTCAAAAATGCAAAAGGACCTTTGCAACACCGCTCTTGCCCAGGGCGGCATCGCAGGTGTTTACAACAGCCCCGAGGACAGCCCCGAATACCACAAGCACGATACCTTTGTTGCGGGCGGCTTTGAAAACGACCCCGTTTCCACAGATGTACTTGTGAACGAGGCCAAGATAGATATCGCAAGGCTTATCGAGCTTGGCTGTGACTTTGACAAAAAGCCTGACGGTGACTACCACAGGACGCTTGAGGGCGGTCACGGTATGCACAGGATATTTCACCATAAGGACTCCACAGGCGCCGAAATTGAGCGCACCTTGCTTGCGGCAGTACAAAAGCTGGATAATGTGACTATCCTTGAAAATGCTGTTATGTGCGATGTAAAGAAAACACCCACGGGTTTTTCCTTCCTTGTGCTGCATGACGGCAAGTTCACCACCTACAACAGCCACTACTCCATATTCGCAACAGGCGGTATCGGCAGGGTGTACGAGTTCACCACAAACTCCCCTATCGCAACGGGGGACGGTATCACTATGGCGTACAATATGGGCGCTGAGATAAAGCATTTAAGCTACATCCAGTTTCACCCCACCGCCTTTAATGACGAGCATACAAGACAGTGCTTCCTTATCTCCGAAGCTGTCAGAGGCGAGGGCGCATATCTTCGTAACTGCGATAAACAGCGCTTTATGCACAACTACGATAAGCGCCTTGAGCTTGCACCCAGAGATGTAGTCTCACACTCGATAATATTTGAGGCAAAGCGCACAGGCTCAAACAAGTTCTATCTTGACATCACACACAAAGACCCCGACTTTATCAGAAACCGCTTCCCGATGATATATCAAAATCTCCTGAACGCCGGGATAGATATGACCAAAGACCTTATACCTATCTTTCCCTGCCACCACTACCTTATGGGCGGCATAAACGTGGATACCTATGCACGTACAAATATCCCCGGGCTGTATGCCTGCGGCGAATGTTCCCACACAGGCGTTCATGGCAACAACCGCCTTGCAAGCAATTCCCTGCTTGAAGCTCTGGTATTTTCAAGACGTGCCGCCGGAGATATTGCAAAAAAAATCAAAAGCTCCGCAGAAAGCTTTGATGAGTATGATTTCACCGTTGACAAAAACGCCCCCGAAATGCCTAAGGGACTGCGTACACAGATAAGAGCGATAATGCAAAAAGCATATTTTGTCCTGCCAAACGTAAAAGAGCTTGGACCGGGACTTGAAAAGGTCACACAGATAAAGGATATGCTTTACAAGGAAGATTACCGGCTGGATAAAGATCTTGTTGAGGCACGTTCGCTGGCAACAGTGGCATATATCGTTCTGACAGAAGCCTTTAAGATCGCCACGGAAAATGCAGAGATGAATATAGGCAAATAACGGCGCTGCCGTGCAGAAAGGAAAAGTAATATGAAGCTGATGCAGTTTCAGATAGATGATATCATCAAGACCGCACTTGCAGAGGATATCAACTACATTGATGTTACCACAGACTATCTTGTTGATGAAGACAGCGTTTCAACTGCAAAATATGTTGCAAAGGACGATGGTATACTTTGCGGTATAGATATTGCCCTGAGAGTTTTCCGGCTGCTTGACGATAATGTTAAGACCCAGATCCTTATCCACGATGGCGAAAAGGTAAAAAAAGGCGATATAATCGCAAGGATAACCTGCTCCACAAGGGCACTGCTAAAGGGCGAGAGAACAGCTCTCAATCTTGTGCAGCATATGTCAGGCATCGCAACGGCCACAAACAAGTGCGTTGAGCTTGTCAAGGGCACAAAGGCATCTATCGCCGATACGAGAAAAACTCTGCCGGGACTGAGAGCGCTGCAAAAATACGCAGTCACAGTCGGCGGCGGAAAGAACCACAGATACAATCTTTCCGACTGCGCTATGCTGAAAGATACTCACCTTGACGCTTACGGCTCTATGACCGGTGCGGTGAAAGCTTTGCGTGAAAAGATGGGACACACCGTCAAGATAGAGGTAGAGGTTTCAGACCTGGAACAGCTCGGCGAGGCGCTTGACCTGGGCGTTGAGATAATCATGCTTGACAATATGAGCTGCGAGGATATGGAAAAGGCGGTGGAGATCACCGCAGGCAGAGCAAAGCTGGAGGCATCGGGCAATGTTACCGAAAAGACTATCGCTGCTATCGCACAGACGGGTGTGGATATAATCTCCCTGGGTGCGCTGACACATTCGGTGAAGGCTTTTGACATATCAATGAAAATAGATAAATAAAATGAAAAAAGTTCTGAAAGTACTGTTTTATGTTTCAATAGGAGCATTTATGCTGAGCGGTGCATTTTTTACCGTTCTGGAATTTATGCCCGATGTTTCGGTCATTGATAAAACATTCAGAAGCACCATGTGTATTGTGGGGCTTTTATGTCTTTCTTACGCAATTATTTATTATCTCATGCAAAATCGCAAAGGCAACGTTAAACCTAAAACGAGGAGGTAACACAATGGCTTCACTTATCGACACTGAAAGACAATTTCATATAGCCACCCTGCCTGACGAGGTCGGCGGATATGTGATACTTCCCGGTGATCCGTTCAGAGTACCGAAGATAGCCGAGTATATCGACGATGCAAAACAGGTCGCACACAACCGTGAGTTCAATGTCTATACCGGAACGCTTGACGGCGAAAAGGTCAGCGTCTGCTCAACGGGCATAGGCGGGCCATCAGCGGCGATCGCCGTTGAGGAGCTTGTAAAGTGCGGCGCACATACCTTTATAAGAATAGGTACCTGCGGCGGAATGAACGAAAAAGTCAGCGCAGGCGATCTTATCATTGCAACAGCAGCTGTACGTGGCGAAGGCACATCTTATGAATATATGCCAAGCACCTACCCTGCTGCTGCGGATTTCACAGCAGTTTCGGCATTGGTCGATGCAGCAAGATCACTGAGCGATCAGCGAAAGGGCAACAGCTGGCATACAGGTGTTGTTCACAGTAAGGACAGCTTCTACGGTCAGCTGGAGCCTGACAACTCCCCTGTCAGCGACGGCGTAAAAAGCCGCTGGGATTCATATATAAGACTTGGCTGCCTTGCATCGGAAATGGAATGTGCTGCGCTGTTCTCCGTGGGACAGGCGAGAAATGTGCGCTGCGGTGCGGTGCTTGCAAGCCTGTGGAACTGCCAGAAAAACCTGAACGAAGGCGCAGACGAAAGCATTATCCTTGACACCGACAGGGCTATCAGATGCAGCATAGAGGCGATAAAACTGATGATAAAAGCCGACAAGGCGTAAAAAAGATCCCGGATCTTTCAAGCTCCGGGATCTTTTTTATCTGCAATTTTTATTCACCTATTTTATATTCCTTTACGTCCTCATCGCCCTCAAATTTTATCTCGTTTACCTCATCGGCGCTGGGGATAACTATCTTTTCAAGCTCCTCAACTGTCAGGGGCTTTTTCTTTTCCGGTTTAGCGTAAAGATGCTCAATATCCTGTTTATAATACTCCGTTGTTACAGGCAGTTTCTTTCTTTTCAGTTTGTTTTCCACCCAGGAACGTGTGAAACTGTAAAGAAGCGCAAACATCGGCACCGCAAGGACCATTCCCGCAAATCCGAACAGACCTCCGCAGATAATAAGGGACACAAGCACCCAGAATCCCGGAAGACCTGTGGAATCTCCCAGTATCTTCGGTCCGAGAATATTGCCGTCAAACTGCTGAAGTATAAGGATGAATATGAATAAAAGTATAGCCTTTTTCGGGTCAACGATAAGCATGAGCAGCGTTGACGGAACTGCACCGATTATAGGTCCGAAGAACGGAATAATATTGGTAACGCCCACGATAACCGCTATCATAATGTTATAAGGCATACCCATAAGCGTCAGACCGATAAAGCACAAAAGACCGATGATTATAGAGTCGATTATCTTTCCGGTGATAAAGCCGGAAAAAACCTTGTTCGCCTGTGAGGATATGTTCATTATCTTTGCACAGGTGGATTTTTTTGTGATAGATACAATAGTCTTTTTTATCTGTGCAAGCAGCGTTTCCTTGTTGCACAGCATATAAATGGATACGATAAATCCCAGTACAAAGTCCTTTATAAAGGAAAGAACATCCCATGCTCCCGAAACAAGATCGTCCATCATAGGCTGGATCTTTTCAAATATAACCGAGGCATCTTTGGTAAAAGCGTCTATCTTCTCTGTGGCTGTTTCTACAAGGCTGGGATAGTTGCTGAATGTGTTTTTTATCCAGTTCTCAAGCTTATTCCTGAGATCTCCCATATTGTTGAAAAGATTTTTGATAGATTCCACCAGCTCCGGAACCACTATTACAAGAAGCCCTACCACGATCCCAAGAAATACAAGCGATGCGATCGTTACGGAAAAAGCACGCATAAGCTTTCCCGAGCTGCCTTCTTTTTTCTTTTTGAAGAGCTTTTCCGTGTTTACCATTATCGGGTTCATCAAAAATGCAATTATAAGACCCCAGATCACTGGGCTCAGCACTCTCATCAATGTTCCGAATACGCTTGCTATGGCATCAAACTTTAATATGGCAACGATAAGCAGAACATTTGCTGCTATTACCAGTGCCGCATAGAGCGCTACGGTATTATATTTTTTGTTAGGTACTATCTTCATTTAACCACTCCGTTATGCCTTTACAGCATTTACATACATACACATATTTAGTATACACCTTTTTGGACAGAAATGCAACCTTTTTGAAAAATTATTTATCTTTTTTAACTTATGAAAGCTATCTGTCCTGCCGGCGTTCATATAATATTAAAATATTCGTGTTGTATGAATGTTCCAAGGCGGTTGACAAAGCTCAAAAAAAAGAATATAATGATATGTGAAATATGATAAATCCTGTGACCGGGAGTAAGTAGCCGGAGATAAACCTTTCAGAGAGCTGCCGTTTTGGTGTGAGGCAGCAGGCGGACTTTGTGCGAATGGACCTGTGAGGAGCAAGCGGGAACGCTTTTTTAAGCAAGTATCGCCTGCCGTTTTCCCTGCGTTAAAGAGGGCGGGTATGTATGTATCCTTAAAATGCCATTGGGTGGCAAAGCGGTGTTCTATCGTCCCATAGCGGAGGGTAGGACTTATTTTTTTGTTATTAAAGCAGCACAACGACCAGATGTACAATAATCTTGATAAGGAGTAAAAACATGGAAAACAATATTATTCTCACCGGCGACCGTCCCACCGGTTCGCTTCATCTCGGACATTATGTGGGTTCTCTCAGAAAAAGAGTACAGATGCAAAACACAGGCAAATACCAGCAGTTCGTTATGATTGCCGATCTTCAGGCTCTTACAGACAATGCAGATAATCCGCAGAAGATACGTGATAACATTATGGAGGTAATGCTGGACTACTTAGCTGCCGGGCTCACCCCTGACAAGACTACATTTCTTGTCCAGTCACATATCCCTGCACTTTATGAGCTTCCAATGTACTACTCAAATCTTGTTACCATGTCCAGACTTGAACGCAACCCCACGATCAAAAACGAGATAAAAATGCGTAACTTTGAACGCAGCATCCCCGTTGGCTTTATGACTTACCCCATAAGCCAGGCTGCAGATATTACCGCTTTCAAGGCAAAATATGTCCCGGTCGGTGAGGATCAGCTTCCCATGCTTGAACAGGCAAGAGAGATAGTAAACAGCTTCAACAGAGTTTATAACTGCGATATTCTCGTTGAACCCGAGGCTGTTCTTCCTGATTCTGACAGCTGCAACCGCCTTGTGGGAACCGACGGAAATGCTAAAATGAGCAAGTCCCTTGGCAACTGCATTTACCTAAAGGATGATGAAAAGACGATCAAAACAAAGATCATGTCTATGTTCACCGACCCGACACACATAAATATCACCGATCCCGGTCACACCGAGAACAACCCCGTTTTCCTGTACCTCGAAGCGTTCTCCACAGACGAGGACTTCAAAAAATATCTCCCCGAGTATGCCAACCTCCAGGAAATGAAGGAGCATTATGAGCGTGGCGGACTTGGAGATATGAAGTGCAAAAAACTGCTCAACAGCGTTATGCAGGAATATCTTGCGCCGATAAGAGCAAGACGTGAAGAATATGCAAAGGATATGGGAGAGGTGCTTAATATGCTCAGAAAAGGCACCGAAAAAGCAGTTGAAGTATCAAACGAAACTGTCAACGAGGTGCGTAACGCCATCGGTATCAACTATTTCAACGATAAGACCTTTATGGATAAGATATTCAAATAATATGATAAGCTTTATGGCTGCGGTAATCCCGCAGCCTTTTCTTGTTGACATAGCTTTTCAAGTATATTATAATATAATCGGAATTTATCATCATACGCATGGTGAATACTTGGGGAGGACCCTTTTGAAAAAGGGTCTCTCCCCAAACCCCACCCCTAAAACTTTTATTGCTTTTTCTG
>ONMZ01000031.1 GCA_900319075.1 uncultured Eubacteriales bacterium
TATTGTATATGTTCTTTTTGACATCAGTTGGCTTCAAAAGGGAAAGGAGAACTCCGAAGATCCGGGGGAAATGAATATGGATAAAATTTACGATCTGGGCATAGACGTAGGCTCAACTACCGTCAAGACGGTCATTGTTGACGACGACGGAAACTTCATTTACAACAAGTACGAAAGGCACTTTTCAAAGGTGCGTGAGACTGTTGCCGAGCAGCTGAAGATAATCGGCAAAAAGTTCAAGGGCGATAAGTTCCGTATCGCTATCACCGGCTCGGCGGGTCTTGGCATCGCCCAGGCCAGCGACATCGCTTTTGTTCAGGAGGTATACTCGGCATTCGTTGCGGTAAATAAGACCTACCCTGACACCGATGTTGTGGTCGAACTTGGCGGTGAGGACGCTAAGATCATCTTTCTCACCGGTGGTGTGGAGCAGCGTATGAACGGCTCCTGTGCAGGCGGTACAGGTGCATTCATCGACCAGATGGCAAGCCTTCTGGACATTACCCCGGACGAGATGAACGAGCTTGCGCTGAAAAGCACAAAGACCTACCCTATCGCTTCACGCTGCGGAGTTTTTGCCAAGTCGGACGTTCAGCCGCTGCTGAACCAGGGTGCTAAGAAAGAGGACATCTCAGCATCTATCTTCCAGGCTGTTGTTGACCAGACCGTTTCGGGACTGGCACAGGGAAGAAAGATAGCAGGCAAGGTGCTTTTCCTCGGCGGCCCGCTTACATACCTCAGCGCTTTGCGTAAGGCTTTCAAGACCACTCTCTCGCTTGATGACGACCATGCGATACTTCCGGATAAGTCGTCCTGCTATGTGGCTTACGGCGCTGCGCTGCACGCACACACTCTTGCCGAGGCTGCGACCATTCAGGAGACTCTTGAGCGCATCGCAAACGCAAAGACCACCGACAGCATAACCACCGGCAAGCCCCTTTTTGAATCCAGGGATGACTACGCTGCTTTTGTTGACAGGCACAGACAGTCAGACCTTAAATACGAGGACATCCGCACATACGATGGGGACGCATACCTGGGCATAGATGCAGGCTCCACCACCACAAAGCTGGTGCTTGTGACCCCAGAGGGCAGACTGCTTTACCAGCACTACTGTTCCAACAGGGGACAGCCGCTGGATATTATCGCAGCAAAGCTGGAGGAGATATATAACCTTGCAAGCGACAAGCTCAACATCAAAGCTTCTGCTGTAACAGGCTACGGCGAAGATCTTATCCGTGCAGGTCTGGGCGTTGACTATGGCATAGTTGAAACTGTGGCTCACTATAAGGCTGCTGCTTATTTCTGCCCGAATGTTGACTTTATCATCGACATCGGCGGACAGGACATAAAATGCTTTAAGATAAAAAACAACGCCATCGACAGCATCATGCTCAACGAGGCTTGCTCGTCGGGATGCGGTTCGTTCATTCAGACATTTGCTCAGGCTATGGGATATGACATCTCCGAGTTTGCAAGGCTGGGACTTTTCGCAAAAGCCCCCGTTGAACTTGGCTCACGCTGCACCGTGTTCATGAACTCATCTGTAAAACAGGCGCAGAAAGACGGCGCTACGGTCGAGGATATCTCCGCAGGTCTGTCATCGTCTATAATCAAAAACGCAGTCTATAAAGTTATCAGAGCAAAGACCATAGAGGAGCTTGGCAAAAATATCGTCGTTCAGGGAGGTACCTTCCTCAACGATGCGGTGCTGCGTTCGTTTGAGATCGAGCTTGGCAGAAATGTTATAAGACCTGCTATCGCAGGGCTTATGGGCGCATTCGGCTGTGCTTTGTTTGCAATGGAAAAGACAAAGAATCAGGACTGCACCTCAAAGATACTTACCCTTGAACAGCTCAAAGAGTTTGCATACAATTCAACTGCCGTTCAATGCAAGGGCTGCGGTGCACACTGTAATCTTACTATAATCAGGTTCAACGACGGTCACCGTTTCGTTTCGGGCAACCGCTGTGAAAAGGGCGCCGGCATAAAAGTCACTGACCGTGCAGAAAATATGATAGAATACAAGTACAAGCTGATAAAGGACTACGAGCTTACAAAGCCCCACGGCAAGCCAAAGGCAAGAGTCGGGTTCCCTCTGGCGCTGTCCTTTTATGACCTTATGCCATACTTCCACACCCTTTTCACCGAGCTTGGATTTGAGGTGGTGCTTTCAGAGGAATCCACAAGAGATACCTACTACAAGGGTCAGCAGACAATAGCCTCCGACACGGTATGCTACCCTGCTAAACTTTGCCACGGGCACATCGAAAGCCTGCTGGAGAAAAAGGTGGATTTCATATTCTATCCATGCATGAGCTATAACATTGACGAGGGCGGCTCCGACAACCATTATAACTGCCCGGTTGTGGCATATTACCCGGAGCTGTTGAAAGCAAACAACGACAAGCTGACGAGTAAGAACTTCATGTCGCCATACCTTGATATCAACATGAAAAAGCACGTTGCTCACGTTGTATCAAAGTGCCTGTCGAGATACGGTATTACGGAAAAACAGGTGCTTGGAGTGCTCAACAAAGCATACACCGCACAGATTCGATACCGCAAAAATATTGAGAAAAAAGCTCGTGAGATAATTGCGGATGCCCGCAGCAAGGGTCAGAAAATAATCGTTGTTGCAGGCAGGCCTTACCACATCGACCCGGAGATAAACCACGGAATACACAAGCTTATCGCTTCTCTGGGATTTGCAGTAGTCACCGAGGACAGCGTTTCGGGACTGGTGGACACTCCGTCTGTTGACGTTCTAAATCAGTGGACATATCATTCAAGGCTTTACAGAGCTGCGGAGTATGTTTGTCAAAACGAAGATATGCAGCTTGTACAGCTGGTATCCTTCGGCTGCGGCATAGACGCAGTCACCACCGACGAGGTCAGGGCAATACTTGAAGAAAAAGGCAAACTTTATACACAGCTGAAAATAGACGAGATAACCAACCTGGGTGCAGCAAAAATAAGACTGCGCTCGCTGGCTGCGGCTCTTGAGGAAAAGGAGGAAAGCAGACATGCCGGATAAGAAAAAAAGCGCTCCAAAAGAGCCCTCCACAAGAGTTAAAAAAACATTCTTCACCGAGGATATGAAAAAGGACTACACCATTCTTGTTCCCGATATGCTTCCCATACATTTTAAGCTTATCATCAAGATATATGAAAAGTACGGCTACAAAATGGAGCTTTTGACAAACACCTCACGAAACGTTATCGACGAGGGTTTGAAAAACACCCACAATGATACCTGTTACCCTGCACTTATAGTTATCGGACAGTTTATGGACGCTCTAAAAAGCGGCAAGTACGACATTGACAAAGTGGCGCTGATAATGTCACAGACAGGCGGAGGGTGCCGTGCGTCAAACTATATACACCTTATCAGAAAGGCTGTTTCAAGCCAGTTCCCACAGGTGCCGGTGCTGTCGCTGAACTTCAGCGGCCTTGAAAAGAACCCCGCATTCCCCATGACACCGGCTATTGCCCTGAGACTCATATATGCGGTGCTTTACGGCGATATGCTTATGCTGCTTTACAACCAGTGCAAGCCCTACGAGGTCGTAAAGGGGTCAACTGACAAGCTGCTGGCACGCTGGCAGCACAGAATGGGAAAGCTTTTTGACACCAAGACAGGCTACACCCACACAAAGAGAATATATAAGGCTATGCTGCGTGACTTTGCGGCGCTTGAAAGAACAAGCGAAAAAAAGCCCAAGGTCGGTATAGTCGGCGAGATATATGTAAAATATTCTCCCCTTGCAAACAACCACCTCAACGAGTTTTTGCTTGAAGAGGGCTGTGAGCCTAATGTTCCGGGACTGCTGGACTTTGTGCTTTACTGTGCATCAGACCCGATAAACGACCGGCTGCTGTATGGTATATTTGATAAATCCACCGTACTTTACACTATCGGCTATGATATACTTTATAAGTTCCAGAAGCAGCAGATAAAAGTAATTGAGGAGCACGGCGTTTTCCAGCCGCCCCACGATTTCGAGCACCTGAGAAAATGCGCCGACAAGTACATACACCAGGGTGTAAAGATGGGTGAGGGCTGGCTTATCACCGCAGAAATGGCTGCTCTTGCCGAGACGGGTACAGAGAACATCATCTGCACACAGCCCTTTGGCTGTCTGCCAAACCACATCGTTGCAAAGGGCAGCGCAAGAGTTATAAAACAGGCGTACCCCAACGCAAACATCGTTGCCATAGACTACGACCCCGGCGCTACAAAGGTAAACCAGGAAAACCGTATCAAGCTGATGCTTGCAAACGCAAGGCTGTAATTATTGAGGGGAACTCTTTTAGAGAAGAGTTCCCCTCAAAAACCTTTTATTGATTTTCGGCGGCTGGGAGCTTTGCTCCCGACCGCCGAAAATGAGTAAGGGCACCGAGAGAGATCAAGGAAAATTCTTTTCAAGAGGGCTGCCCTCAAAAAAACATAATAGCACTAACACAAAAAAACAGACAATGCTCATCCGTAAGCATTGCCTGTTTTTTTATCTTTTTATCAGATCTCCGCTATGACCTCTACCTCAACCAGAACGTCCTTTGGAAGCTCCTTTGCTGCAACGCATGAGCGTGCAGGCTTTGAGGTGAAATACTCTCCGTAAATTCCGTTGAAGGCTGCAAAGTCGGACATATTCTTGAGGAAGCAAACTGTTTTTACAGCCTTGCTGATATCGCTTCCTGCTGCCTCAAGCAGGTTTTTCAGGTTTTTGCATACCTGATGTGTCTGCTCCTCGATGGTGACCGCATCAACGTTTCCCGTTGCAGGGTCGATAGCTATCTGTCCCGATGTGAAAACAAGATTTCCCACTACCTTTGCCTGCGAATAAGGTCCGATAGCGTCGGGCGCATTTTTAGTGTAGATCGTTTCTGCCATTTTGAATACAACTCCTTTAGAATTTTTATTCCGGTTTATTTATATCAGCTCGTCAAGCCATAAAAGCCGTCCGCAAATATGACAGCGGGAAGCTGAGAGCACTCTCTTGAAAGTATTATTCTCCACACTCTTTTTCTGAACTCTCTAACATTTTTCAGTAATGGGAGCTTGTCTCTCATTACTGAAAAATCATTAAAAGTTTTAGGAAAGGGGTTTGGGGAACAACCCTTTTTCAAAAGGGTTTTCCCCAACTTCTCGTCTGCCGTTACTTGTTGACGATCTTGAAGCCGTTGTCGGCAAGTGCTTTTCTTATTTCCTTTATATGCTCGTAATCCCTTGTTTCAAGCACGATACGCAGCAGGCAGTCGGTAATGTCGCTGTCCTCGCTCGCTCTTTCGTGGTGGATAGATACCACATTTCCGCCGAGGTCGGAGATGATAGCCGAAACGCCCTTGAGCTGACCGGGCTTATCCTCAAGCTGAATTGTCATCGTGTCGCTTCTGCCCGACTTGAGCAGACCTCTCTTGATAACTCTTGAAAGGATCGTTACGTCGATATTTCCGCCCGAAACAAGACAAACCACCTTTTTGCCCTTGATATCCGGCACCTTATTGAACATTACCGCCGCAACAGAAACTGCACCTGCACCCTCTGCAATGAGCTTTTGATTCTCGATAAGGTGAAGTATTGCCGAGGACACCTCATCATCTGTTACCGTTACCATACCGTCAACATACTTTGAGCAGTATTCAAAGGTGTTTACGCCCGGCTCTTTTACCTTTATTCCGTCTGCGATAGTGTGAACGTTGTCAAGGCACTTTATCTTGCCCTCGGCAAGAGATTCTACCATTGAAGGTGCGCCTGTTGCCTGAACACCGTAAACTCTCACGCTGGGACGAAGCTGCTTTATGGCAAAAGCCACTCCCGAAATAAGTCCGCCGCCGCCCACAGGAACTACCACAACATCGCAGTCTGATACCTCGTTGAGTATTTCAAGACCTATCGTGCCCTGTCCTGCGATAACGTTCTCATCATCAAAGGGGTGAATGAATGTATAGCCCTTTTCGTCACGCTGTCTTATCGCCTCGGCGTAGGCATCGTCATAAACTCCCGGAACAAGGCAGATCTGTGCGCCATAGCTCTTTGTCGCCTCCACCTTTGAGATAGGTGCGCCGTCCGGCAGGCAGATCACAGAGCTGATACCTCTTTTTGTAGCAGCAAGAGCAACGCCCTGGGCATGGTTTCCTGCGGAGCAGGCTATAACCCCGTGCGCACTTTCCTCCTCAGTGAGCTGAGATATTTTGTAATAGGCACCTCTGACCTTAAAAGAACCTGTGACCTGAAGGTTCTCCGTTTTAAGATACGTCTTCACATCCGGGTTTATCTGCGGTGCAAAAATGCACGCAGTAGGTCTTATGACCTCTTTAAGGACCTTTGATGCATCAAATACTTTGTCTAATGTCAGCATAGCTTTCAACCTCTTTTTCGTAAAATAAAAATCTCCGCCTCTATTAGCAGAGGCGAAGACAAACTACTCCGTGTTACCACTCTGATTGCAGAGAAACTGTGCTTTCTCTGCCGCTCAAACTCGATAACGGTGAGTGACCGCATCTGCTTACTGTTTTCAGCAGACGAACTCGGGAATGATCCTGCACAGGCTGTTCTTATGGCATCGCACCCTACTGCCACTCTCTGAAAGCCGTCGCCCTGCACCTTTTCCGTCTAAGTCTTTCAAATATAATAAGATTATATCACCGCAGCTTGAAATTGTCAAGCACTCACCATACAAAAAACATCATCATTCTCATTTGAAGAGCACCTCGATGGATCTTATCTCCTTGACAAACTCCTCACTCTTTTCCGCAGGGTCAGAGCCATTATATGTCACATCATAGCATTTTGACAAAAACAGCTTGAAAAAGCTTTCGTTCTCCAGATGCCAGCTCATTACTTTTATAGATGTATCCGAATTCATTTTTCTGTCCGCCACCGCCTGAAGGTCGCTGAGCATATCCCTTGATTCAAGCACTTCCAGGGCTGACTTACTCAGAGGTATTCCTTTTTCGCTGCCCTGAAGCTTTGCCATTTCTTCGCTGTTGAGCAGATGGTCCACAAATTTAGCGACCTTTTTCGGTTCTTTGGTATCCCTGCTCATACAATAAAGAGCCATAGGTTTTTTATACCATCCCAATGATCTTCCCTTGCTCACGGTAATAAGATCTCCAAGTGAGATATTCACCGACTGGGCATTTACTCCCGAGTTGTCGCTGAAATAGCTTTTTGCATCCGAGATCCAGCAGGCGAGCCCTGCTGTTTCTCCGCTGAAAAAGTCTGTATGTCTGAACCTGTCCGGACGTGGGGCTGCGCCGCTGTCAAGCAGCCTTTTCCCGAATTCCAGCATTATTTTAAATTCCTGCTCGTTGTACTGCATACGGTCGGAGCTGTCAAAGAGCGGTTTGCCGGTGGTTTGTTCGGCATAAGCCACACAGCACAGCCAAAAGACTTTTTCTCTCATTTCAAGCACATACACCCCTTCTTTTTTCAGCTTTTGCGCCGCAAGGAAAATATCATCCCATGTGGAGGGCAGGGGTATGCCGTATTTTTTCAGCGTATTTTCGTTATAAAAGAAGTTTACGCCGTTAAGGGAGATAGGTATCCCCTGGAGCTTTCCGTTCACCCTTCCCAGTTCAAGCTGCTGGCGGGTATAGTTATCAAGCTGTATCTCGTCCTTGAGGCTCTCAAGGTCGTAAAACTCGTATCCCTGTGCGTTATACTCATGCAGCCAGTTGTAATTGATCTGCATGACATCCGGTATCTCATCGGAGATCATTTTTGCATCAAGCCAGCTTTTATAACCGGAAAGCTCGCAATAGCTGGGTCTTACAACAACATCATTTTTATTCTCAAATGCTTTTATGGACTCCACCGTGTATTTGCTTCTCATATCGTTGCCCCACCAGCTGAATGATATGCCGGTATCATGTTTTTGCTGGGTGACCGTTGTGTGGTCTGTGATCTCGCAGGAAGAAAAGGACACAAGCATGACAAGCACGATCATCACGCTCAGCACACGTTTTTTCATGTCCCGATCCCCCCTTTGTGTCGATCATTTATCCTTATTTTCCTTAGAAATATCCTTATAGAACCTGCATTTGCAGGCACGGGTCTTCATGCTGTCCTCAAGGGATATCTTCGCCTGTTCGTAAAGCACATCGTAATCGTCGCTGTCATCGGGATATATGGCTGCGCCGACGGCACACATTATACGTCCACGCTCGTTTTCCAGCTCCAGCTCGTCAAGCTCTCCCTCCAGCTGTCGTATATTATCCTTTATCCTGTCATGAGCTTTGAAAAGGTCAAAATCCGTAAAGTCTGCAAGGACAGCAAACTCGTTCTCGCCGGTTTTGCCCATGGTATTTTTCTTTCCGTAAAACTCACGAAGCACTGCCGAGACCTTTACCAGAGCTTCATCCACAGCATTTTCACCATAGTTTTCATTTATCAATCCGTAATTCTTGATGCTCACAAGCATGAAAACCATTGTGGTGCCGTTTATACATCTGTCTATTTTATCTACTATTACATTTTCCAGCGCTTCGTTCATTATAAGCCCGGTCAGCTTATCAATACTCTCGGTGGAATACTGTCCCCGGTAGATAATATTATCAGGCATTTTTGATGAGGAGAGCAGCAGTCCCACAAAGAAAACTATCACCACAGAAACGCCCAGGATACTTGCACAATAGATAAGTATTCTCAGATAACGGCTGTTTCGTGCGGAAAAATCACTTACCGAGATAACGTGCCAATTGCTGCCGCACCTTGATGAGCTTGCGGCATATTTCAGACTGTCCACTGCCACAGGCTCACCATTGCTCCATTCGGACTTGAGATTTTTCACAGCCTCGTCGGTTACAGATGATCTGTTCACAGAGAATATCTCGTTTCCGCCGTCGTCCACCAATATAAAGCTAAGGTGTTTTGCATCGTCCTCCGGAAAAACTGATTTCATAACGTTTGTGAAAATTGATCCTGCCAGTATGGTGCCTGAATTAAGGCGGCGGACAAAATACAGCCTGTCGTAATCCCCTTTGACACCGGTAAGCCAGAGTTTCTGGCGGTCTTTAAGATAGGTGCTGAGTTTTGAATAGATATTATTTTCAAAAGAACTGTTTGTTGCATTTGACACTCTGCCAACAATATGGTTATCGTCATACAGCAGGAAAAAATCGTTATAATTATCCGTTGTACTCATATAGAGCATAAACTCTTTCACTTCATTTTCCATGCGGATATCATATTTTCTGCTGCTGTTTTTATACACCGACTCATCGAATTTTTTATAGCTATCGCTTTGGATCACACGTGTAGTGATCTCCTCCATCTTATCAAGTCGGCTTTGGATGCTGTTGGCAAGCTGTGAGTTCATGGTGTATACATTCTGGCGGCTCATAGTTGTATTCTGGTCAAGTACAAAATAAACAGCAACGATGACTGCTGCCGCAAAGGCAAGGATTATGATCGTACCGCTGATAATGCCCATACGCCGCCTTGCAGATGCAACTGCGCTGACCGCTTTGGCTTTCTTGCTGTTCATCAAATCTCTCCCCCTTTTTACTCACACTAAGATCATGCCCTTTTTATGTTTCCCCTTTAAACCTGACCTTTACCGAACATATTTCAGCACGTGTCCCCACACGCATATACGGTCCGTAAACACCAACGCCTGATGTAACTACGCTGGTCATATCTCCCTTTTTAAGTATACCGCACGGGTTCTCCCAGATGCTGCGGACTATGACCGTCAAAGGGAAAAGCTGTCCGTCATGGGTATGTCCGCTGAAATCTATATCCGCTCCCGCATCGGCAGTTTCCTGAAGTTCATCCGGCTCATGGGCTATGACAAACACCGGCTTTGTTTTATCCAGATCCTTTGTCAGCTCACTTATAGATGCTCTGCTGCCGTCGTCTGTACCGGGTTTATCTCTGTCCCGCCTTCCCACAAGGTAAAACTTATTATCCACAAGCACGTGTTCGTCATACAGCACTTTTATTCCGCAATCCTCAACGAAGTCCTGCATCTGCCGGGACAAGGAAGGAGATTCTCCCCAGGAGAAGGTGAACCCCATAAGTATTTTTTCCTCGATATCGTGGTTCCCCATTGTGGCATAAACACCGTATTTGCTTTTTATCCTATGAAACTGCTGTTTGATCCCCTCCGGGTCATCAAGGCTGTCATAGCTATTGTCAAAGATATCCCCTGCAATGACCACAAGGTCCGGGTCCTGATCATTTATTTTATCAACCATCATCTTCATCTGGTTAACGCCAATGGAGTAGCCAAGGTGAAGGTCTGCCACAAGGACAACGTTCATATCGCTTATGCCCTCACAGCTTTTATTTACATTCACCTCATACTCGGTCGTTCTGATATTTCTTGCATTTATCCCCCCGTAGACACAAACAAGCAAAGTCAGTATAGTTATCAATGACCCGGCGGTTATTTTTCCCCCTCGGGAAAAGAGCTTTGTATTTTTAAGCTTTGTATGCTTTGCTATAAGGTGCAGCACCTCAAAAACGCCCACAGCGATAACGCTGTACAGCAGCACGCCCATCCAGTATGTAGATATTCTCCTGACCACAATGGAAAAAAGATTCCTTGGCAGCACAAATGCCAGCAGCGGTGAAAGCGCCAACGCAATATAGACCACCGTAAAAGGTATCTTAAATCTTTTCCATGCCAGTCTGTGGTTGCAGTTTTTCAGCCAATGGAAAAATCTTATTAGCAAATATATAGTAACTGCCAGGTATGGCGGCAATAAAAACAGAAATATCATTAAAAACTCCTCCAAACACCAACATTATACAATATTCCCCCAAAAAAATCAACCATTATTGGTTTAATATTGTCACAGATGCTTAAAAAAGCACAAAAAAGAAGCCCCGATATCCGGGACTTCTTTTTGATCTTTGTTATTAAACCAACTTAATAATAGCCATTTCCGCAGCGTCGCCACGACGTGGACCGATCTTGATGATCTGGGTATAACCGCCGTTGCGTCCTTCATAGGAAGGTGCGATCTCGTCAAAAAGCTTCTTTGCAACGCCTTCCTTGGTTACATAAGAAAATACCTGACGCTTTGAATGAAGATCGCCTGCCTTGCCGAGGGTTATCATTTTCTCGGTCATTGCAGCTACTTCTTTAGCTCTTGTTACAGTTGTTTCAATCTTACCGTTTTCGAGAAGAAATGTGACCATTGCTCTGAGCATAGCCCTTCTCTGGTCAGTAGTCCTTCCCAGTTTTCTTGTGCCTGGCATAGATTTTCACTCCTTACATTAATTATCGTCTTCTGAGCTGAGTTCATATCCCAAGGAATGAAGCTTGGACTTGACTTCCTCAAAGGACTTCTTGCCAAGATTTCTAACCTTCATCATTTCTTCAGCTGATTTGTCGATCAAATCGTTGACCGTGTTTATTCCTGCACGCTTGAGACAGTTGAAAGAACGCACAGATAAGTCAAGTTCCTCAATGGTCATCTCAAGAACTTTTTCCTTGCTCTTGTCATCTTTTTCTGCCATGATCTCAACTACGTTGACTTCCTCTGACAGATCCACAAACGGATTTAGATGCTCGTTGAGGAGTTTGGCTGCCATTGATACAGCTTCCTTTGCGGATATGGTTCCATCGGTCCATACCTCAAGGGTAAGCTTATCATAATCGGTGATCTGTCCTACACGGGTATTGTCCACAGTATAGTTCACCTTTAATACCGGCGAATAGATGCTGTCCACAGCGATAACACCGATGGGGGCATTTGTCATAAGGCTCTTGTTCTTTTCAGCGGAAACGTATCCACGACCCCTGTCGATCGTTATTTCCATAAAGAGCTTTGCACCTGCACCCAGTGTTGCAATATGCATATCCGGTACCAGTATATCTACCTCGGAATCAGCCTTGATGTCTGCGGCGGTAACTTCACATTCACCCTCTGCTTCGATATAGATGGTCTTTGGTCCTTCACAATAAAGTTTTGCGGTCAGTCCCTTGAGGTTGAGAATGATCTCTGTTACATCTTCTCTTACTCCCGGGATAGTTGAAAGCTCGTGGTGTACGTCGTCGATCTTTACAGATGTAACGGCAACACCCGGCAATGAGGAGAGCAGTACACGTCTCAGACTATTTCCGAGAGTGATACCATAGCCACGCTCCAGCGGCTCTAAAACAAACTTGCCATAGGTTCCGTTTGGGCGAAGCTCAGGCGTTTCGATCTTAGGCTTCTCTATTTTTTCAAGCATTTAAAACCCTCCCTGTGTTCTAACTGTTTGTTGTTATTCGGTTGATGTGTTTAGGTTTTCGCCATGTCCTTCAAAAAACTTATGAGAAATATTCTCACAAGCTTTTGAACAATAGGACTGTGTGTATTACTTAGAATACAGCTCGACGATCAGATGCTCCTCGATCTCGTAGTCAAGGTCTTCCTTAACGGGCAAACGGGTCACCTTTGCGGTCTGCTTTTCCTTGTCCACATCAAGCCATGTAGGAGTTGTTCTTCCTGCCGTTGCCTCGATGATCTGCTTGAACTTTTCGCTCTTTTTGCTGTTCTCCTTCAGGGAGATAACATCGCCAACTCTTACTCTGTAAGAAGGAATGTCCACTCTCTTGCCGTTAACAAGAAAATGTCCGTGAACTACCAGCTGACGTGCTTCTCTTCTGGTCATAGCCATGCCCATTCTGAAAGCGATGTTGTCAAGTCTTGACTCAAGAAGTGTGATAAGGTTTGCACCTGCCTGTCCCTCCATCTTCTGAGCAAGCTCAAAATAGTGATAGAAAGGCTTTTCAAGCATTCCATAGATAAACTTGAGCTTCTGCTTCTCCTTGAGCTGAAGTCCGTACTCGGATACTTTTCTTCTCTTGTTAGCGTTAGGGTCACGCTTTGTTTCCTTAGCAACGCCCATAACCATTGGGCTGATACCCAGAGCCTTACATCTCTTGAGTATTGGTTCTCTATTTACTGCCATAGTAAATTCCTCCGTTTTTAATGTTGTATCAGGCCTTAGCTTTTTTTGCTTACCTGACTTTGAGTAAACTGATAACTCAAACTGTGATTATACTCTTCTTCTCTTAGGCGGGCGGCATCCGTTGTGAGGAATTGGAGTAACGTCCTTGATAAGTCTTACCTCAAGATCCTCGGACTGGAGAGCTCTGATAGCAGCCTCTCTTCCTGCACCCGGTCCCTTTACATATACCTCAACTATCTTCAGACCATGCTCCTTTGCAGCTCTCGCAGCAGTCTCAGCAGCGGTCTGTGCAGCAAACGGAGTAGACTTCTTTGAGCCTCTGAATCCAAGTCCGCCTGCAGATGCCCATGAGATAGCGTTGCCCTGCATATCGGTAATGGTTACGATAGTGTTGTTGAAAGTAGACTGGATATGAACCTGTCCCTGTTCGATATTTTTTCTTTCACGGCGGCGACGGATAGTCGTTACCTTCTTTTTAGGTTGAGCCATTGTTCACACCCTCCCTTACTTCTTCTTGTTTGCGATGGTCTTAACCGGACCCTTACGTGTTCTTGCGTTTGTCTTGGTTCTCTGTCCACGCACAGGAAGTCCTCTGCGGTGACGGATACCACGATAGCAGCCGATCTCTGTAAGTCTCTTGATGTTAAGAGCCACATTTCTTCTGAGGTCACCCTCAACTGTCAAATTATGATCAATATATTCACGAAGCTTTGCTACGTCGTCCTCGTTCATATCCTTGACACGAATGTCCGGATCAACGCCTGTTTCCTTGACGATCTTTGTAGCAGTCTTCTGACCTATGCCGTAGATATAAGTAAGAGCTACCTCTATTCTTTTATCTCTTGGCAGGTCAATACCAGCAATACGAGCCATTGTTTAGCTGCACCTCCATTATTGGTTTGTTAGCCCTGTCTTTGTTTATGCTTTGGGTTCTGGCAGATCACCATGATCTTACCCTTTCTTTTGATAACCTTGCACTTCTCGCAAATAGGCTTAACTGAAGGTCTTACTTTCATTGAAATACCTCCTCTTGTTTCATCTGCATTGTTCCGACTTTTGGATACGATCACTTGGATCTCCAGGTGATCCTGCCCTTTGTCAGATCATACGGTGACATTTCGACCGTTACCTTATCCCCGGGAACGATCCTAATGTAGTTCATACGAAGCTTGCCGGAAATATGGGCAAGGATCTTATGACCGTTAGAAAGCTCTACCTGGAATGTTGCATTCGGCAGTGCCTCCACAACTGTGCCTTCAAGCTCGATAACATCTTCCTTTGACATTAAAATACCTCCTCGTTCAAAGGTCTTCGGTCAGCTGACAGTCAGACCGGGTCATGTACTGACTTATCAGTTTTCTTAACTTTTTATTTGTCAACCCTTCGGTGCTGATAGTTACGTGTACAGGTGAAATGTGTTTGCGATTTTTCCGCTTGGGCTTTTCAAGTTTCCTTGTCCTGCCGTCGCAGATAAATACCAAACCGTCGTGGACCCCCACTGCAACGAAAAGGGAGCCTTTGTCACGACCTGCACACGCCCTCACCAAAGAGCCTTTAACGATCTCCACGATGCCTTTCCCTTCTCACGGTCTGGTCAGAATGACCGCACCGTCCTGGGTAACAGCGATCGTATGCTCAAAATGAGCTGAGAGCTTGCCGTCTGCGGTTTTTATCGTCCAGCCGTCGTCCAGCTGATACACTTTTGCAGTTCCCTGGTTTATCATCGGCTCGATGGCAATTACCATTCCCGCCACCAGTCTGATACCGTGTCCTGCCTTGCCGTAGTTAGGCACCTCCGGATCTTCGTGAAGATCCTTTCCAACGCCATGTCCCACAAACTCTCTAACAACAGAGTAACCGTTATCCTCGTTGTATTTTGCGATAGCCGCACCGAGATCTCCCAGTCTTACGCCGGGCTTGACCATATCTATTGCAAGATAAAGACTTTCCTCGGTTGACTTCATAAGAGCCTTAGCCTCATCAGAAACCTCTCCGCAGGCAAAGGTCTTGCAGGAATCCCCGTGGTAGCCGTCTATATACGCTCCCACATCCACCGATACTATATCACCCTGGCAGATCTTTCTCGGTCCGGGTATCCCGTGTATCACCTCATCGTTTATGGAAATACAAGCTGAGCCTGTAAACCCGCCGTAGCCAAGAAAGCTTGGCTTTGCACCGTGAGATGTGATATATCTGTGGACGACCTTATCAAGCTCCAGGGTAGTCATACCCGGTCTGAGTGCCTCGCCCGCAGCGATCAGAGCGCCGGCGGTGATCTGCCCCGCCTTACGCATCTTCTCTATTTCTTTATTGGATTTGACACATATCATTATTTATGCCTTTTTGACCTTTCTATGCAGCGGCTCAACCCTTGAGTGCAGCAAGCACCAGATCGTTAGTCTCTGCTACGGAATCTGTTCCATGAACTGTTACCAGCTTGCCCTGCTTGGAGTAATAATCTACCAGCGGAGCTGTGGTCTTGTGATATGTTTCAAGTCTGCTGATTACTGTTGCCGGCTCGTCATCCTTTCTGATAACAAGCTCTTTTCCGCAAACATCACACACTCCCTCGACCTTTGGAGCCTTGGTAACAACGTGATATGTTGCGCCGCAGTCCAGACAAACTCTTCTGCCTGAAAGTCTGCTCTTTATTTTTTCATCCTCAACAGCAAGCTCGATTACCTTGTCGATCTGAACGCCCATGTTATCCAGAGCCTCAGCCTGAGGAACTGTTCTTGGGAAGCCGTCGAGAATAAATCCGTTTTGTGCATCAGGCTCTGCGATCCTGTCCTTGAGGATACCAATAACGATATCGTCAGACACAAGCGCACCTGCATCCATTGCAGCCTTTGCTTTAAGACCGTACTCTGTGCCTGCCTTTACAGCTGCACGGAGCATATTTCCTGTGGAGATGGTTGGTATACCAAGCTCCTTGCACATAACCTCTGCCTGTGTGCCTTTTCCGGCACCGGGAGCTCCTAAAAGAATAATGTTCATACTTTAACTATATCCCTGTAAAAAGGGGATATATCCTCCTTTCGTGGTTTTATAGGTTTTGCTCTGTACTTTACACAAAGCTCATTTTGAATTATCCATTTTCAAAATCTACTGCCTTACAAAAACTCGGGGGTTATTCCAGGAATCCCTTATGATGACGCATCATCATCTGTGACTCCATTGTACGAACTGTTTCAAGGGCAACTGCCACAACAATAAGGATGGAAGTACCGCCCATTGCAATGTTCATCTTTGTGATAGCTGTAAAGATGATCGGGAATATAGCTATTATGCCCAGGAATATAGCACCGACCAATGTGATCTTGCCCAGGATCCTCTTGATATAATCGGATGTGGGTTTACCGGGTCTGATTCCGGGGATACCGCCGTTATTCTGTCTCAGGTTGTTAGCTATCTCAACAGGATTATACTGCATTGAAACATAGAAATAGTTAAATCCGATTATCAGCAGGAAATAAATTATAGCGTACACCGGATGTGTATAGCTGAACCAGCTCAGGAACTTGTCATAGAACGAGCCCGGATTTGGCTTTATAAACATTTCCAGTGTTGAAGGAAGTGATACGAACGCCATAGCGAATATGATAGGCAAAACGCCGCTCATTGCTATCTTGACCGGAATAAACGTATTCTGTCCGCCGTACTGTTTCCTTCCCACTACTCTTTTTGCGTACTGGATCGGGATTCTTCTTTCCGCCTCATTCATAAAGATGATAAATGCTATCATCAGAATGAAAACAATAATAATGATCGGAACAAGGATCATATTCTTTGCGTTGCCGGTCTGCATCAGCTGTACAAGTCCGATAACTGCTGCCGGACCTCTTGCGATGATACCTGCAAACAACAGCATTGAGATACCGTTTCCGATACCCTTTGCGTTGATCTCCTCACCAAGCCAGATAGTCATAGAAGCACCTGCTGTGAAGCAAGTGATAATAACTATCTCTGCAAAGACCTTTGCAAAGCCGTCTGTATAAACGACTGCGCCTGCCTTTGAAAGTGTGAGGTAGTATGCCCAGCCCTGGAATATAGCGATCAGCAAAGCAAAATACTTTGTGATCTTGTCCAGTTTCTTCCTGCCTTCGGGGCCTTCGTGTGCAAGCCTTTCCAGCGGAGGAAGGGCGTAGGTGAGAAGCTGAATTATGATCTGTGCATTGATATACGGTGAAACAGACAGTGCCAGAAGAGTTGCTTTGGAGAAGTTTCCTCCGGAGAGCACGTTAAGATAACTAAAGAAGTTACCTGTGTTTTCGCTCTGTTCAAACCAGCTCTTCAGTGCTGCTGAATCAAGGAACGGAACGGGTACCGTACCGCCCACTCTGTATATAACGATGATGAAGAATGTAAATATGAGTTTTTTCCTTAAGTCCGGTATTTTCCAGGCATTACGAAATGTCTCTATCACAATTACATCACCTCTGCCTTCCCGCCTGCCTTTTCGATTTTTTCCTTGGCTGCTGCCGAGAACTTGGCAGCCTTTACGGTAAGGTTCTTAGTAAGCTCTCCGTTTCCAAGCACCTTGATGCCATCAAGCTCCTTTTTAACAAGTCCGCTTGCCTTGAGCAGCTCTGCGTCAACGGTGATACCGTCGTTGAACATTTCAAGATCCGAAACATTGATAACTGCGTACTTTGTTGCAAATATATTGTTGAATCCACGCTTAGGGATCCTTCGAGCCAGTGCTGTCTGACCGCCTTCAAAACCCGGTCTGATCGAGCCGCCGGAACGTGCCTTCTGTCCCTTGTGACCCTTGCCGGCTGTCTTTCCGTTTCCGGAACCATGCCCTCTGCCCTTACGCTTGCTCTCTACGTTTGAGCCGGGCATAGGTGATAATTCGTGCAGTTTCATTTGTATTGCACCTCCTTGCTTAAGCTTGGGTTACTTTTATAAGGTGAGATACGACCTTGATCTTACCCTGTGTCTGTGGGTTGTCAGGCTGATCTGTTGTGTCACCAATTTTTCTCAGACCAAGAGAATTTGCAGTGGCGATCTGCTTTGCGCTTCTACCGTTCAAGCTCTTGACCAGTTCGATTTTCAGGTTTGCCATCTGTTATTCCTCCTTAGCCTACAATTTCTTTTGCAGCCTTGCCTCTCTTTGCAGCGATCTCGTCAAGACTTCTCACTGCTGCAAGACCTGCCAGTGTAGCTCTTACTACGTTGCAAGGATTGTTTGAACGAAGTGACTTTGTTCTGATATCCTTGATTCCTGCCATCTCTACTACCGATCTCACAGGACCGCCTGCGATAACTCCGGTACCGGGAGCAGCCGGCTTCATAAGAACTGCGCCTGCGCCATATTTTCCAACGATCTCATGAGGGATTGTTGTTCCCTTGAGTGAGATCTTTATAAGATTCTTCTTAGCGTCCTCGATTCCCTTACGGATCGCATCCGGAACTTCTCCGGACTTTCCGATTCCGAAGCCTACGATGCCGTTTCCGTCGCCTACAACAACCAGTGCTGCAAACTTATAGATACGACCACCCTTTACAGTCTTGGATACTCTGTTGATCGCAACTACCTTTTCGCTAAGTTCCAATGTTGAAGCATCTATTAAAGCCAAATGTATACCCTCCTTATTTAGAACTTAAGTCCGCCTTCACGGGCTCCGTCTGCTAACTCCTGAACACGTCCGTGGTAAAGAAAGCCGCCTCTGTCAAATACTACATTCTCGATTCCCTTTGCCTTAGCCGCTGAAGCGATCATCTCTCCGACCTTGCGTGCGCCTTCCTTGTTGCTGCCCTTGCCGTCAAAATCCTTCGACATTGATGATGCTGCACAAAGTGTTACGCCTGTCTCGTCGTTTATGATCTGTGCATAGATATGCTTAGAGGAGCGGAATACATTAAGGCGAGGACACTCAGCTGTACCGCAGATCTTGTTGCGGACTCTTGCGTGTCTCTTGGCTCTTGCCTTAGCCTTGTCAAGCTTTTTAACCATAGTAATTCTCTCCTTTTATTACTTCTTAGCACCCTTACCGGCTTTACCTTCCTTATGGATAACGTACTCGCCGACATAGCGGATACCCTTACCCTTATAAGGCTCCGGTGGACGCTTCTTACGGATCTCGCAAGCAAACTGACCAACTTCCTGCTTGTCACAGCCTGATACTGTGATGTGGTTTGCGTCAGGCATCTCCAGCTTGATAGTATCTGTTTCAGCGATAACTACCTGATTTGAGAAGCCCAGGTTAAGGACAAGGTTCTTGCCCTGTTTCTGTCCTCTGTAACCTACACCTACGATCTCCAGCTGTTTTGTGAATCCATTTGTTACACCCTCAACCATGTTGTTGAGCAGTGTTCTTGTCAGACCGTGCAGTGACTTGTGCATCTTGTCCTCGCTTGGACGCTCAACAGTGAGTACACCTGCATCGTTCTTGATTATCATATCACCATGAAGCTTCTTGGTGAGTGTTCCCTTTGGTCCCTTGACCGTAACCAGATTGCCGAGCCTTCTTGTCGGTGATAACGCCCTTGGATGTTGATACGATGGCAACACCAAGACCCTTTATTACCTTTGGCATATCCTCGCAGCTTGCGTAGATCCTCAGTCCCGGCTTAGACACTCTTCTAAGTCCTGTGATAACTGGATTTCTGTTCTCGTCATATTTAAGAGTAATTCTTATTATACCCTGCTTACCGTCCTCAATGATCTTAAAGTCCTTGATATATCCCTCGTCTACAAGGATCTGTGTGATGGACTTTTTCATATTAGATGCAGGAACGTCAACAGTTGCGTGCTTTGCAGAACTTGCATTACGAATTCTGGTCAATAAATCTGCTATTGTATCAGTAATTTGCATGCTTGTTAACCTCCTTTACCAACTTGCCTTCTTAACGCCCGGGATCTTACCCTCATGTGCCAGTTCTCTGAAGCAGATACGGCAGATGCCGAACTTTCTCAGATACGCATGAGGTCTTCCGCAGATCTTACATCTGTTGTAAGCACGAGTTGAATACTTAGGCGCAGCCTGCTGCTTGTTTATCATAGACTTCTTAGCCATTACTTATATCCTCCTCTTCTTACTTCTCTGCAAAAGGTGCGCCCAAAAGCGAGAGCAGCTCTTTTGCCTCTTCGTCGGTATTTGCGGTAGTGATAAAGTTTATATCCATACCACGAACCTTGTCGATCTTATCGTACTCGATCTCAGGGAAGATCAGCTGCTCTTTGATACCGGTAGAGTAGTTTCCTCTGCCGTCGAAAGAATTTGCGCTGATGCCTCTGAAGTCACGTACACGTGGGAATGCAACATTGAAAAGTCTGTCAACAAACTCATACATCTTATCCGATCTGAGTGTTACCTTAACGCCGATCACCTGTCCGTCACGAAGCTTAAAGTTTGCAACAGACTTCTTTGACTTACAAACCACAGGCTTTTGTCCTGTGATCGCTGCAAGGTCAGCCATGATAGCGTCGATGACCTTCTTATTATCCTTATCTGCTCCGCAGCCAACGTTGATGACTACCTTATCGAGCTTTGGGATCTGCATTACGTTTGAATAGTTGAACTTCTTCATCATAGCAGGAGCTACGGTGTTCACATATTCTTCTTTAAGTCTTGACATCGTTTAACTCCTCCTTATATTTCTTCTTCGCAGCTCTTGCAGACTCTTACTTTAGAGCCGTCGTCAAGGATCTTATGTGCGATCCTTGTTGCCTTGCCGCACTTAGGGCAAACCAGCTGTACCTTGCTTGCATACATAGCTGCCTCTGCCTCTACGATGCCTCCCTGCTCGCCCTGTCTTCTGGGCTTAACGTGCTTTGTTACAACATTAAGTCCCTCAACGATTACCTTACCTTCCTTGGGAGATACCTGAAGTACCTTTCCCTGCTTGCCCTTATCCTTGCCGGAAAGGACAACGACGGTGTCGCCTGATCTTACATGTACCTTATTCATTTACGACACCTCCGATCAAAGAACTTCCGGAGCCAGAGACAGGATCTTAAGATAATCCTTTTCTCTCAGTTCCTTTGCAACAGGCCCGAATATACGGGTTCCTCTTGGGTTCTTATCTTCCTTGATTATTACAGCTGCGTTCTCGTCGAAACGGATATATGTTCCGTCAGAACGACGAAGACCCTTTGCTGAACGAACGATTACTGCTTTAACAACATCGCCCTTTTTAACAACTCCGCCTGGTGTTGCTTTTTTAACAGAACAAACGACAACGTCACCGATGTTTGCATACTTTCTGCGAGTTCCGCCAAGAACTCTGATGCACATAAGCTCCTTAGCTCCGGAGTTATCTGCAACCTTAAGGTAAGTCTGCATCTGTATCACAGTGCGTTCCTCCTTTCAAATATAAGTGCTTTTGCACGATACTTATTACTTTGCCTTCTCAAGAATCGAAACCAGTCTCCATCTCTTGTCCTTGGACAGCGGACGAGTCTCCATTACCTTTACTCTGTCACCGATGCCGCATTCGTTCTTTTCATCGTGTGCCTTGAGCTTTACGGTCTTCTTGATGATCTTTTTGTACAGAGGGTGCTGAACGTTATCCTTGATAGCGACTACGATAGTCTTATCCATCTTATCGGATACCACAATGCCCACTCTGGTCTTTCTGAGGTTTCTCTCTTCGCTCACAGTAGTTCCTCCTTCACCTTTTACTGAATTTCAGACTCTTGCTTACGAATGACTGTCTTAACACGAGCAATATCCTTCTTTACAGCCTTTAATCTCATTGGGTTCTCCAACTGATTAACGGCGTGCTGGAAACGAAGGTTGAAAAGCTCCTGCTTGAGTTCAGCCAGCTTGCTGTTAAGCTCGTCGGCTGTCATGTTATTGATTTCATTTGCCTTCATTACTGCTCACCACCCGTTTCTTGAGTATCTCTGGTTATAAACTTACACTTGATAGGCAGCTTGTGCATTGCAAGACGCATAGCCTCTCTTGCAGCCTCTTCGCTAACGCCGGCGATCTCGAACATTACTCTGCCCGGCTTAACAACTGCTACCCAGTAATCAGGAGCGCCCTTACCTTTACCCATTCGGGTTCCAAGCGGCTTTCTTGTTGCCGGCTTGTCCGGGAACACCTTGATCCAAACCTGACCGCCACGCTTGATGTATCTTGTCATTGCGATACGGGCAGCCTCGATCTGATTTGATGTGATCCATGCAGGCTGAAGTGCCTGAAGACCATACTCACCGTTTGAGACTTTGTTTCCACGCATTGCCTTTCCGGTCATGCGCCCACGGTGCTGTTTTCTGTACTTAACTCTCTTTGGAAGCAGCATTAGTTGTTACCTCCTTCTCTTTTCATTTCACGAGCCTTGTTATACTCTCTGCGGTTATCCTTAGCTCTGTCGTTCTGACGAGCTCTGCGTCTTCTGTCGTTTCTGCCGTCGGTAGAATCTCTCCTGTCTGAAGGAGCTGCCTCGCCCTTGAGTACCTCTCCTCTGTAGATCCATACCTTTACTCCCAGCTTACCATATGTGGTAAGAGCCTCTGCGAAACCGTAGTCGATATCCGCTCTGATCGTCTGAAGGGGAATAGTTCCCTCGTGATAGCTCTCGCTTCTTGCGATCTCAGCACCTGCAAGTCTGCCGGATACTGTTGTCTTTATTCCCTTTGCGCCCAGCTTCATAGCTCTGCCGATGGACTGCTTCATAGCTCTTCTGTATGAAATTCTGTCCTCAAGATCGTGTGCGATCTTTTCAGCTACCAGCTGTGCATTAAGGTCAGGTGACCTTACCTCTACGATATTTACGGCAACACTCTTGCCGATCATCTTCTCAATGTTTGCACGAAGCTTATCGATCTCTGCTCCGCCTCTTCCGATCACAAGTCCCGGCTTTGCACAATGAATGTGTACCTTTACCTTTGAACTTCCGTCTTTATCAGCGAATCTTTCGATCTCAACCTTCGGAACACCTGCATATACGCACTTGTCGTTAGGGTTCTTCGATCTTCTGTTAAGCTCTCTCATAATGAACTTACGGATATTGAAGTCCTCTACCAGTGTGTCGCCAAAGGTGCTCTTATCTGCAAACCAGCGGGAATCCCAATCCTTGATAACACCTACACGAAGTCCGTGTGGATTAACTTTCTGTCCCATAGTTTACCTCCTTCCTTTTCCTTGAGAACTACTGTTATGTGAGAAGTTCTCTTCAGGATCCTAAAGGCTCTGCCCTGTGCTCTTGGCATTATCCTCTTCATGATCGGTCCCGGACAAACATAACACTCGCTTACAAACAGATTGTTCTTGTCCATGTTGTGATTGTTCTCAGCGTTGTGAGCGGCGGACTTGAGAAGCTTTTCCAGATATTCACTTGCAGCCTTTGGTGTATGCTTTACAGTTGCCATTGCAACTTCAAAATCTTTTCCTCTGATAAGATCCAGAACGATCTGTACTTTCCGAGGAGCGATTCTGGCATTTCTTACTATTGCTTTTGCTTCCATGTTGTTTTCCTCCTTCCGCACTACTTACCACTATTTGAGGTCTTGGAGCCTGCATGACCCTTAAAGGTCCTTGTGGGTGCGAACTCTCCCAGTTTATGACCTACCATATCCTCAGTCACATATACAGGAACGTGCTTATGTCCGTCATGAACTGCGAATGTATGACCTACGAAATCAGGGAAGATCGTGGAAGCTCTGCTCCAGGTCTTGAGCACCTTCTTTTCACCTGCTTCGTTCATTGCTTTGACTCTCTTGAGAAGGACCGGCTGTACGTATGGTCCCTTCTTTACGCTTCTGCTCATTTAAAATCGTCCTCCTTTCAGCTTACTTACCGTTTCTGCGCTTTACGATAAACTTATCGGAGCGATTATGCTTTGCACGAGTCTTGTAACCCATTGTAGGCTTGCCCCAAGGTGTTACAGGAGAAGGACGTCCGATAGGAGCTCTTCCCTCACCACCACCGTGCGGGTGATCGCATGGGTTCATTACAGAACCTCTTACTGTCGGTCTCCAGCCCATGTGGCGCTTTCTGCCGGCTTTACCGATGTTTACGTTCTCGTGGTCGATGTTGCCGACCTGTCCGATAGTAGCCATACAGTTGATAGGCACCTTTCTCATCTCACCGGAAGGAAGTCTTACAAGTGCGTACTTGTCTTCCTTACCCATAAGCTGAGCCATGTTGCCAGCCGATCTTACGAGCTGAGCGCCCTTTCCGGGATAAAGCTCGATGTTGTGGATAAATGTACCCACAGGAATGTTTGCCAGTGCAAGTGCGTTGCCGGGCTTGATGTCGGCATCTGCGCCTGCTCTTACGGTATCGCCTACCTTGAGTCCGTTAGGAGCGATGATGTATCTCTTCTCTCCGTCCTCGTACTCAACCAGTGCGATGAAAGCTGAACGGTTTGGATCGTACTCTATTGTGAGCACCTTAGCGTTCATATCAAGTTTATTTCTCTTGAAGTCGATAATACGGTATTTTCTTCTCACTCTTCCGCCTCTGTGGCGAACGGTGATCCTACCATAGCTGTTTCTGCCCGAATGTGCCTTCAAAGGCTCAAGCAGAGACTTGCATGGAGCAACCTTTGACAGATCGGAATAGTCCGTAACAGTCATGCCACGGCGGCCGTTTGTCGTAGGCTTGTAGCTCTTTATTGCCATAATTGATACACTCCTTAATCTGAAGTTTTGCGAAAAGGTCAAAGCATTTTGTGCAATGCACTTTTTTGCCAAGCACCCTTCCATACTTACGCCTGCGGTAAAATGATGTCCTTGCCGGGTCCGTGCCGTATCGGCATCCCCTTTTAACATCGAGCAGCCCTCGCTGCCTCGCAGCTCACCTTTTACGCCGCTTCGGTATAGCCCGGCGCAAAGTCCGTATGCGGCTTTTTTGCCGCACCCTCTTTACAGACGGTCACAGGTATTAGTACATACCCTCAAAGAACTCGATAGTCTTTTCGCCGTCAAGAGTAACGATCGCCTTTTTCCAATCGGCACGGTAACCGGTAAATCTACCCATTCTCTTTTCCTTGCCCTTAACGATCATTGTATTAACGCTTGCCACCTTAACATCGAAAAGCTCTTCAACAGCCTTTGCGATCTCGATCTTGTTAGCGTCCTTAGCTACCTTAAAGGTGTAAACGTTGTTCTGAAGTCTGTCCATTGCATCTTCTGTGATGACAGGCTTGATAATAATATCCTGAGCAGTTTTCATTATGCATAAACCTCCTCGATCTTCTTTACAGCCTCTGAGGAAACGATAAACTTATCGTAATTCATAATGTCGTAAACGCAGAGTGTGTTTACTGTAGCTGTCTTTACGCCGGGGATGTTATTTGCACTCTTTACCACCTTTGTATCTGCCTCGGCGGTAACGATAAGTGCCTTGCCCTCTACATTAAGTGCTTTGAGCATATCAACGATAGTTTTTGTCTTGAACTCATCCATTGCGATGTTGTCCACCACTACCATGTTCTCGTCAGCGACCTTAACGGAAAGTGCAGACTTCATTCCCAGTCTTCTTTCCTTCTTGTTGAGCGTATAGCCGTAATCTCTTGGCTTAGGTCCAAGTGCGATACCACCGTGAACCCACTGAGGAGCTCTGATGGAACCCTGTCTTGCATGACCTGTTCCCTTCTGTCTCCAAGGCTTTCTTCCGCCGCCGCTTACCTCTGTTCTGGTAAGTGTGGACTGTGTGCCCTGTCTCTGATTTGCAAGGTAGTTGACTACCATTGCGTGAAGGATAGCCTTATTTGGCTTTATGCCAAATATTTCATCGTTAAGCTCAGTGTCGGTAACTTTTTTACCTGTCATATCAAATACTGAAATCTGTGACATATTCTATTTCCTCCTTCCACTAAGCCTTCTTAACGCAGTCAACTATCGTTACGGTGCCGTTCTTAGGACCGGGGATAGCTCCCTTGATTGCGATAAGGTTATTTTCAGCGTCTACCTTTACGACCTCGAGGTTCTGTACAGTCACCTTTGTGTTACCGTACTGTCCCGGCATCTTCTTGCCCTTATAGATCCTTGATGGATCCGAGCAAGCACCGTAGGAACCTGCGTGTCTGTGTACAGGACCCGAACCGTGAGTTTCCTTGAGTCTGTGTCCGTTGTGACGCTTGATCGTTCCGGAAAATCCGTGACCCTTGCTTGTGCCGCTTACATCTACGATGTCGCCTGCTGCAAAGGTGTCAGCCTTTACGATATCGCCTACGTTGAGTGCCGAACAATCAGCAAGTCTGAACTCTTTGAGTGTTCTTTTCATCGCAACGTCTGCTTTCTTGAAATGGCCCTGGAGAGGCTTGTTGACTCTCTTGGCTCTGATGTCGCCAAAGCCCAGCTGTACTGCATCGTAACCGTCGTTGTCCACAGTCTTTTTCTGAACAACCACGCATGGACCGGCTTCAACTACTGTTACAGGAACTACTTTTCCTGCCTCATCGAAGATCTGTGTCATACCGATCTTCTTACCGATGATTCCTTTTTCCATTATTTTTTCCTCCTTTGGTTATTGGTTGGTTTCCCAACATGACCTGCGTGCCATTGTGTTTTGAGATCACCTGTGATCTCCGTTGGAAACTACTTGGTCTCCATAACAATGTTTACACCGGCAGGAAGTTCAAGACTTTCAAGGGATGCAACTGTTTCCTTTGTAGGTCTGATAACAACGATAAGTCTCTTGTGAGTTCTCATCTCGAACTGCTCACGGCTGTCCTTGTACTTGTGTACCGCACGGAGAATCGTGATTATCTCCTTGTCGGTAGGAAGTGGGATAGGACCTGAAACCTGTGCGCCGGAGCGCTTTACAGCCTCCACGATCTTTACCGCTGCTGCATCTACCACAGCATGCTCATAACCCTTGATCTTGATTCTGATCTTTTCATTGACTGCCACTTTAATCCGCCTCCTTAAAATTTTTGAATTAGGGGGCAAAGCCTTGTTTTCCGGCAAAGCCTGAGTCAATTGCGTCTACGATCGACTCACCGCTTTTTGTCCTTGTCTATCGCAAACGCAATTGACAGGTTTTGCCCAAGACCTTTCCGGAATACCCTTATTATAAATTTACACTCTGCCGTGTGTTCCCTGCTCTCTCACAAAAAATTCCGAAACCGCTTTCAACGGTTCGGACGTCAGATAGCAAACACCACATAGCCATACACACCCATGCCAAAGCAAGGTCTATCCCTGCCATCGCAAGAAGCATAAGCACATACCGTGTCAGTATTCCAGTCGCCCGGTTTAAAATCGGACATACTCCACGGAAATTACCCGGTCAACCGCCGGCAACCTTCCGCTTCAACGCATATCTTTTCGCCTTACGGTGCCTTTGGGGAAAGGTCTGTCCCGTCGGACTTCCCATGCGCCGTTCATGCCCCGTCGGACATTTGAGCGCACCCTTGAAAGCACAGCAATAGCAATTGTGCAGTCACGCAAGTGTTATTATACACTATAACATGGGTAATTTCAAGCATTATCTTCCTAATTGTCGTGTAGAATTTTCGCCCATTTTTATCCACGATTTTATACACCTTGCACAACCGGTTTATATTCTTTCGGGGCGATAACAATATGTAGTATTTACCATCTTTCCTCCCACTAAATTCAGTACCCGTCTTCACGCTCTGCTATTATAAAGGTATAGGGGGGAAAACAAACAGCGGCGGAAAATCCTTGCGCCAAAGCAATTTTATATCTCCCAAAACAGCGTAAAACGCCTTGACAAATGCAATTGTTTAGTTTATAATGTTCAATGGAAATGTTGCCTGATCTGGCAGCATTATTGGAGAGAAATATTTTGGGGAGGATATTAGGTATGTCAAAATTTTGCGGTCATTGCGGTACAACTTTAGCAGATAACGCTACATTTTGCCCCAGCTGTGGTGCTCCTGTTCAGGCTCAGGGTGCTCCGGCACAGCCACAGTTCAACCAGCCGGCTTTCCAGCAGGCAGGCGCTATGGGTGCTCCAAAGGCAGGAATGAGCAAGAATGCCAAGCTGGCAATCATAATCGGATGCAGTGCAGTTGCACTTGGTCTTATCATCTGGCTTCTCATCGTTCTTCTTGGCGGAGGATATGAAAAGCCGCTTAAGAACTACGTAAAGGCGCTTGAAAAGCAGGATGTTGATCTTTTTGTTGAGTCTGTAACTCCGAGCGGATCTCTGGGAGCACTTGCTACCCTTTCCGAGAGCGGGGCTAAATCCCAGTACTCAAGCAGAGTCAAGAACATCATCAACAAATACGGTGAAGATTATAAGATCTCCTATGAGATACTTGAAAAAACCGAGATGAGCAGCACAGAGACCCTTGGTCTTGTTGACAAGGGATACACTCTCAAGGTTAAATTCACAGTAGCAGGTTCTAAGAAGGAAGGTTCTGTCACCAAGACAGTCAAAGTTCTTAAAACAGACGGAAAATGGTGTCTTGGAAGCGCACCTACTTTGACCTGACGCACGAGGATCTTTATTACGGCATACCCGCCCGACATTGCGGCCGGGTGTGCCTTTTTATTTTAAGGTTTTAAGGTGCCGATTATGAAAAAAAACAGATCTATTATATTTATTATGCTTGCCGTTATGGTTTGTGTGATGCTGAGCGGATGTGCAGACAGCAGCGTTCTTGTCACCAACCATGACCGTCCCGTATACAATCTTTTTTCAAGCATTTCTCACAAAGACGGCTCAACTTATCTGAACTGCTTTACGCCTGCATCAAGAAAAGCCTATCTGGCATCAAAGGATTCGGCGGGGGCAGAAAAAATCGTTGCAGCGGTGCTTGAAAAAAGCGGATTGGAAAGCGACAGCGAGCTTAGCTGCGAGATAATTTCCCGCACCGAAATCTCCGACAGCGAAAGAGAAAAGCTCCAGCGGCAATATAAGAAAAGCTATTCAAAAAACGACACGATAGAAAAAGCCTTTTTGTTAAGTGCCGCCATCACGGACGGCAAACGTACCATCGTTAAAGATTTTACGGTAGTACTTATAGAAAGCAACTGGTACATTTACGGCGATGTTATCGAGTCATTCAAATTTTAGGATAAAAGAGGGGTAAAAAATGAAATTCTGTCCGAACTGCAATTCCCAATTATCAGACGATGCAAAGTTCTGCACCGGCTGTGGGGCACATTTAAGCAACGATACTGCCGGTGGTATGCAGCAGCCTTTTACGCAGCAAACCGCTCCCGTAATGGAGGAGATTGTCCCTCCGGTAATAGATGACAACACCTTCCAGCAGCCTTTGTCGGCACCTGCACAGCCTGTGGTGCAGCAAAGCATTCAGGGCGGCTTCCAACAGCCTCAGGACCTCCGGCAGACATTTGATACACAAGCTCAGTTCCAGCCCCAGCAAGGTTTTGCATCACAGCAGCCGTACAGCTATGACAACAGTCCCCTGGGACAGTCTTATGCTCAAGCGCCTATCGAGCCGGGTTTCACACAGCCCGGACAGAACATGGAACAGCAGACCCCCGATTACGTAAATCCGGCGGCTCCCTCCATGCCGGGAACAGTCCCCGGGAAAAAAGGCGGCTCGCTTATAGTTCCCATAATTCTGATAATACTTATTCTCGCCGTTATACTTATCGACGTATTCTGGCTTTTCAAAAAACAGATCTGGGGCGACGACAGCAGCAGCTCCACATCGGCAGCCAGCTACTCAACATTCCTTGACGAGGGTCAGACATATTAAATACAAAAAAAGACAGCACCTTAAAAAAGATGCTGTCTTTATTTGCTTATGTGTGATAAAGAAGCAATAGAAGTGCAAAAAATTTTGCCGTTCCTATCCGACACTTGGCCATTGTGTCGGATAGGTCGGGCGGTTATTC
>ONMZ01000033.1 GCA_900319075.1 uncultured Eubacteriales bacterium
AAACAGTCCGGTGGACTGTTTTGGAAGAGGGGACGCCCTGCAAGAGAGGGCGTGCCCCTCAGAAACACAATGTCAAAATACTTCTATATTGACACTGCCAGTAATCCCACGCTCTTTTCATTATCTCAGCGACTTGACCGCATTTTTCATATCGGAACTATTAAAGATATAAGACCCGGAAACAAGGGCGTCTGCACCGGCTTTCCGGCAGATCTCACCGGTCTCGCTGTTAATTCCTCCGTCGACTTCAACGTATATATTCCTGCCTGTCTTGTCAACCATTTCACGTACCTGTGTTATCTTTTCCACGGTATCATAGATAAAGCCCTGACCGCCGAATCCCGGCTCGACCGTCATGACCAGCACCATATCCACCAACGGCAGGATATCCTTTACCGCCTCCGCAGGAGTGCCCGGTTTTATGGAAACACCTGCTTTGGCACCGCAGCTATGTATTTTATCAATCACGCTTACAGGGTCATCGGCAGCCTCCACATGAAAGGTTATATAACTTGAACCAAGGTTTGCATAATCTTCAACATAGCGGATAGGATCGGTTATCATAAGATGAGTATCTATCGGCTTTGTTGCAGTTTTTGCAAGGGCTTTGAGCACCGGTTGGCCAAAGGATATATTAGGCACGAACACCCCGTCCATAACATCAAAGTGCAGCCAGTCCGCACCTGCGGCCTCGACCTTTTTCACCTCAGCTGCAAGCTCCCCCAGATCGCACCCAAGCAGCGAGGGAGAAACGATAATATCATTCATTTTCTACTATTCATCCTTTCAGGTTTGTTCGTCAAGTGTCAGTTCGTATGCAGGGATAAACTCTTCAAGGAACACATTTGCCTCCGGCAGATCCATTTTCTCCACCGCTTCCCTTGTAGCTTTTTCGGCAGAGGCAAAATCTGCATTGCCCATTTTACGCTCTTCAAGGCATTTTATCAGCGCCGACAGCTTATCGGCTGCCTTTACCAGCTGCCACAGTTCCTCCTCGGCTTGGGTCTTACAGAAAAGGGGCTCATAGTCCTCTTTCAGATCATCCGGCAGATAACTTAAAAGCTGATATTTCGCCTTATGCTCGATCTCGTCATAGGCGCCCTTTATCTGTTTATTATAATACTTGATAGGGGTAGGAAGATCGCCTGTGATTATCTCGGTGGTATCGTGAAACATAGCCAGCAGGGCGCATCTTTCGGCAGACACATTTCCTCCGAATCGCTTATTTCGCAAAAGTGCAAGCGCATGGGCAATAAAAGCAACGTCAAGAGAATGCTGACTTATATCTTCCTTTATGGTGTTTCTCATCAGCGCCCAGCGGTTTATATATTTCATACGTGAAATCACCGCAAAAAACTTATAGCTATCCATTTTTCCTCCTTTTTTTGGAAAAAATATCGCACCCGAAAAGAGTGCGATATTACAACTTTTCTTTTATCAATGTGCAACGATACTCAAAAGCACACCGGCTGCAACAGCCGAACCGATAACGCCTGCAACGTTAGGACCCATTGCGTGCATAAGCAGGTAGTTTGTCGGTACTTCTTCCTGTCCCACCTTCTGAGAAACTCTGGCCGCCATAGGAACAGCGGAAACTCCCGCAGAGCCAATAAGGGGATTGACCTTACCATGCGTAAGAACGCACATAAGCTTACCGAGCAGTATTCCGCAGGCAGTTCCGATAGAAAATGCGATAACTCCCAGGATTATGACCTTTGCAAAAGAAAGGGTCATAATAGTTTTTGCGGTTGTTGTTGCACCAACTGTAACTCCGAGGAATATTGTGATTATGTTCATAAGCTCATTCTGAGCAGTTTTAGCGATTCGGTCACACACGCCGCTTTCTTTCAGCAGATTGCCCATCATAAGCATACCTACCAGCGGTGCAGCCGATGGGATCATAAGGGCAATAACAACGGTAACGAGTATCGGGAAGATCAGCTTTTCAACCTTTGATACAGGGCGAAGCTGTCCCATAACGATAGAACGTTCCTTCTTGGTGGTAAGCGCCCTCATGATAGGCGGCTGAATAATAGGCACAAGGGCCATATACGTATATGCCGCAAGGGCTATGGTACCAACACCGATAGAGTCGGAGTTTGAAAGAAGCTTGGATGAAACGTAGATAGATGTAGGACCGTCAGCACCGCCTATGATCGCAATAGAACCGCACTCCGCAGCGCTCATTCCCAGAATCGCAGCACCAAGGAAGGTAAAGAAGATACCGCCCTGTGCAGCCGCTCCCAAAAGGAAGCTCTTCGGGTTTGCAATAAGCGGACCAAAGTCGGTCATTGCACCTATCCCAAGGAATATCAAAGGCGGATATATTTGCAGCTTTACGCCCATATACAATATATCCAATAGTCCGCCATGCTGTAGGATGTTTCCATAGTCTATGTAGTGGTCATTGTCACCTACCGTCTGGTAGACCCAGAATTCCGAGTGATACATATCCGCCCCCGGAAGGTTGGTAAGAAGCATACCAAAGGATATAGGAAGCAGCAAAAGCGGCTCAAACCCCTTTGCGATAGCAAGGTACATAAACAAAAAGGATATCAATATCATCACTATGTTTTTCCAGCCGCCGTCTACAAAAAAGCCGGCAACTCCCGATGCTTTTGCAAGATCGGCAATAGTGCTCAAAAACTGATCTAACATTTCTCAAACTGTCCTTTCATTGAATTGAGTATGGATCAAAAGGGTCTTGTATTATCTGCAAGTCCTGCTGCCGCCCACGGATCACGTTGAGCAACAGACCTTCTGACGCTTTTAATGACCGGCTTTTTCCCGTTTTTTGAACACATGGCAGTCACCGCAGCTGCAATGACTGCTACGATCTCATCGTCGATCCCGTCCTCAATTACCGGTTCGTTTTGCTTTGCCTCGATCTTCTGTACCGGTGCAGCTGTCTGCTGTGCAGCCTTAGCCGCAGCTTTCTCGGCTTCCAGCTTTGCTTTTTTCTTCTCGTTTTTCCGTTTAAATGCCGTTCCGTAAATTGAAACGAACAGCACCAAAAGTATAAGTCCGATAAACACCACGCTCATGCCTGTAATCACCACAGAGGCAATATCGGTAGCTGTATAGTCATGACCGCTGAGCTTACTTGCCAGCATCTGCACTGCTATATCCTGCATGACACTTCTCCTTTATATAATTATGTAATTTTAAAATACTATTTTAGCTGATACACTAATTATTTTAATTATACACCAGTTTCTCAGATTTTACAAGTGTTTTTTAATCAAAATTTGCACAAATTTGTTAAGAAACTCACAATTGTTTTCCCTTATATACAAAATAGCGGTCATAACAAAGTTTTCTATTGAAAACAGGAAAAAAATATGCTATACTGTACTTTGAAAAAAACGTAAAGCTGTCGTGATCAAATAAAAAAGCACGAAGTTACGGTTATGATACGGAAGTGATAATATGCAGAAGTTTTTTGATAAATTTGTTGACTATCTACCCCACATTGTTGCGGCGCTTATAATCTACATCGGCGGCTTGATCGCCATGAAGATAGTTATCAAAATAATGAACAAGGGCATGAATGTAAAGCGTGTTGACAAGACTCTTCACAAGTTCGTTACATCCGTGGTCCACGTTTCGATGATGGTACTTATACTTGTAATGGTGCTTTCCGCACTTCAGGTATCCACAAGCTCCATTATCGCAGCTATCGGTGCGGCAGGTCTGGCGATCGGTCTGGCACTTCAAAACAGCCTTTCCAACGTTGCGGGCGGATTTATAATACTGCTGACAAAGACATTTAAAATAGGCGATTACATAAGCATAAACAACGTTGAAGGCTTTGTGGACTCCATATCCATTTTACAAACCACCATTCTGACCATGGAAAACAAGAGGGTCAGCATACCAAACAAAATGGTCACAGAGTCCATTGTCATAAACTTTACCGCCCAGCAAAAGCGCAGGCTGGAGCTTAGGTTCAACATTGCATACGAGGATGACCACAAGAAGGCTATGTCCATCATTCTGGCTGTACTTAATACGCATCCTGATATAATCGATGTTCCCGACGAACCTATGTGCGTTATGGAGGCACACGCTGACAGCTCCATTGTACTGCTTATGAGAGCGTGGCTGCCTACGGAGAAATACTGGCCCACACGGTACGACGTTATACAAAAAGTTAAAGAGCAGTTTGACCGGGAAGGCATCACAATTCCTTTCAACCAGGTGGATATGCACATCAAAAACAGCTGACGAGGTTGATTGGGAGGATTCTTATGCAGGATATCCAGCTTCAGGACAGAGCAGAACTTATAATCAAGGCGTGTTTGCAGGAGAACAGCTCTGATATCACGGAGCTTTTCCGTCACATTGCGTCAAGGGACTTTGTGCGGATACACGGTCCTGAGCATCATATTCTTGACGGTGCGATAATACTCACAGCTTTTAAAAACGCCGGAGGAAACATCGACCTTGCCAAGTGTCTTGAGGAAATGGCTGCCAGGGGGCTTAAAATGCCAGGAGCTATCTGCGCAAAGTGGGGCATCTGCGGTGCAGTAAGCTCTGTTGGAGCCGCTCTTTCAATTATTGACGGCACTCAGCCGTTGAGCACCGATGATTCCTGGGGTGGTCACATGGAGCTGACATCAAAATCACTGAGTGACATTGGAAAGCTGGGAGGACCCAGATGCTGCAAGCGAGACGCATACATCTCTCTGAACAATGGGGTAGTCTTTATCAACAAGCACTACGGGATTCCCGTCAAAGGCAGGTTCACCTCATGCCGCTATTCGATGAAAAATCCCCAGTGCAAAAAGGGGTCCTGTCCCTTCTTTTCATCAAACTAAAAAAGTCCGTAAAGCCAAATGCTCACGGACTTTTGTTTTCCTCACAATCTTTATCATAGCACTAAAAAAGAGCCGCAGTAATATGCGGCTCTTTTCAGTTGTTGACAAATTAAATGCTCTCCTTGACCTTAGCAGCCTTACCAACTCTGTTACGCAGATAGTAAAGCTTAGCACGGCGAACCTTACCCTTTCTTACAACCTCTACCTTATCAACAGATGGTGAGTGAACAGGGAAAACTCTCTCGATTCCGCAGCCGTGAGCAACTCTTCTTACTGTGAAGGTCTCGCTGATACCACCGTGTTTCTTGGCAATAACAGTACCCTCAAATACCTGGATCCTGGATTTTTCGCCCTCAACGATCTTAACGTGTACCCTTACGGTATCACCGATGCTGAATGCAGGGATCTCTTTTCTCATGCTTGACTCAGAAATAAGCTTTAAAGCGTCCACTTTAAATTCCTCCTTAATATTTTCAGACATTCATACACTTTATGGCGGAAACAAATTCCGCAAAGTCAGAGGACTATCCGCTTTAATGTCACCCCTATGGGGAGGCACTAACTCTCGTCATGAATAATTCCGAAGACTTATCCGAGACGGTATCAAATGCTTGTATATTATACCACATTTGCTGTCAGATTACAATTGTGCATAACGTAAAACATCATAGTATTTTACAAAAGTGTTTTGTGCGTATTGCACAGCCGCAAGGAAATACATTCGGTAAGTCACATAATTATTACTATTATTATACCTTTCGCAGCCGTGATCGTCAACTTTCACGATGCAAAGATACTGACGCACATATATGCCAGCACACAAACCAGCGATACGCTCACCCTGCCTTTAAAAACCGCAGCTGAGGCAAGCAATGCGACCAGCAGGGCAAACACGCATTTAACCGCCCTTGCTCCTTTGCCTGCAAGCACAAGGTCAATTATTTTTCCCCCGTCAAGATACCCCACAGGCAAAAGATTAAAACCGCCAAGCAGCAGATTTACCTGAGCAAAAAAGGTCAGCCTGCCGATCAAAAGGCAGCTGATAAATGCAAGCAGAAAATTCACAGCACAGCCGCTTGCCAGGATAAACGCTTCACTGCCAAAGGAATTTATTTTTTTGCAGGGGATTAGTTTTATACCGCCGCCGTAAAAGGTCATTCCCGAGGGCTTGCAGCTGCAAATAAGCATCACCGCAAGATGTCCGGACTCGTGCAGGGCACAGCAGGCAAGCATTATCAGCACCTTGCCCGAGTCTGCACCGAGCAGGCAGGTAAGGCACACCACCGCAAAGAAAGAAAAACAGACCTTGACCTTTATCCCCGAAATTTCAAAAGCATACAAAAGGATCACCCCTAAAGCTTATGCTTTCAGGGGTGGGGGTATTACAGCTTTTTTATCGGGTGCCTGATGACCGTTTTAAGCTTTTCAGGCGGAGTTTTGCGTGCATCGGACAGATATATCTCATGGTGAAGTCTTTGCGGTGACAGATCGTTTGCATAACCGTTTTCTTTCAGATAACTGTCCATTACCGCAACTGTCTGCGGTTCATCATCGTACGAGCCTGTGTGAAGCATCTGCACGCAAAGTCCCTCGTCCACCGTGAGAAACTCAGCTGACGAGCAGTCAAGCTTTTTCTTTTTCTCTGCCGTCCGAACCGCCCAGTCAAAATCCTTTTTTGTTACGAAATCGGGCAGGCGTATAATGCTTATCCAGTTGAACGTGGATTTATCGGAATAATCGACTCCGTCAACGCCGTCCTGCCACCAGAATCCCTCAAGGGGCGGAACAACGTACTCAAAAAAGCCCTCTATCTTGTAGTCGCTCTTATAGCTCATTTTCAGCGTATATGCGACTGCGTAAAGCACCGATACAGCCCGCTGGTAGTCCCCGCCCGGCTGATTGGGGTCGCCCTTGCCTCTTACAGCTATATAGTTCGCCCTTGGAACTGTAACTATCACGGGCTTGCTGCTTGGCATATAAAGCTCTTTGAACTCCTTTTTGAAATCAAAAGCCATAGCTCTCTCCCCTTTTTACTTTTTAAGCATCGGTGCAAGAAACTGTCCCGTGTAGGACTTTTTGCACTTTGCGACCTGTTCGGGTGTGCCTGTACATACGATCTCTCCGCCGCCGTCGCCGCCCTCGGGCCCGAGGTCGATGATATAGTCTGCGGTTTTTACAACGTCAAGATTATGCTCGATAACAAGCACGGTATTGCCTGCATCTACGAGCTTTTCAAGCACCTCAAGCAGCCTGCTCACATCTGCGGTATGCAATCCTGTCGTAGGTTCGTCAAGGATATAGATAGTCTTTCCCGTGCTGCGCTTTGAAAGCTCTGCGGCAAGTTTGACACGCTGCGCCTCGCCTCCGGAAAGTGTGGTTGCAGGCTGACCTATCTTGACATACCCAAGCCCCACCTCAAACAGCGTTTCCAGCTTGCGCTTTATCTTGGGGATATTCTCAAAGAAGGCAACGCCTTCCTCTATGGTCATTTCAAGCACATCGTAGATGTTCTTGCCCTTGTAGTGAACATCGAGGGTTTCCCGGTTATAGCGCATACCGCCGCACACCTCGCAGGGAACGTAGACATCGGGCAGAAAGTGCATCTCTATCTTGATGATGCCGTCACCCTCGCACGCCTCGCAGCGTCCGCCTTTTGTATTGAAGGAAAACCTGCCTGCGGTATAGCCCTTCATTTTGGCATCGTTGGTGTTTGCATAAAGCTCTCTGATATCGTTGAAAACACCTGTATATGTCGCAGGGTTTGAACGTGGTGTCCTGCCTATGGGCGACTGGTCGATAACGATAGCCTTATCGAGATTTTCTATGCCCAGCATTTTATCAAACTTACCGGGATATGTTTTGGCTCTGTTCAGTTTTGCCGAGAGCTCTTTTTGTATTATTGCATTAACAAGGGAGGATTTTCCGCTTCCCGAAACGCCCGTAACGCAGGTGAAGGTGCCAAGGGGTATTTTCACATCAATGCCTTTAAGGTTGTTCTCCCTTGCGCCCCTGACCTCAAGGAACTTACCGTTTCCCTTTCTTCGGTTTGAGGGAACGGCTATTTTCTTTTTGCCGCTGAGATACTGCCCTGTTACGGACTTTTCGCAATTCATTATATCCTGCACAGTTCCCGTGGCTACGATCTCTCCCCCGTGAACGCCTGCTCCTACGCCGACATCTACGATAAAATCAGCTGCACGCATGGTATCCTCGTCATGCTCGACCACGATAACGCTGTTTCCAATATCACGCAGACGTTTGAGGGTTGCGATCAGCTTGTCATTGTCACGCTGGTGCAGACCTATGGACGGTTCGTCAAGGATATACAGCACCCCCACAAGTGACGAGCCTATTTGTGTGGCAAGCCTTATGCGCTGGCTCTCTCCCCCGGAAAGGGTGCCGCTTGAACGTGAAAGCGTAAGGTAGTCAAGTCCGACAGAGGACAGAAAACGCAGTCTGTCCTTTATTTCTTTTATTATCCTTTCACCTATGAGCATTTCCTTTTTAGTCAGCTCAAGTCCCTCAAAGAACTCAAGACATTTTATCACCGACATAGAGGTAAGCTCATGGATATTTATTCCACCGACTGTTACGGAAAGGCTTTCCTTTTTCAGCCTCTGACCATGACACTCGGGACAGGGCTCATCGGTCATAACGGTTTCGATATCCGCCTTTGAATACTCGCTTGCCGATTCCTTATAGCGTCTTTCAAGGTTTGGTATGATACCTTCAAACGGTCCTTCATACTGAGCGTTGTAGAAAAAGCTTCCCCCTCTGCTCAGCTTCAGCTTCTGACCCTGGGTACCATAAAGGAAAATATCAATGGCATCCTGGGGCAGATCCTTTACGGGCACGTCAAGTGAGATATCGTACTGCTTGGAGATCGCCTCATAATACATTGAAGCGATAGACTTATCATCAATGGTGTTCCAGCCGGAAGCCTTTATGGCCCCCTGTCTAATGGAAAGCTCCTTATTTGGTATTATAAGATCGGGATTTATTTTTTTGAACACTCCAAGACCTGTACACTTGGGGCAGGCACCAAAGGGATTGTTGAACGAGAACATCCTGGGAGTAAGATCCTCCATGGATACACCGTGCTCGGGACAGGCATAATTCTGGGAAAACATCATCTCTTCTCCGCCGATAACATCAATGATAACTGTTCCGCCCGACATGGAGCAGACCGTTTCAAGGCTGTCTGTAAGGCGGGATTTGATGGAATCCTTTATAACAAGTCTGTCAACGATTATCTCGATGTTATGCTTTTTGTTCTTATCTATCTTTATCTCCTCGGTAAGCTCATAGGTTATCCCGTCGACCCTTGCCCTTACAAAGCCCGACTTCATACATCTTTCAAGTTCCTTTGTATGTTCGCCCTTTCTTCCCCTGACAATGGGGGCGAGCACCTGTATCTTAGTACCCTGCTCAAGGGACATCACCTTATCCACTATCTGATCTATGGTCTGGTGTTTTATCTCCCTGCCGCACACCGGGCAATGGGGCACGCCTATACGGGCGTACAAAAGACGCAGGTAGTCATATATCTCCGTCACGGTACCTACTGTGGAACGGGGGTTTTTTGAAGTAGTCTTCTGGTCGATGGATATTGCAGGAGAAAGTCCCTCTATGGTATCCACATCAGGTTTATCCATCTGTCCCAGAAACATTCTTGCATAAGAGGACAAGGACTCCACATACCGTCTTTGTCCGTCTGCATATATCGTGTCAAACGCAAGGGACGATTTGCCCGACCCTGATAATCCGGTCATTACCACAAGCTTATCCCTTGGGATCGTAACATCTATATTTTTCAGATTGTGCTCACGGGCACCCTTTATAACAATTTCGTTCTTTGCCATTTTTACCTACCTGTTTCTATTTTTTATCTTCTCCCCGAAGCTCTTTTATCTTATCACGCAAAAAAGCAGCGTGTTCAAAATCAAGCAGCTTTGCAGCTTCCTTCATTTGCTTTGTCAGCTTGTCGATAAGTGTATTTCTCTCCTGTCTTGACATTTTGAGGGTCTGTCTTGTCTTGTACTCAACATCCTCTTTTGAGGATATCTCGATAACGTCCCTGACATCTTTTATAATCGTCTTTGGAACAATGCCGTGGGCTTCGTTGAAGGCAGCCTGAAGCTCACGCCTTCTCTGGGTCTCGGTGATAGCAGCCTCCATTGATCGGGTGACTGTATCTGCATACATTATGACCTGTCCTTCGGCATTTCTCGCAGCTCTTCCTATGGTCTGGATAAGTGAGGACTCAGAACGCAAAAAGCCCTCTTTATCTGCATCAAGTATAGCCACAAGGGAAACCTCCGGCAGGTCAAGTCCTTCTCTGAGCAGGTTTATTCCCACAAGCACATCAAACTCACCAAGGCGCAGATCTCTGATTATCTCCATACGCTCTATGGTATCTATCTCGCTGTGCATATACCGCACCTTTATATCGAACCCTTTAAGGTACTCGGTAAGGTCCTCTGCCATTTTCTTGGTCAGGGTCGTTACAAGCACCCTTTCATTTTTTTCAATACGCTTGTTTATCTCGCTCATAAGGTCTTCGATCTGCCCTTCTATGGGCTTTACGATAACCTCCGGATCAAGCAGCCCCGTGGGTCTTATTATCTGCTCCACAATCTGCTCGGACTTGTCCTTTTCAAAGGGACCCGGTGTGGCGGAAACAAATATCGCCTGATTTATACGTTCATAGAATTCGTCAAACTTCAGCGGCCGGTTGTCAAGTGCCGAGGGCAGTCTGAACCCATAGTCCACCAGAGTCTGCTTGCGCTGTCTGTCACCTGCATACATTGCACGTATCTGGGGCAGAGAAACGTGTGACTCATCTATTATTATCAGAAAATCATCAGGCAGATAATCAAGCAGCGTAAAAGGCGCAGTCCCGGCAGGTCTGCGTTCCAGCACACGTGAATAATTCTCTATGCCGCTGCAAAATCCTATCTCCTCCAGCATTTCTATATCATAGTTTGTACGCTGTGAGATACGCTCGGCTTCGATAAACATTTCATTGTCCTTGAAATACTTAACACGTTCGTCAAGCTCCTGCTTTATCTCACATATAGCATCGTGCATTTTATCCTTGCTGACAACATAATGACTGGCAGGAAAGATGATATAATGCAGATAGCTTCCCAGCAGCTCTCCGGAAACCACGTTGATCTCACTGATACGGTCTATCTCGTCACCGAAGAACTCCACCCTTACAGCTATATCCGTAGAGTTGGCAGGCATTATCTCAACAGTATCTCCCCTGACTCTGAACTTGGTTCTTGTAAAGTTAATGTCGTTGCGCTCGTACTGTATCCCCACCAGCTGAGCAACAAGCTGTTCACGGGAAATCTCCTGCCCTTTGCGTATAGATACCATCATAGATTTATACTCTGCGGGATCACCCATCGAATAGATACAGGAAACGCTGGCAACTATTATAACATCTCTGCGCTCGGCAACCGCTGCCGTGGCGGAATGGCGCAGACGGTCGATATCCTCATTTACATCAGAGTCTTTTTCAATATAGACATCCTTGCTGGGCACATAAGCCTCCGGCTGGTAGTAGTCATAGTAAGACACAAAGTATTCAACGGAATTGTTTGGAAAAAACTCCTTGAACTCAGAGCACAGCTGTGCGGCAAGTATTTTGTTGTGGGCAAAAACAAGGGTGGGGCGGTTGACACGCTGGATAACATTTGCCATTGTAAATGTCTTTCCAGAGCCTGTAACTCCCATAAGTGTCTGTTCCTTCATGCCGCTTTCAAGGCCTTTGACCAACGCATCCACAGCCTCGGGCTGATCTCCGGCAAGCTTATAATCGCTGACAAGTTCAAAGTGATCCATAATAACTCCTTTATTCTAACAAACGTTAATGAATATTATACCCCATATTATTTTTAATGTAAAGGGTTTTTTGATTAACTTTTCAACATTACTCCCAAGGGATCTTTCTTCACAAAAGATCGTGGGGGAACATACCGCCGCTGCGGCTCTTGAAAAATGATAAAGAATGTGTTACAATCTTTATTGAGATCTCAGGAAAGGACAACAGGCAATGCGTGAATTTGTAATAAACAAAAACGACAGCGGTCAAAGGCTTGATAGATTTATAACCAAAGCAGTTAAAGACCTGCCGCAGAGCCTGCTGTACAAATATATACGCCTGAAGCGGATAAAGCTCAACGGCAAACGCTGTACAATTTCACAAAGGCTCAGCGAAGGGGACGTTTTGCAGCTTTATATAAACGATGAATTTTTTGAGGGAGATACATCAAAGCCCGGATTTCTCAAAGCACCGGATACGCTGGACATTGTTTACGAGGACGACAACATTTTGCTGTGCGACAAAAAGTGCGGACTTGTGGTCCATGAGGACGAAAGCGGCGTGAGCGACACTCTTATAAACCGCATACTGCACTATCTTTACAATAAGGGAGAATACGATCCGGAAAAAGAAAACTCTTTTGTGCCCGCTCTTTGCAACCGTATAGACAGAAACACCTGCGGTATTGTCATATGTGCAAAAAACGCACAAAGCCTTCGGATACTTAATCAAAAGGTCAAAGACAGGGAGATAGACAAGCGGTATCTCTGCGTTACGGTGGGGGTCCCAAAAAATAAAGAAGACACCCTTACGGCTTACCACCAGCGAAACGAAAGCACCAAGGTCGTTAAGATAACAGACTCAAAGACACCCTATAACAAGACCATGATCACACAGTACAAGGTGCTTGACGTTAGCAGCGACGGAAAACTTGCCCTTTTGGAGGTAAAGCTCATAACCGGAAGGACACATCAGATAAGGGCGCATCTTGCTCACATCGGCTATCCTCTGCTTGGTGACGGAAAATACGGTATAAACCGTGTAAACCGGGAATATAATGTTAAAACGCAGGCCCTTTGCGCTTATAAGCTTACCTTTGATTTTCCGGCAGATGCAGGCTGCCTTGAATATCTCAGAGGAAAAAGTTTCAAGTTAGAAAAAATATGGTTTACAGACAAATATTTCAACCGATGATGTTAAAGTCCCGTGGACATATCAGATCGTTGTCCAAAGGGTGTATAGCAATAGCACCAAAAACACAAGGCAAAATTCGATAAAAACACACAATTTTTTTAGTGAATGCTTGATATTACGCAGAGAATATGATATAATCAAATAGTTGAATTTTTCGGCAAATACTTCACTCTTTGGAGGGTTTATTATGACAGGCGATCTTCATTGCCATACCACACTTTCCGATGGAAGCCTCGGTATAGAAGAAACAATCGTTCAGGCTAAAAGAATGGGACTGGATTTTCTCGCCATAACCGACCATGATACACTTTCGTCTTCAAGCAGGGCTAAGATCCTGGGTGAAAGATACGGTGTTCAGGTAATTCCGGCGGTGGAGCTTTCCGCATGGGATAAAAAGCGCAATAATAAGGTACATATTCTTTGTTATGCCCCTCAAAAGCCTGACAGACTGGAAGGGCTGTGCATGAAGTCCTGCCAGATCAGGACAGAGTGTGCAAAGGACATGATAAAGAAAGTTCTTGAAAGATATCCTATCCCCTCCGATTCGGTGCAAAAATACACCAAGGGGTCAAAGAGCATTTATAAATCCCACATTATGAGAGCACTGGTGAACTACGGATACGCTACCGAGCTTTACGGTTCGGTAAACGACAAACTCTTTGCATGGCCAAACGGTGAATGTCTTGTCACAAGAGAATACCCGGACGTTAACTTTGTTATTGACCTTATACATTCATCAAGGGGTATTGCTGTTATGGCTCACCCATGTATGTTTGACAATATAGAGCTGCTGAAAGAGCTTATTGCAGCGGGAAAGATCGACGGCATAGAAGCTTATCACTTCTCCGCTACCACTCAGAAGCAGCAGATGCTGGAAAAGCTTGCAAAGGACAACGACCTTATCGTTACCGGCGGTTCCGATTTCCACGGCCTTTACAACAGCACCATGACACACATCGGCAAGTTCGTTACCGATCAGGAAAACCTTGACAAGATGTTCAAGCTTATCAGCAAAAACTCGCAAAAGACAAACAAAGCACCACAGAAGGCAGAACAGTAAAAAGTATATACGAGGAGCATTACAGGTGTAGTGTTCCTCTTTTAGATGTAAGAAGTAAGAAATACGAGGTAAAAAGAGGTAGTAAAATGGATGTAATGGAAAAGTCACTTGAAATGCATAAAAAATGGGAGGGCAAGATCGAGGTCATATCCCGCACAAGGATAAACAGTGCCGAGGACCTTACCCTTGCCTATACACCGGGTGTTGCAAGGCCGTGTCTTGAGATACAAAAGAATCCGGATCTTTCCTATGAACTTACAAGAAGGGCAAACCTTGTGGCTGTCATCACAGACGGAAGCGCTGTGCTGGGTCTGGGGAATATAGGCGGTCTGGCAGGTATGCCTGTTATGGAGGGTAAATGTGCTCTTTTTAAAGAATTTGCAGACGTTGACGCATTTCCCCTTTGTATAAGATCAAACGACGTGGACGAGATCGTTAACACCATTGCTCTTATCGGTGACAGCTTCGGGGGAATAAACCTTGAAGATATTGCTGCACCAAGATGCTTTGAAATAGAGGCAAAGCTGAAAGAAAAGCTGGATATACCCGTTTTTCACGATGACCAGCACGGTACGGCCATCGTTGTAGGTGCGGCGCTTATGAACGCCTGCAAGGTTGCAGGAAAGAAAATAAGCGACATAACCATCGTTATAAACGGAGCAGGTGCAGCAGGCTGCGCTATAGGAAAGCTTATACTCAGTCTTGGAGTGGGCAACCTTATTATGGTGGACCGTGAGGGCATCATCTGTGAGGGCGACAAAATGCTCAATCAGGCTCATGAAGAACTGTCAAAGGTAACAAACAAAAACCATATCCGAGGCTCGCTTGCCGACGCCATGAAAGGCGCAGACGCATTCATCGGTGTTTCAAAGCCCGATCTTGTAAGCAAGGAAATGGTAAAGTCAATGGCGGATAAGCCTATCATTTTTGCAATGGCAAACCCTGTCCCGGAGATAATGCCGGACAAGGCAAAGCAAGCCGGCGCTTTTATTGTTGGTACAGGCCGATCGGACTTTCCGAACCAGATAAATAACGTTATTGCCTTCCCGGGGATCTTCAAGGGCGCTCTTGCGGTAAGGGCAAGAGATATAAACGAAGAGATGAAAATGGCAGCTGCAAAGGCTATTGCAGGCTGCGTGAGCCCGGATCAGCTTTGCGCTGAATTTATCCTTCCCAACGCATTTGACAGAAAGGTGCCTGTGGCAGTTGCCGAGGCAGTTGCCCGTGCAGCCCGTGAAACAGGCGTTGCAAAGATCTGAAAGGAGAAAAGCTCTATGAAAAAAGTAAGCTATATACCAAAAGGCGTATGCTCAAGACAAATACAGTTTGAGCTTGACGGTGATGTTGTACGCAGTGTGAAATTCACAGGCGGCTGCAACGGAAATCTTCAGGGCATAGGAAAACTCGTGGAGGGCATGAATATTGACGATGTTATCCAAAAACTTGACGGTATAAACTGTAACGGCAGAGGGACTTCCTGCCCGGATCAGCTTGCTCAGGCGCTGAAAGCATACAAATAATAGTTTATTCAGGAAAGGGATGTCTTAAAATGAAAAACAACAAAAAACCTCTTATGGTAAGAATTGTCGCTCTGGCTATAGTTGCACTGTTGATACTTGGTGTCGTGGTGGCAGCTGTCGCAGGGGCTGTAAGCTGATATGGTCCACATAGGGAACAGCTGGGATCAGATCCTTGGTGAGGAATTTAAAAAGCCGTATTACCTTAATCTGAGGGAATTTCTGAAGAAGGAATATGCAAGATACAAGGTCTACCCTGATATGTATCATATTTTTAATGCGTTAAAATACACGCCATACGAGAGCGTCAAGGCGGTCATAATCGGTCAGGATCCTTATCACGAGCCGGGTCAGGCTCACGGTCTGTGCTTTTCTGTGCAAAAGGGCACCCCCCTTCCGCCGTCTCTTCAAAACATTTATAAGGAGCTTCATGACGATCTGGGCTGTCCCATTCCCGAAAGCGGAGATCTGAGCTGTTGGGCTAAGCAGGGCGTTCTTCTGCTCAACACCTCTCTTACCGTCAGACAGGGACAGGCAAACTCTCACAGCGGCAAGGGCTGGGAGCTGCTCACCGATGAGATCATCAGAAAGCTCAACAACGCTCCTCAGCCAATTGCGTTTATCCTATGGGGCTCGAACGCAAGGTCAAAAGCTCAGCTTATCACCAACCCCAACCACGGGATCTTTCAAGCACCCCATCCCTCGCCGCTTTCGGCGTACCGTGGATTTTTCGGTTGCAGACATTTTTCAAAGGTAAACAGTTTTCTGTCACAAAAGGGCGTTGAGCCCATTGACTGGACTGTACGGGATGTTTAAACTGTACGTTTTTTTGTACATATACGAACTGCAAAGGCTCACAGCATATGGTCTGTGAGCCTTTTTTCATTCACAAAAAACTATTTGAACAGTATCATCTATGGGTATCTCTGACTTATCGGTAAATATCAATACTCTTGCGTACTCATCTATCCTTCGCACCGTACCGGTCTTTACAATATACCTGCCGCCGGTCTTATACTTATCCGGGACAAAGTAGGTCACGCTGATCTGCGGTTGCTCGTCCAGACTGTCAAGCAAGCGGTTCAGGTTTGCGTTCAGTTCAAGCATTTCGTCCTCTGTCAGTTCAAGCCTACTGTCGGTCAGCCTTGCAGTCTCGGCTACGGCATCGTCATAGCCCACAAGTGCCGCAAAGGGCGAGAACTGTGCCGCCCTGTCGTGCATTGACATAGGGTGCAGATCGTCATACTGCGGACGGGTGAGATGTTTTATATCATCGTAGTTATCAGTCATTTTCATTCTCCAATGCTATAAGGTCAGTCTTTTCATAGCGGTTATGTCCTTTAAGGCTCTTTTTATACTTCCAACATTTTATAGCATTCTCAAGGCTCATTCCATTATTATCCGCAAAGAAATCACGGATATAAGTATTATATTCAAACTGCTTATCTATAACAGTCTTGCTCTTTTTCTTTTCTTCAAGTATCGCATAATAAGCCTGGATCGCATCAGCGTAAGTTTTTCCTGCATTGCTTTTCAACCATTTTTGGAAAGCTACATTAAACGAAAAAGTCTTTCCAATCTTTTCCTTGAAAAATGCTCTATGTTTTTCAGAGCAAACAATATTAGGTTCAATCAAAGTATCCTCAGTAATATCACCGATGTTTACTGTTGACTTAGGCTTTGGATTAGTTTTTGTTCTTTTTCCGGTTTCAAGAAAACAAGCTATCCTGTCTGTAAGCTCTTGCTTTGAGCCGGAAGTTTGCAAACCATTTTGTCTGCAAAAATCGACTAATTCTTCTTTTAGAAAATAATAATTCTTGAATGTATCAACGCTAATATTTAGTGATAATTCAGGTCTTTCACTCATTGAGTTTTTCCTCCTAACCCTTACGCCTTATGCCCGCCGATTTGACGGTTACGGTCTTTTGCCGTAGCACCCTCCGTAAAGTTCGTACCTTTCAGAACGGCATTCTTTCCGAATTTGTGTTTGATCGTGAGCATCGCTTCCTGCAATGCTCTTTCCTTTTCAAGGACTCTGTCATCGTATGTTTGCTCCGTGTCAAAAAGGCTTATCTGCTCAAATCTTTCGCTGTCGGGAATATCCTCTTCGGGTATAACGCTGCACACCACCAATGTCAGTCTTCGTACAAGCAGCGTCCTGTCAATTATACGATCATAAAGCTCCATTGTACTGTCAACGATCTTTCTCGTGGACGAGGTATGTCTGTCAAGATTGATCGTACCGTGGGCGTGTTTGGGGACAGTTCTCCCATAATAGTCTGTTGTGATCTCCCCTTTATACTTACCGTCTGCAAGGCTCTCACGGTCATAATTGACCGTAAGCACGATCTGATTTGTCACAAGCCCCTTGTCAACCAAGTCAAGTGACAGCATATCCGCCATTTCCCAAAGGATAAGACGTGTGCGCTCATAATCGCAGGGCTCTTGCAGAACTTGTCCCGATGTGATGCTGTTGTTTTGCGGTCTGTATTCCTTGACTGCCTCCATAGTCGTTGGCTCAATTCCCCATGCGTGGTCTATCAGCAGCTCTGCATTTTTGCCCAGGAGCTTATACAGCTTGCCGATACGATAACGGTCAAGGGAATGACGGGCAATGTCGCCCATAGTATAAATACCCAGCTTTTCAAGCCGTGACGCAATACCTTTGCCAACTCTCCAAAAATCGGTTATCGGTCTGTGATCCCACCAGTTTTCCTTATAGCTCTGCTCGTCAAGCTCTGCGATACGCACACCGTCCTTGTCCGCCGGGATATGCTTGGCAACAATATCCATAGCGATCTTGCACAGGTACATATTCGTTCCCACACCTGCCGTTGCCGTGATGCCTGTTGTATCAAGAACATCCTGTATCAGCATTCGTGCAAAGCCGTGACCGTCTGTCTTGTATGTGCTTAGATACCCCGTGGCATCAATAAATACCTCGTCTACCGAATATGCGAAAATATCTTCGGGAGCAACATATTTAAGATAGATGCTGTATATCTGTGCACTTACTGTCATGTAAAGCCGCATTCGTGGCGTGGCGGTAATATAATCAAGGGCAAGGGATGGGTCTGCAATGACCTGGGAATGAATGAAACTCTTTCCCGTCAGCTTCTTTCCCAGTGCAGTGCGTGCCCGCTCTCTGTTGACCTGCTCTACCCGGGAGATCACCTCGAAAAGCCTCGCCCTTCCCGATATCCCGTAGCTTTTCAGGCTCGGCGAAACTGCAAGGCATATCGTCTTCTCGGTGCGGCTGCTGTCAGCTACCACCAGATTTGTGTCGAGTGGGTCTAATCCACGTTCTACACACTCTACACTCGCATAAAATGACTTTAAGTCTATCGCTATATATACCCTCTCCATATGTCCCGCCTCCTTTGCTAAATCAGAATTTATCATCATACGCATGGTGAATAATCGGGCTGGAACTCTTTGAAAAGAGTTCCCCCCGAGCCCCCCTCAGAAACTTTTTAATGATT
>ONMZ01000034.1 GCA_900319075.1 uncultured Eubacteriales bacterium
GAAGTGGATAGCGTCCATAGGACAGGCAGGGAGACAGTCACCGAAGCCGTCGCAGAAATCGTCACGCATGAGCTTAGCCTTGCCGTTCACAATAGCGATAGCCCCCTCATGACAAGCCTTAGCACACAGACCGCAGCCGTTGCATTTTTCTTCGTCTATCTCAATTATTTTCCGTATCATAGCCATACCTCCTTGACTTTCTGTATCCATTATAGTATAATCAAAGGAGAAAGTATGTTGTAATTACAACATTTCAGGAGGAAAATATGGATATTTCAGTTTTCCATAATTCGATACTGTTCAAGAGCTTTGATGAAACCGAAATATCTGAGCTTCTTAAAGCTCTTAATGCAGCCGAAAAGAAATACAATAAAGGTGCGATGATATTTTCATCAGGAGAGATCACCGATAAGCTATGCTTTGTGACCGCAGGCAGCGTTACCGTGGAGAGCAACGATATGTGGGGAAACCGAACGATACTCAACCTCGTAGGTAAAGGACAGTTCTTTGCGGAAAGTTATGCACTCCTGCCCGATGTGCCAATGCTTGTTGATGTATGTGCTGCCGAGGATTGCAGTATCATATTTCTGAGCATGAAGTCGCTCGCTAACCTAAGCGATACTGTCAGGGCGAGACTGCTCACAAATTTACTGACTATCACCACAAGAAAAAATCTGCACCTGTCGAGCCGGAGCTTTCATACAGCTCCGAGACAGGTGCGGGGACGTATTATGGCGTATTTGAATACCATATCGGTTCAGAAGCATTCCCGTGAGTTTGATATACCCTTTGACCGTCAGCAGCTTGCAGACTACCTCAACGTAGAACGCTCGGTGCTTTCCAACGAACTCAGCAAGATGCAGCGTGACGGATTGATACGGTGCAGGAAGAACCATTTTGAGATTATATAACAGAAGCGCAGATGACCATTTTAGCCTTCTGCGCTTTTTTATGCTCCTGTTTTTTCAAAGCCTTTCAAGACCTGTTTATCCGAGAACGAGGACAGCTTCCCGTCCGACCATTCTATGAAAGCATTGTCCATTTCGTCTATATAAAGTATCGTTGCCGTTGAGCCGACAGGATAATCCCCGGTGACTGCTTCTGTCATTCTGATCTTAGCACCGACTGTGATAGAGTCCATCATAGTTATAACCTCCTGAAATTCACACACTTGCTCTATTATACAATGTTCGGTAAGTGGCAGCCAAGAACCAATAATCCAATGCTGAGTTTGTATTCAGGTATTGCAATATCAAAGGCAAAGGCGAATAGAAGCACCCCATATACAGTTTTCGCTGTAATTGATGATAAGACCGATCCTGCCAACGAGAAGTTTGAAATGGAATGGAACAGTTTCTGGCTTTTCGTCAATGTTCTCCAGTTTAACCCTGAGTTTTCGTTTGTAACAGCAATAGGTCTTGAAAAGATGATCTATATTATTTCCCGAAATGGAATAGATGCGTTTTTAGATTCAAGAGGTTGGTTCTTGAGATGCAAAAAACTGAAGCATAAAAAGCTTTATTGCTTTTTGTAAGGGCGGCACTGCGGTGGCGTCCTATTTTTTGCGTAAATACGAGCTTTGAAGCACACTCGTAGCTCATATTATTACTCTAATGATCTTACACTCTTAAGAACGCCAAAACCCTGCCCATTTTATTCTTTGGGCAGGGTAGTTTTGTTGTTATGCCACTATTTCGATTTGGTATGTAATCGCTGATTCTGCGGTGTTTGCACGCAGCTTTCGTGGTGGGAACATAAATTGGAGTTCGGGACCTTTCATTTTATTATTTTGGCCACCTAACGATTTTTAGGAGAAAAAATTTACAAATGTCACCAATGAATATCGTTCTATACCTTACTGTATTGACTTGCTGAAACTATTATGCTATTATTATGTTGAAATGGGAGGGATTAGATGCCAACTATAGCAGGGGAACAGTTTCATTCAAGAATGCAATTGAATAAGCCGAAAATGAGTTCTAAAGAACTTGTTGAGAAGATGATTGAAAAGGGCATTGATATTGCTCCATACAGCAAAGAAGATATAGAATACTATCTTTTGAACAGCAATAATTTCTTCAGGGTGTGCTCATATCGCAAGAATTATCAGAAATACCAAAAAGGTAAAAACAAAGGGCGTTACATAGGACTTAATTTTGACCAACTTAAAGCACTTGCCATACTGGATATGAAAATTCGAAAACAGGTTTTAGGTATGTGTATTGATGTTGAGCATAGCTTGAAATTGTACATTCTAAGAGACTTTGAAGAAAGCAGTATAGATGGATACAGGATAGTTCAAGATTATTTTAATACACCCAATGGTGTAAAAACTGCTACAAGCATCATTCAAAAGAGAAACAGCATCTATGTATCCGAGCTTACTCATAAATATATCTATCCAAAAGAAACAACAGAGCTATTTACTGGCAGTGATGCTCAGGAAATAGAGTACAATGTTGATTTGCCGATATGGGCAATGCTTGAACTTATGACATTTGGTGACCTTTTAAACTTCTATTTCTTTTATTATGATCTAAAAACAGATCCAGCATCACGACCGCCTATCCCCAAAAATGTTCTTCATAAAGTTAAGAATATAAGGAATGCATGTGCACACAATAATTGTATATTAAATCATCTGAAAGACAAGTCTGCGAATATTCCACCGGCTATCGGTGAATTTGCACGTCGCATAGGATTGACGAGCAGTTCTGTTTCCAGCAGACTTAAATGCAGTGCAATTTGCGAGATAATGTGTACATTTTACTGCATTGATGTTCTTGCATCCGTTCCGGTGAAGCAGCATGATCTTAATAAGTTACAAGAAGATATTCAACATTTTTATAAGAAATATGGTCAGTTGTTTATGCCAAATCATTTGGTAAAATCAAGTCTAGATTTTCTGAAGGTTTCAGTTGACAAACTAGTTGACATGTGCTATAATGAAGATGTAGCAAAAAAAGCTTTATAGCTTTTTGTAAGGGCGGCACTGCGGTGGCGTCCTATTTTTTTTGTAAATACGAGCTTTGAAGCACACTCGTAGCTCATATTATTACTCTAATGATCTTACACTCTTAAGAACGCCAAAAACCCTGCTCGAATTGTGTTTCGGGCAGGGTGGTTTTGATATTATGCGACTATTTCGATCTGGTATGTAATCGCTGATTCTGCGGCGTTTGCACGCAGTTTTCGTGGCGGGAACATAAATTGGAGTTCGGGACCTTTCATTTTATTATTTTGGCCACCTAACGATTTTTAGGAGAAAAAGTTTACAAATTATACTAGCGTATTAGGGCTTTGTACTCTATCTTTAGTATACCTATAAGCAATACTTGATTCTTCTCCAATCTTCCTCTTGCTGTTTTATGCCTGAACAGCCGGTGTCCGGATCTTTTCGGTTGTTTGTCCCAAACACGCCACAGTGAGCCATTGGAAAAACAGTATAGGAAGTGCCGTTGAGTGACAGAGTTCTTGCGCCATTTGAAATAGTTGAATTATAATCGCATTTTGGTGGTTTTTCTCCAAATGATTTTACCACAGCATCAAAGACGCTTCGACCCAAGCAGATGATCACTTTGGGCTGTATTATGCTGACAAGCCTTAAGAAGTATTCGGAACAGTTCCGTGCCCATCTTTGCCTGAAACCACCGCTTATACCGCTGCCATGTCGATAACACAAAACAAGATTAGAAAAAAAGACCTTTGGATTATTTGATTCTTTAATGATATATGTATCACCGAGTTCGGCAAACAATTTACATAGATTATTGTCCGTTGGATTCTTTTCAAAAGGGTACTTGAAACACTTACTGCTGTCTTTGTTGATGGACTTGATAGAGCTGACTAATTCTTTATATTTTGAATCACGAAAGTTGCCCCAATCCTGACCTACCAGAAGTATATCAGCGTCAAGATTATTAATACCGCCTTGCCAATATGACCATAGGTTGACCTCGTTGCAAAAGCTGCATTTTTCAAGTTTGACTGATTTTGATGACTTACTGTTGTTGCAGTCTGATAGTTTTTGACAGGCTTGTATATCAGCAACGAGCTTTTTATATAATTCTATTTTTTCGGTGCAAACCAATTTCAACACTCCTTTAAGCCAATTACTCTCATCATTCAAAGCAGCATCTCAAGATATGTATCAAGCAGTTTCCTGCAGCGGAGTTGATCAGCATATTTTCGTAACAAAAAAACATTGCCGCCGGTCCTGACCAGATAGTTCTTCAGTATCTTTTTAGTTTCTTCCGTTCCTATTTGGTTTCTGTGATGAATAATGTCAATAACAGTCCTTTCAATGCTGTAAATTTTGAATTTGCCTGCATTATCTTCAGAAAAAGAAAAATTGCTTTGATATCTATCTTTTGAAAAATACCAAACCTTAACGGGCGGTTGGTCGGGGAAGGTGGATATTTTCATAGTTCTCTCTATAGCTATATCGACAGTGTCTGAAACGGAGGAGGTCAATCCGTAATACCTTGCAGCACTCATCAAGCAAATTACGCCGTTCGGAATGTATGCAGCGATCCTTGTGAAGTCAGACCTTTCACCGGTGTAGCCAGTGTTCTCGTACATTTTCTTGTTCAGCTTGACAAGGGTATTGTTATTAACAAGCTGATTGATCTTATATAGACTAAGATCAAGGCGCTTTAGTTCATCTATGGTGAAAAACTGCTTGCTGTCTGGTATGCAGGTGGTCATATGACATTTCTCCTCTCTTGTTTTATTATAGCATATTCCTGCACTGGTTTCAATATAATTCTGCAAAAGTAAAAAGTGCAGAAAAATAATGAAAAACCCTGTCCGAAATTCAATTCAGGCAGGGCAGTTTTGTTGCTATGCGACTATTTCGATCTGGTATGTAATCGCCGTATCTGCGGCGTTTGCACGCAGCTTTCGTGGTGGGAATAAAAATTGGAGTTCGGTCACTTTCATTTTATTATTTTGGCCACCTAACAGTTTTTAGAAATAATAACGGCATTATTTCCCAAAATGGAATAGATGCGTTTTAAATGCTGTGTTATTAATATCCTTAAAGACAGTAGGACTGCTTAAAATACTGTTAACAAAATATTAACCTTGAGTTTTTACTATACGCTTGTATTTTTGTCAATAAAGTATATAATAAATATATTATTTTGAGAGGAGGAGAAGCCTTGATAGATGATATTTTACAAGTCAATGGCCTCTCTTTGGAAATACTTAAATTTCTCTCATTCAAATCTAATCTGGGATTATCACTTAAGCGTGATCTTCATTATTTTGATCAAAACGATTTGTTCGATGAATTACAGGAGATGACATACTGGATTCAGGAACGTCCGGAGCTTGAAGATATAGCGATAGATTATCGGATTAAGAGTATGGATTCGATCAAACTGAAGTATCAGAGGTATTATCCAAATCACCAGGTCAGAAAGGTTTTTAACGATATACTTGGTTTTCGTGCTTTATGCGACGACTACAATGATATTTTTGCTATGACTAATTCCGAGTTGCGTGTTGTAGATATGACCAAAGGAAAGTCAAGCGATGATGGCTATCGTGGCGTACATCTTTATTATCAAAAGGACAATTTTCATTATCCAATCGAGATTCAGTTTAACACACTGTATGACAGACAGATCAATAACTGGCTCCATGCATATATTTATAAGAAGGGTTATCCCGATGAAGTCGGATTAAAAATGAGAACAGCTTACGAAAACGGAAGAATCAAGAATGCTGCTGAATTTGAGGAGGTGCTGAATAGTGTGTTATATAGTTGCGAAGGATAGAAACAAACAGGGATGTTATGCTTTGAAATCACGGATCGGAAAAGATCTTGCTAAGTATACCAGAGAACTGAACAAAGCTATCAGCAAAGATGGAATTCAGATAATAGTTATCAGCAGACCTACAGCATACGGCGAGTATGCTCCATATGTGTTTGTTGAATCAGAGGAAAAGTTCAAAAAGCTGGTACTTGAGATGCAAAAAACGGAAGCAAAAAAAGCTTTATAGCTTTTTGTAAGGGCGGCACTGCGGTGGCGTCCTATTTTTTGCGTAAATACGAGCTTTGAAGCACACTCGCAGCTCATATTATTACTCCAATGATCTTACACTCTTAAGAACGCCAAAACCCTGCTCGAATTGTGTTTCGGGCAGGGTGGTTTTGATATTATGCGACTATTTCGATCTGGTATGTAATCGCTGATTCTGCGGTGTTTGCACGAAGCTTGCGTGGCGGGAATAAAAATTGGAGTTCGGGTCCTTTCATTTTGACCATCTGGCCGCCGACTGAGCCTGCCTCACGGGAGGTAAGGTCGCCGTTGTAGCCCTGCTTGAGGTTTACTCCTACCTCGCTGGCTGCTTCCATCTTGAATCTGTTGAGGGTCTCTCTGCCCTGCTGTGATGTTATACCTTTCATTTTAAAATCTCCTTTTTTTCTTCGGGTCTGCTTTATTATCTTATGCAGGCATAACGTTTTTATAAAAGGGAAATTTTAGGTTTGAAATTGTACGTTTTTTTGTACAATTATAAATATTCTTTTATTATTTGCCAGTTTGATCCTATTTGATCCATACCGGTGAGATCGGTTTTTGTATCTTTTCGGTTGTTTGTTCCAAACACGCCGCAGTGAGCCATTGGGAAAACAGTATATGAAGTGCCGTTGAGTGACAGATTTCTTGCTCCATTTGAAACAGTTGAATTATAATCGCATTTTGGTGGCTTTTCACCAAATGATCTTACCACAGCATCAAAGACGCTTCGACCCAAGCAAATGATCACTTTGGGTTGTATTATGCTAACAAGTCTTAAGAAGTATTCGGAACAGTTCCGTGCCCATCTTTGTCTAAAACCGCCGCTGATGCCGCTGTCATGTCGATAACACAAAACAAGATTAGTAAAAAAGACTTTTGGATTGTTTGATTCGCTAATGATATATGTATCACCGAGTTCGGCAAACAATTTACATAGATTTCTGTCCGTTGGATTCTCTTTAAAAGGGTACTTGAAATTGTTATTACTGTATTCGTTGATCGACTTGATCGAGCGGACTAATTCTTCACATTTGGAATCACGAAAGTTGCCCCAATCCTGACCTACCAGTAGTATATCAGCGTCAAGATTATTGATTCCTCCTTGCCAGTATGACCAGAGGTTGACCTCGTTGCAGAAGTTACATTTTTCAAGTTTGACTGATTTTGATGATTTACTGCTGTTGCAATCGTTAAGCTTTGTACAGTTTTTAACGTCCGCTACCAGTTTTTTATATGCTTTGACTTTATTATCGTAAGTCATAGTCTACCTCCATTTTTGTTATGTATAAGTATAATACAACCGTTCTAATATGTCAAACGGCAGCAACTGCTGCTATACTCAACAATACCATTTGTATTTCACTCCTTTCGTTTGAGTTTGTTCCCCTTGCTGTGTTCACATAATATCACAAATTATTGCGGATTTCAAAAAACAGTTTCGGGCAGAATCGTAGTATAAACAACACTTGGGAACGAATGTGTAGCATATGCACAGATATTGGATAAATTGCAGCCTCTTGTTTCGTGAAGGAAAGTTATTCATTTGTTCGCAATGGTCGAGTGGGGAAAAAATAGTAAAAAACTGTTGATAAAGAGTTTGGTTTATGATATAATCATAAAAGCAAGGTCATTAAGCCTTAAATAGAAAGCGGGGGAGATTATTGAAGAACAAACGCCGTCTCAGATTGCAGATACTTGTGCTTGTGATGCTGTTTTACATTATCGGAACGGCAATTGGCGTGGTCGCCATGTATTACAGCTCAAGAAACTCGTATTTGCAGGCAAAGAACGACATGATCGAGCGTGATTTTAAATTTGTAACAGATATGATGGAATTTCCCGAGGTCATGTCATGGTTCTTTGATTACAGCAAACAACACAGCAGCGAGATAAAAGCACCACATGAAAAAACCGACTATAACTTTTTTGATAATGTCTATACAAAGCTTCGTGACAAAAGCATACCTATCGACCAGATGATAGATTCACTTTCCGAAGAGGAAAAGCTTATGCTTGCCCAGTCCATATACAGAAATCTCATGATCTCATTTGACAGCCAGACCAACATCTTTAAATACGGAGGTATGGTGTGCATAGATATCCGTGAAAAGGATCGTGGCTTTGTTTATTATGAGGCTGCCAAAAGTGAGAAAGATAATAACAGCGTCCTTGGAGACAGGTGTGAGCTGGATCTGAAATCTCACCCGGCTATAAAAAAGATACTTGACGGCGACTACGATACCTATGCCTTTGAAGTTGCACCTGCCGAGTGGGAAAACGACAGCAACTACTACATAGGCTATATGCCCCTTGTTTATAACGGAGAGGTAAAGGCCGTTATGGCTATCGACTACAACTGGGATTCATTCCACTCGCAGCTTATAGATCAGATCAGGTTGATGGCAGGGATACTGCTTGGGGGAATGGTGCTGTGCTGCATTGTTCTTATGATACTTATAAACCGTATTGCTATCAAGCCCCTTTCGGCTGTTCAGCTTACGGTGAGAGAGTATATGAAGAGCAAGGACAGCGATGCTGCACATAAGCATCTGAAAAAGATCAAGACCCACAATGAGATAGGCGTGCTTGCCGATGACGTAGGCGCACTTACCAAGGAGATTACCTCTTACACAGAGAAGATCAAGACCATCACCACAGAAGTCATGGAAGCACTTGCACGCACCATCGACGCAAAGGACAAATACACCAACGGCCACTCTCTGCGTGTGGCGATGTATTCTATGATGCTTGCGAAGGAGCTGGGTATGTCAAAGCAGCAGCAGCTCGATATCTATTATATGGGACTTTTGCACGATATAGGCAAGATAGGCATACCCAATTCGATAATCAACAAAACTACAAAGCTTACCGACGAGGAATATGAGATAATCAAAAAGCATCCTATCTACGGATACGATATACTCTCCCAGATACAAAGCATGCCAGATCTGTCCATAGGTGCACGCTATCATCACGAGAGAGTAGACGGCAAGGGCTATCCAGACGGATTATCAGGCTACGATATACCGTATATGGCAAGGATAATCGCTGTTGCCGACAGCTATGATACCATGACCTCAAACCGCAGCTACAGAAAATATCTGCCCCAGGCGGTGGCACGCAGCGAGATAGAAAACAATATCGGCACACAGTTTGATCTGGCTCCCGCAACGGCAATGCTGAGCATTATCGACAGAGATACACATTATATGCTCCACGAATAAAAAGCTAAAGGCGAAAAAAGCTGTCTGCATGATCTGCGGACAGCTTTTTATATTCTGCAAAAAATAGCCCTGCCCGGATAACCGGACAGGGTATTATCTGCAATTAGCAAACGTATTTTTTTAGATCTTATCTTCGTCTTTTCTCTTTACGGCAAGTGCTCCTACAGCTATCAGAAGGACTGCAACGGTAACAGTATCACCAACGTGGCCTGTTGGGGGAGCTGCATCTTTATTCTCCTCTTTCTTTGCAGACTCGGTCTTTGGCTGTACGTTGTTCGTGTTATCAGGCTTAACATCGGGAGTTATGCCATAGAACTTATTGATATATTCTTCAAGCTTTGCAAAATCATAGAAGTTTGAATAATCCTTTGTGCCGTCAGCAGCCTTTGTAACAAGGTCAAAATCGACCGCTGCACCGCTGTCAACATCGGTCTGGTCAGCGCGGAGCATGGTATGGACCCCTGAGGTCATATAGTAGGTGCCGTCGGGATAGTAGTGCTTGCTGAGCATACAAGTGCCTCCGCCGGAGGTCTCACCAAGGATAAGTATTCCTCTGTCCTTTGCCATACATGGCATCAGATTTCCGCTGGAGAATGATGCTTTAGATGTGAGCATTGCATAGTTAAAGTCATAGTACACGCTTTTATCCTTATCATCAAATACCCCGTTAAGGTCAAGGTCCAGCGTCCAGTCCTTGCTGAGAATACCGCCGCTGGCTGAATTGCGCATCTGTGTGGTTATAACATTGCTGTTTTTCTGCTTGTTAGTGATGATAGTATTTATAAAATGCGAGATACACTCATCACCGCCGCCGTTTGTTGCGATGTCGATAACAAAATTCTTTATGCCGTTTTTGGAAGCGTAATCAAGCGCCCACGCAAAATCTCTTACTACGGGGTGATCAAAGTTGTCAAAACGGAAAAGTGCGGTTTTATCTTTAACATAAAAGAAGGCTTTATCCTTGTCCCATTTTTTGACCAAGGCTGCGTTTTTAAGTTTTTCTTTTCTTGCCTTTTTGATCAGCTCGGTTGTATCGTCTCCTGTAACCTGCTTTTGTATAATTTCACTTGCTTTATCGTCGAACATCATTTCAGTTTGGAACTTTGAAAGCATTTCACAGCTGTCATCATCTCCGTAGAGTTCCATATCAGCAAGCATTCCGCCGCACATGATGGTATGTCCGCCGTCATCTAAAGCTTCGGAAAGCAGAAGCAAACCCATCTGGAAATCAACACGTTTATTTGATTTGAGCATAGTTTTGATTTCGGGATAATCGTCAAGTGCCTTGTCAAAGCCTTTTTCCGCAATGGCTTTTGACATGGGAGCCTTTGGCGGCTTGCCGTAGAAGTGGTCCATAAGGAAGCAAAGCTCATTATAGGTATAATCTATCATTGCCTGCGAGCGTTCCAGCTTCACATAGACAGACGAACGGTCAAAATATCCGTCGGCATCAGATGTCACTGACAGGGTTTGCACAAAGTAAAGCTTATTGTCTATATATTCAGCCGCATGGTATGTGCAGTCGAACATATCCGAAAGAGTCGTCAGCGGGAAATAAAGCTTTCCGTCATCGCCGATAAGGTCGATGCTGTACTTTGAGTAATCAAATGTAACAGGCTTGTCGCTGCTCAGCTTCGGCGCACCCTCTTTGATATAATCGCCTATATCAGCCTTTTCCACCTCAACGATATTTTCGCCCAAGGCGTTATCGTAGTTGTTGATGGTAACGGTATCCTTGGAGGTATCCGTCACAACGGAAAAGCCGTTTCCGCTTACTGTATAAACGTCACCGTCTGATGATGTGGTAAAATCAACGGTATAGAGCCTGTCAAGGTAATCTTCAACGTTTACATAAGGCACTTCGGGAAGATTTTTCGTAAACAGGCACTGAAGAGTCTCGCTTTTATCCAGGCTGTATCTGTATGCGGTGACATCCTTTTTCTCGTAGTCGGGAGCTTTATCTGCAAATGCGGATACAGGGAATAAAGAGAGGGCAAACACCGCAGCAGCTGCCGCTGAGACTATTCTTTTCTTAAAAGCCATAATCATTCTCCTTTTTTTAGTTTTATTTACATAGGTATATGACCCATCAGCTTAATTTTACCACAATATCTTATAAAAATCAATAACAAAAAATGTTTAATAAAATGGAAGTGACAGACAAAAAGCGCCGGGAGTACAAAAAAATGTACTCTCAGCGCTTTCTTACAGAGATCTGAAGATCAAAGGAGCAATCCGGGAAGGGTCACGCCTTTGAGGAGGTATCGGAACTATCTGACTTTGAAGTATCACTTGTCTGCTTTTCCTGAGAAGGTTTGGTATGCTTATGCTTTGAGGATACCTTGATCTGGACAAGCTTATTGTTCCCGTCGTATTTAAGCTTTACAATATCGCCTACGCTGATATCGGAAGCGGTGATACTTTCACCCTTTTTCTTCAGTGTGACATCCGAGGTCACGCTCACCTGTTCGGTCGTGCCGTTTTCGGTGAATTTGCCTTTTTTGCTGCCTTTTCTGCCACGTTTGCCGCCTTTTTTGCCAAGGGATCTTTTTCCGGAGGTCTCACCGGAGGCAGAGGAAGAAGCGGATTCTGAGTTTGTATCAGAACCGGAAGCGGAGCTGTCAGCATCGGCTTTCTTTTCGGGCTTTGCTTTTTTGGCAGAGTCGGTGCTCTTTTCGCTACCGGTTGATGTGCTGTCTTTTTTGGCGGAAGTAAACTCACCTAAGGCAACGGTAATGCTGCTGCCGTTTACGGCTGTGACCTTGCCGACTTTAACGGTCGTTTGTGTTTCGTTTGTGGTTGTCTGTGACGAGGCAGCAGAGGTATCTGTGCTTTCGGCGGCGGTAACGCTGAAAGCGGGCAGAGATGTTGTTGCCATTGTAAGAGCGCAAAGACAAGCCAGTGTTCGTTTTGTGATCTTCATTGTTATCACTGTCCTTTCATGTTTTGTTATAAGAGCTTTTTGATGTATCAGCCTTTAAGCCTCCTTTCTTTCAAAGCCCTTTTTTCTTTTAAGCTCAAAGGTGATTTTTTGAGCCTGGAGTTATTATATACCGGGGACTTAAAAAATGGTTTAAACCACACCTGGGTTTTTTGGTGGGAAAGGGCAGTTTGCGTGAGGGTGGGAAATTGTATGCCGGGAGGGACAGGGGAAAAGGAAAACGCCAAGTGTACAAAAGAATGTACTCTTGGCGTTTAGCTTTCGTTATTATTTTCACCCTCCGGGGGATAGATCCCGATGGCATATTTTACACGCAAACGGTCAAATATCCGTCCCATGGGCTGCATAAACAAAGCAAGAAAGATAACATTTGAAACGGCATAGGACACCGTCACCCAGGCGGCGGCGGAGATAAGGGCGAGATAACGTGAAAAAATGATCTTGCCGTCGGTCCACAGGCAGGTATAAAGGTCCATGAGCAGGGAGAAAAACACCCCGATGACCGCTCCGTAGGCAAGCAGCAGGAAACGGTTTTTTACCAGCCATTTGCCAAGCATACCTGCAAAGTAGCCTGTAAGCCCCCAGGCGAGCATCTGGAAGGGGGTCCAGCCGCCTTGCCCGAAATAGAAGTTGGAGACAAGGGCTGTGAAGGCACCCACCATAAAGCCGGTCTCTTTGCCGAAGTAGATGGCTGTGAGAATGATTATTGCGCTGCAGGGTTTAAGGGAGGGGAGAAAGGCAAAGACTATTCTTCCAAGGACGGAAAGGGCGCTCATCAGGGCGATAATGACCAGCTCGGCGGCGGGAGATCTTTTCTTTTCGTAGACATAAAGATAGGCACCAAGCATAAGCACCACCACGCTTATACAGGAAAAGCTTACGGAGCGTTCCTTGAAAAACAGCATACCTATCACACACACGGCAGGTATACACAAGAGGAAAACGCAAAGACTTACAACTCGTGCTTTCATTTGCCCTCACCCTCTTTTACCGCTTTTTCAAGCTCGCCGGTGGTTATCACTCCGGGAAAGACGCTGCGGGCTATCCTGCTTGCGTCGGTGGTATAAAAATTATTATTGGAGAAAAATTCTTTTGCCCAGGTTTTGCTGTGTATTTTTCCGTCAAAGAAAAGGGCGCAGGTATGGGCATACTCGGCGGCAAAATCAAGGTCATGGGTGGCGATAACGACGGTCTTGCCATTTTGGCACATACGGGAAAGGGTAGTTCCCAGCCGGGCTTTTGCCACGGGGTCAAGTCCTTTTCCGGGCTCGTCAAGAAAGAGTATTTCGGGCTTTGTGAGCAAAAGCTTGACAAGGGCGCACTTTTGGATCTCTCCGCCGCTGAGGTCATAGGGGTTCATATCAAGCAGGTGATCTATCTCAAAGATACGGACAAGCTCATCAAGGGTATTTGTTTGCCCCATAAGCTTACAGGTATTTTCAAACTCCTGTTTTACGGTGGGACTTACAAACATCTCAAAGGGATCCTGGGGCATATAGGCTATATTTTCACGGTAGAGGGTATTGCCCTTATAGGATCTGATATTTTTGCCGTTGAGGGTGATCTTGCCCTGCCAGGGTCTTAATATGCCGCAGAAAAGTTTGAGCATTGTGGTCTTGCCGCAGCCGTTGGAGCCTACGGCGGCAAAAAATTCCCCTTTTTTCACCTTTACATCAAGGCAGTTCACCACATCTTTGCCCTTGGGGGAATATCTGAAATAAAGATCCTTTGCTTTAAAGACCACCGCAGCGTCAGTATCCCCGGTTTTATCTAAAGGCTTTCCGGGCTTTACGGAAAAGTTTTTTTCAATGATATTCTTGGCGTCTTTGACAAAAAGGGCGGTCTTGCCCAGGGGGAGCAGGGCTTTTGTACAGGGGGGGATATAGCCTTGAAGGTCGGGGTCATCTGCGGCGGCGGCGATAAAGCTTTGTTTATCGTAACACTTTGCGCTGCCCTTATCAAGAAAAACTATTTTATCACAATAGGGGAATATTTCACGTGGGCGGTGCTCGGCTATGACAAGGGTGGTGCCAAGCTCGCTGTTTAGCCTTACAAGCAGGGAGAACAGCTTGCTTGCGCCGATGGGATCAAGCTGTGCGGCAGGCTCATCAAGCAGGAGTATCTTTGGAGATTGTACCAGTGCAGAGCACAGGCAGCAAAGCTGTTTTTGTCCTCCGGAGAGTTTATTTATAGGGCGGTCGTAGATATCCTCGATACCAAGATAGGAAGCCATTTCGCCCACTTTTCCAAGTATCTCACGGCTGTCGGTGCCGAGGTTTTCAAGTCCAAAGGCAAGCTCGGAGCTGACGTTATGGGTGACGGTCTGGGTATGGGGATTCTGGGAAACGTACGCAAGGGTGCGGGTGCTTTCAAGGAGGGAAAGGTCATTTTGGGGCTTGCCGTTTATTTTTATCTCCCCTGAAAGCTCCCCGGCAGGGGCGATCTCTTTTTTCAAAAGCTTTAAAAGGGTCGACTTGCCGCTTCCTGTTTTGCCAACAACAAGCACCACCTGAGACGGCCGGGCGTCAAAGGTCACGTCATGAAGGGTATATTCGGCACTGCCGTTATACCTGAATTTCAGCTTGCTGCAGGACAGTATCTCCATAACAGTTTCTCCTTGATGATAAAGTACATTGGTGACAGGCACAAAAGAAAATAGCTGCCGACCCCAAGGGCATCAAAGCCTTCGGGGGAAAGCCGGGGATAGTACCAGTAATCCAGACGGCTGCTGCCGATAAGGATATAGCAGGTGATACACAGTCCAAGAGAAAAGGCAAGGGCTGCGGCATCTTTTTTCCGAAAGTGTCTTTTATGGGAATAGGTGCGGTTTTTCAAGCCGTAGCCTCGGGCTTTCATGGAAAGGGATATATCAATGACCTGTTCCGCTTCGTAGGCAAGGCAGGCGGTAAAGATCAGCGCAGTGCGTTTAAGGCTTTTTCTTCGTGAGCCTCCGCCGGCATACCAGGCATGGAGCAGGCTGATATATTTGCTGTGAAGTTTGGGTATAAAGCCAAGTATCATTGATATAACAAGGGCGGTCTTGGGCATACGCTTGCCGAAAACCGCAAGTATCTCATCTTGTGTGATAAGCTCGCTCCAAATGCTGAACCATATGAGCAGGCATGAGATCGAGCAGCCAAGACTAAGCCCGTAAAGCAGCGCTTCAAGGGTATAGGGCTGGTTTGCCACATAAAAAAGCTCGGTCATGCCCCTGTGGACGAAAAGGGGATTTGTAAGCGCCATTACAGCCATTACAAGGGCGCACAGGGCAAGAAGCTTTAAAGACCTTTTCTTTTTTATGCACACAAGAAATATTATCCCTCCGGTCATGGCGCAAAGCTGGAGGTAGGGATTTACCGTAAATACACAAATGCTCATGACGCACAGAAAGTACGTCATGGGCACTGTCGGGTCAAATGTTTTCAGATAGCACATTATGCTGCTTTCTGGGTCGTGGTCTCGGTGGAAGCCGAATAAAGCTTATTATAGTCGCACACGTAGAAGAACTCTACCTTATCGCCGGCTTTGAGCTTATAGCTGTCTGCACCCACGTCGGGGGTCGTGCCGTTGACTTTGAACATCCAGCCGGAGGACTTTCCGCAGGAGCCTTCGCTTACGTGATTTATTCCGCTTACATATGTTCCGTACTCGGTCTTTTTGGATTCAACTTTGATGTTATTATCCTGAGCTGCTTTGTTAAGCAGGTCAAGGGCGGTCATACCGTCGGTTATCTCATAGCTTTTGCCCTCAAGGACTTTTCCGCTCTTTGGAACGAACTCTTCACTCTGGAGCCCTTTTTCAAGGGTATCGTAATTTGCAAGTATATCCGAAACGTCGATGGTTATTTCAGATGCTTGCGAATTTGCCTGAGAGGATGAGCTTTCCTCCTTTGAGTCGGTGCCGGCTGCAGAGGACGCATCGGCAGCGGAAGAGGACTCGCTTACAGAGCTTGAAGCTGCGGCAGAGCTGTTTTTGCTGTCGGAAGCAGAGCTTGAATCTCCGCAGGATACCAGGCTGGCAGTACAAAGGACTGCTGCGGCTAAGATGGATAAAAACTTTTTCATTTTACATTACTCCTTTACTTGTTAGTTACAACTAAATTATATCACACTATACGGATAAGTCAATGTATAAAACGACAGAAAAACCTACGGAAATCGTAGGTTTTTAGTCAAACTGACAATTAGCTGCATTATTCTCCGTAGACAGTTTTTGCATAGTCAACGGTAGCTTTGGCATCTTTAGCGTAGCAGTCTGCGCCTATTTTTTGTGCATAATCTGCGGTCAGGACGGCGCCGCCTACCACGGTCTTACAGCTGGGATACTGCTGGTTAAGCAGCTTTATGGTTTGTTCCATAGCCCCCACGGTTGTGGTCATAAGGGCGGAAAGCCCCACAAGCTTTACCTTTTTTTCAATGGCAGTATCCACTATTTTCTGAGGGGGGACGTCCTTTCCAAGGTCAAAGACCTCGTAGCCGTAATTTTCAAGGAGCAAGCGGACGATATTTTTTCCTATATCGTGCACATCACCCTGGACGGTGGCGATAACTATTTTTCCCTTATCCGCTTTAACGCCCTTTGCAGCCATAGCTTGTTTTATGACACCAAAGGCGCTTTGTGCGGCGGTGGCAGCTTGTATGAGCTGGGGGAGAAAGACCTTGCCTTTTTCGTAGTCCTCGCCCACTTTATCAAGGGCAGGGATAAGTATTTTATCCACCACTTCAAGGGCGGGCATATCTTCAAGAGCCTTTTGTGTGAGCCTTGCGGCATCCTGGCGCAGACCACGGATGACTGCTCCTTCAAGGGTGATGTCGGCGGAGCTGTCGCCCACGGCGGGTGCAGGGGCAGCAGTGGCATTTTGGTATGCGGCGATAAAGTTTTCACAGCCGGGGTCATATCCCGACAACATTCTGAAGGCACGCACCGTATCGGTCATTCCCTCTGCCATAGGGTTGATGATCGGCAGGGTAAGTCCGTTTTGCAGAGCCATTGCAAGGAAGCTGCGGTTGATAAGGGGTCTGTTGGGCAGACCGAAGCTTATATTTGAAACACCAAGTACAGTTTGCAGACCCAGTTCTTCACGGACACGGCGGACAGCTTTAAGGGTCTGTCCCGGTCCTGTTTCCCCTGTGGAAGCGGTAAGGGTGAGGCAGTCGATGAAAACGTCTTTTTCAGGTATGCCAAGGGATCTTGCTTTTTCAAGGATAAGCTTTGCCAGATCAAAGCGCTGTTGTGCAGTTTCGGGGATACCGTTCTCGTCAAGGGTAAGTCCCACCACGGCTGCGCCGTAATGCTTTACAAGGGGCAGCACGGCTTCAAGGGACTCTTTTTTACCGTTGACAGAGTTTATTATGGGCTTGCCCGGATACACACGCAATGCGGCTTCGAGCGCTTGTGTGGAGGAGGAATCAAGCTGCAGGGGAAGGTCGGTGACTTCAAGGATAGCATTTACTGCCAAAGGCAGCACGGCAGATTCGTCGATCCCGGGAGTTCCCACGTTCACATCAAGGATATCAGCTCCGCTGTCGGTCTGGGAGATGGCTTCGGAGCGGATATAGTCAAAGTCGCTGTCAAGCAGCGCCTGCTTCATTCGTTTTTTGCCGGTTGGGTTGATACGCTCACCGATTATGCGGGGCATATCCAGCAGCACGGTCTTTGTTCCGGAGCAGACCGCCGCCGGGCAGACCGCTGCACGGTCGCCGCGTTTTACGTTTTCAAGCTTTGCCCTTACGGCTTTTATAAAGTCAGGGGTCGTTCCGCAGCAGCCACCGAAGATCTGCACGCCGCACTGTGCGAATTGGGGCATAAACTCTGCAAAATCCTCGGCAGTCAGGTGGTACTCGCTTGTGACAGGGTCGGGCAGACCTGCGTTGGGTTTTGCGATAAGGGGCAGGCTTGTCCATTTTGAAAGCTCTTTCATCATTGGGAGTATCTCTCCGGGGCCGAGGGAGCAGTTTATGCCTATTGCCGATGCGCCAAGTCCTTCAAGGGTGATGGCTGCGGCAGAGATGGGGCAGCCTGTGAAGGTGCGCCCGTTCTCGGTGAATGTCATGGTGACAAAAACAGGCAGATCGGTGTTCTCCTTTGCGGCAAGCAGGGCGGCTTTTGTTTCAAGCAGATCGCTCATGGTCTCGATGACCACAAGGTCAGCGCCCGCATTTGCTCCGGCAAGACACATGGTCTTAAAGGAGTCGTAAGCCTGATCGAAGGTCATTTGCCCGGCAGGAGGCATAAGCTGTCCTGTGGGTCCGATGTCAAGGGCTACACATATATCATCTCCCACCGCCTGTTTTGCAAGGCTTACGGCAGCGCTGATGCTCTGCGCTGCATCTACGCCTGTGCCGGCAAGCTTTATGGGGTTGGCTCCAAAGGTGTTGGAATATACTATCTGTGCGCCTGCACGGACGTACGCACGGTGTACCTCAGCGACCCGCTGCGGCTCGGTGAGATTCAGTCGCTCGGGAAGCTCGCCCGGCTTTAAATGCAGCATGGTGCCCATGCCGCCGTCAAGAAATACATATTCGTTCTTTAACAGTGTATGTATGTCCATTTTTTCCTCCTGTGATCTGTTGTAAATCAGAATTTACCGCAGTATCCTTGCGTGGCAGCTGGGGGAAACCCTTTTGGAGAAGGGTTATCCCCCAGACCCCCTTCCTAAACCTCTTAATGATTTTTACACATCGGGCATATTG
>ONMZ01000016.1 GCA_900319075.1 uncultured Eubacteriales bacterium
ACCTGTTCCCATGCCGAACACAGAAGTTAAGCTCATCATCGCTGAAAATACTTGGCTGGTAACGGCCCGGAAACATAGGTCGTCGCCGACATTGGATATGCACCATTAGCTCAGATGGTAGAGCAACTGACTCTTAATCAGTGGGTCCTGGGTTCGAGTCCCCGATGGTGCACTCGGTATTTAACTGCTCGTAAAAATCATTAAAAATCCTTGTGCTCGCAAGCGCAAAGCTCACACAGGATTTTTAAGATTTTTATCGTCGCATTTAAAAACCTTGCGAGTTTGCTTCGCAAATTCTGAATGAAACAAGGTTATTGTTTTGTAAAATTAAAGCAAGGCCCGTTGGTCAAGCGGTTAAGACTCCGGCCTCTCACGCCGGCGACGGGAGTTCGATTCTCCCACGGGTCATTTTTAATCTGCCTTGACCATATTGGGCAGAACGGATACAAGCTATAAATCAATATGGCTTGTATATTTTTTTAATATGGACCATTAGCTCAGTTGGTTAGAGCAACCGGCTCATAACCGGTCGGTCCAGGGTTCGAGTCCCCGATGGTCCATTATATTTAGGGGTATAGCTCAGCTGGTAGAGCAGCGGTCTCCAAAACCGCGTGCCGAGGGTTCGAAACCTTCTGCCCCTGCCAAAAACGCCGTAAACGTTGTGTTTGCGGCGCTTTTTTTGTTTATAAAATATAGCTGCATGATCCCTGACTTATAAGGAGCTGTGACACTATGATCTATCCTTTTCTTACCACAGATCAAAAATAATTATTTTCCCCCCCTTGACTTTTTAAAAAGTATGTAGTATAATGCGTATATAGGCAGTATACTGCATAATAAGGAGAAGGGTATGTACGATTTTGAAAACATGGATCAGCGGCTTATCGCTTATGTAAATATCTTTATCTGTGCCAACCGCTTGCAGGCGATAATGGATTCGGGATTTGAGGATATAACCGCAAAACAGTGGCTTGCGATAACGATGATAGACGCTTTTCCCGAACCGCCAACGCTTAAACAGATATCCGATCTTTCGGGTGTAACGCACCAGAGTATGCGCCAGATAGTTGACAGGCTCATCGCTAAGGGCTTTCTTAAAGTCGTTCCCGACAAAAAGGACAAAAGGGCGATCCGCCTTGTTAAGACCGAGGCTGCCGAGCATCTTCGTACTAAAAAGGACGGGCAGGATCAGCGGTTTGTGTTCAGGCTTTTTGAGTGCCTGACTGAGGAGGAGACCGATGTCTATTGCTCTGCTCTTGCAAAGCTGTGCGACAGACTCAGTGAACTCAAAGAAGAGAACGAGGGGTAAAAAAAGGGGAGAGTGCATGAAAACAATAGTTGCATACAAGTCAAAATCGGGCTACACAAAGAGATATGCCCAGTGGATAGCCCGGGAGCTTGGGTGTGATATAAAGGAAAATCCTGAGCTTTCGAATATTATTGGATATGATACTATTATCTATGGCGGCGGTATGTATGCAGGCGGATTTAACGGAGTAAAGCTTATCACTAAAAACCTTGACAAGCTGTCGGGGAAAAAGATCGCACTTTTTGCGGTAGGTTCAAATCCTGGCAGAGAAAAGGAAATGAAGGTCTTTTGGGACAGGGTGCTGACAGCCCAGCAGCAGAAAACTATCGGATATTTCTATCTGCGAGGCGGATTTGATTTTGACAAGCTGAATGCAAAGGATAAGGTGCTTATGAAAATGCTGAAAGTCAGGCTGCAAAGAATAAAGGAGCGCACAGAGGATGAACAGGGAATGCTTGATGCATACGATACACCTGTTGATTTTTCAGACAAGAAGAATATAAGACCGCTGATAGAATTTATAGAAAAATAAACAGTAATAAAGCTTAAAAGCGCCTGTACTTTTCCGGTACAGGCGCTTTGCTGTTTAAATATGGGTATTGCAGACTCTTTTCCGCTGTGAACCTTACAGATTTTGCGGCTTGTTACAAAACAGATCTCAGGAATCAAAGAACTCTCTTCCGTCGTCTGTTATAAGCCGCTCTGATCTGGGATACTCAAAGATCATGGGGTTTTGTGCGTTTTCTTGCAGATATTTTACAAATCTGGCTGCATACCATTTAGCCATTTCAAGGTTGTGGAGCAGGTAATTGCCGCAGTTTACAGGCGACACTCCGGGGACCTCTGTGTAATTATCAACAGATTTAAAGGCGCTGAGTATCAGATCGTATATTTCCTTTGGCCGGCGATCTCCTTTCAGGATAAGATAAAATCCTGTGAGGCAGCCCATTGGCCCCCAGTAGATGAGCTGGTCCTTCCAGTTTGGATGGTTTCTCATGTATGTGGCGATAATATGCTCCAGCGAGTGCATTGCAGCGACCTCAACGCAAGGTTCGGTATTTGGTTTTGTTACCCTTATATCATAGGTGGTGACGATCTGATCTCCAAGGGTATCTACTCTGCTGGTAAAGATCCCGGGTACGATCCTGGTGTGGTCAACACAAAAGCTGGGTATTAGTTCCATAGTGTTTTTCTCCTTTCAGATCACAAAATATTACAGGCGCTTGAAAACGCCGGGTTTAGCATAAATATTACGCCTCACTTTTTAGATTATAACCTATTGTTACCCTTATGTCAAATAATTCAGCTTTGGAGGTGCATTATTTGCTCTTGACAAATTTCCAAAGAGGTGTTACAATGCCTACAAAGTAGGTAGGATAATAAAAGAAAAGGGGAAACAAGATGATATATACCGACAATGCAGCAACTACACAGCTAAGTCCCACTGTGGCGCAGACTGTTGCAGAATGTATGAACAAGGTATACGGCAACCCGTCAAGCTTGCACAGTATGGGCAAAGAGGCGGCAAAGGTGCTTTTTGAAGCAAGGCAGACCATAGCCCGGTGCATAAACTGTCAGCCCCGGGAGATATACTTTACCTCGGGAGGGAGCGAGTCGGACAATCAGGCCATACGTTCAGCTGCACACGCCGGAAAAAAGAACAATAAGCTGCACATAATCTCAACGGCTATTGAGCATCACGCTGTATTGCACACTCTGGACAGGCTTAAAACCGAGGGCTTTGAGATCCAGCTGCTGGACGTTGACCAAAGGGGATGGGTCAGCCCCCGGCAGATCGCCGATGCAATAAGAAAGGACACCTGTCTTGTCACGGTCATGTATGCAAACAACGAGATAGGGACGATACTTCCCATAAAAGAGATCGGGGAGATATGCCGCAAAAATGGAGTAGTTTTCCACACAGATGCTGTTCAGGCGGTGGGACATATCCCGGTGGATGTACAAAAGGATAATATTGATCTTTTGTCCCTGTCGGGGCATAAATTTCACGGACCAAAGGGTGTTGGGGTGCTTTTTGCACGCAAAGGGACAGCTCTTGAAAATCTTATCGACGGAGGTGCACAGGAACGTGGGAAACGTGCCGGCACGGAAAATGTTCCTGCGCTGGCAGGTATGGCTCAGGCATTAAAGGAAGCCTGCGATGAGATGCAGCAGGTTTCCCGGCAGGAGATATTGCTCCGTGACAGGATCGTCCGTGGGCTTTCACAAATACCTCACAGCTGTTTGAACGGCGACAGAGAAAACCGCTTACCCGGAAACATAAGCTTCTGTTTTGAGGGTATCCAAGGCGAGAGCCTGCTTTTAAAGCTGGATGAGAAGGGCATATGTGCCTCGTCCGGATCTGCCTGTACCTCAGGTGCGCTTGATCCGAGCCATGTGCTGCTTGCCATCGGGCGCAGCCGGGAAATAGCCCACGGCTCTCTCAGGCTTTCGCTGAGCAGATATAATACAATGGAAGAAGCAAAGTACATAATAAAGACGGTGTCTCAGGCAGTTGATTACCTTCGCAGCTTCTCGCCCCTGTGGAAGGACAAGCTGAGTGGTAAAAAGCCATTTGTCCTATGATCCGTGGGGAAGTGATCGCAGCCGAAGAACAGCAAGCATTTTTGCATCTGCTCTCACGAAAAGGGCTGAACAGATAAAAGATAAAACGGCATAAAAAGACCTGCTCTGCCGGGTGCTTTACGCACAAAGCAAAACAGGTCAGATTTTCTGAAAAAACACTCTTACTTGAATTTTACAGCTGTGCCGTAAGCCATGACCTCGGCTGCACTTGCCATAACAGCTGATGTACTGTATCGTACGCAAACGATAGCATCTGCACCCATCTGTAAAGCGCTTTCCGCCATTCTGCTGGTGGCGATATCACGAGCTTCGTCCATCATTTCAACATAAGCCTTTACCTCGCCGCCTACCAGATTTCTGATACCTGCGCCAATATCCTTACCAATGTGCTTGGACTGGATGGTGGAGCCTTTGGCTAAGCCGAGTATCTCGTATTCTTTTCCGGGGATGTTTTCTGTTGTGGTTATAAGCATTATTATTCCTCCCTTATTTATGATCCGTTCACTGAATACAGCCTTCAGTGTTTTGCCCTGATTTAAAAGGTACCCTCCCTTCGTCAGGAAGAGAGGGTATAGTTTTTACTTCAAGAATGCCTCGTACTCGGAGTTATCCTTCATTATCTCATTTATTGCGTTCTCGATATCCTGTACAGCCGCTCTGTTCTTAACGGTATTGTCAAGAAGCTTTGTTTCGTTGATCTGATGCTCGGAAAGCCTTGAACGAAGATCTGTAAGCTTGGCATTGATCTCTGAAAGCTGTATGTTGAGCTGAGAGATCTGGGTCTCACAGTCATCGATAGATGCCTTTGTTGTTGCAAGTTCAGCCTCTGCACTTGCAAGCTCTTTAGCTGTGCTTTCCTTTTCCTTTTTAAGAGCTTCTAGCTTAGTGTTGTTTTCATCTATCTGCTGTTTAGCAAACATTTTCATCTTTTCACTTGCGGTCATTTCTGCGTCACTCTCTTTCAATTCAAACGAAATATTCTCATCATTGCTGTCGAGTGCATCCATATCAAATGAAATATCATCTGTGGCTATGGCATCGATAGCATCGGTAGATGGTTTAACAGGAGGCTCGGCAAACACAAGATTATCCGTAGAGATAGACGGCATCTCCTCAAGCCCGTCATCGTCCTCAAACTTTATGTTCGGCACATATTCCTGCTCGGCCTCATTGGGATTGTATGGAACTGCATAAGGATCCAGCGGTGCATTGGGATCATATGGATTGGTGGGGTCATAAGGCACTGCGTAAGGATCCAGCGGTGCATTGGGATCGTACGGATTGGTGGGGTCGTAAGGTACTGCGTAAGGATCCAAAGGTGCATTCGGTGCATATGGATCGTATCCGCCGGTCTGCTGAGGCTGTGACTGGACAGGCTCGCTTTCATGCTTTTTCTTTTCCGGCATGAATGGGTTGAATACCTCTTCTTCCTCGGGAGCCTGCTTGGAGGCTGTATCTGCAGGAGAGGCCTTTGCAAGATCTGTCTGCTGATCCAGCACCTGTTTTACGGCCTTGACGTCGGATACAGAACAGTTGAAAAACTCAGCGATCCTCTTATCCGAATCGCCTCTGCGGATCATCTTGGCAATAGATTCGGTGTGCTTGTCGATAAATCCGTTTTCATCATAGTTCAGGTTAAGGTTTACAGTTGAAGGAGCTGAAGTTTCTTCCTTTTTCTTTCTGCCTTTGAACGGATTTGATATTCTTCCGATAACACCCTTTTCCTGTGACGGATCCTCGGTAGGAGCGGGCGGCTGATGATAATTCTCATAATCGGGCATATACTTTTCAAGTACTCCCCTTGCGCCTACCTTGCTCATCTGCATGATATTTGCTATGCGATCCAGATCGTAGCCTTCTTTATAAAGTCTGACAACCTGTTCAGGAATTGTTTCTTGCTTTTTTGCCATAGGAGACTCATACCTTTCGTATATATTAGATAAAATTTACTAAGGAATATTATACAATATTTTTATTAGTATGTCAACAAAAAAACCACAGGAAGGAAACAAACCGATAACAAATTTGACTTTGATTTTTTGTGAGGACTGCACAAATAAATGAAAAAGCTGTCTGAAAGGCTTTAAAAAGGGAAAACAAGGGCGATCGGGCATGGTGGGTGAATTATTTGAAGGGCATTGGAATACAATAAAAAAGAGGGAGGGGGAAAAGGATTTGTCACTATACAATCGCCGCAGAGGCACCGTATGCTGCAGGGGCATAGACCGCTGGGGCACATGGGGAATGAAGGAGAGATATAACATGATGAGAAGGGTACAAAGCGGAGCCTGCCTTTTGATGGTGGGCATATTTGCAATTATATGGATCTTTTCCGGGAAAGGCTCAACGGGTATTCCTGCCGCAGGGGCAGTAGGAGCAGACAGCAAAAGAAAGGTAGTAGTTCTCGATCCCGGTCACGGAGGCATTGACGGGGGCTGCGTATCGGTGAACGGTGTTGCGGAAAAGGGGATAAACCTTGCCATCGTTCAGTCCCTGCGTGACTGTTTTGAAATTGCGGGATTTGAGGTGATCTGCACCCGTGAAGACGACAGGTCTATCCATGACAGCGGTGTTGAGGGTATTGGAAAACAGAAGCTTTCAGACATGAAAAACCGTCTGGAAATAATGAACCGCTATGACAATGCCCTTGTTCTTTCGGTGCATCAGAATCAGTTTACCGATCCCGGATACAGCGGAGCGCAGATGTTCTTCCCCAAGGACAGCGCCGAGGGACAAAGACTTGCAGAGTGTATGAGATCACAGTTCAAAGAGCTTTTGCAGCCTAAGAATATGCGTGAAACAAAGCCTGTGGGCAAGGAGATGTATCTTATGCACAACGCAAAGAACACAGCTGTAATGGTCGAATGCGGATTTTTGTCAAACCCACAGGAGGCAAAGCTGCTTGAAAGTCCGGACTATCAGAAAAAGGTTGCGTTCACCATATTTACCGGAGCCAAGGAGTATCTGCTGACCATGCCCAGGGAATAACTTACATTGTTTTCTCCCAAAGCTTGATTTTTTGAAATTACGGTGCTATAATGTAATGGAAGGAAAACCTACTGACTTGGGAGGAAAATATGAAGATAAAAAAGACTTTTGCTGTTTTATTGGCAACTGCAATGCTCACGCTGACAGCGTGTTCAGAGGATACAGGCAGTATGACTCCGGGTGATGATCCTGTTACTACGACCACGACCGAAGCGACTACTACCACCACGAGAGCAGCGACCACTGCTGCCACGACCGCAGCGCCCAAAAGCAGCGTGAATGTTCCGTTTCAGACCTACACCTACACAATGAAGGACGACCAGAACTATGAATACGAGATAACGCTGACTTTAAGCCCGTGGATACTCGATACCCAGACCGATGTTCTTGATTCTGCTTGGGCAAAGGTCGGCAAAGGCAAGACCAGACCGCAAATGAACAGCATGGGTGCGCAGAAGTACGCCAACAATGTGTACACTACCCAGCTTTCCGATTCGCAGGGAATGAATCGCACATTCTACGCTACTATGACCAATATGTATTTCAGCGTGGGAACGGTTTCCGTGAAAAATGTCACAAGCGGCTGGGATTTTTCCGAAAATAAAACAGGAGCGCCGAAGATCGCACTCAACTGGGTGTCTGATTTCACAAGGGGTCATAATTCCGGAAACTACGCCTTTATGACAAAAACGTTCTATGCATCGAATGAGAAAACCGATATCGGAGAGCTGTATGTTAAGCCAAAGATGACAAAGAACACCTGGGGACCTGCGACAGTTGTGCTTGCACACGCCGAGAACATCTCGCCCAAGTATCCGGGCGGTCAGCTCGCAAGCTATGTCAGCGCAGGTTATCTTATGGATAGCTGGGCTGTGAATAAAACAAAGATAACGATACCTATATATAATGGCTCGTCATCATCGCCGCAAACGACCACGCAGGCGCAGACGACCACACCTTCTGCACCAAAAGCACCGAACGGCGTAAAATCTGCCGCAGACCTTATGAACCTTGCAGGCAGCGTTTATAACAAAGATTTTGATACAGCTGCAAACACCATAGCAAAATCCCTGAACGCAAAGGTTGGAAGCTATACCGATGAAAACTATGAATCAAGCGTAGGAAGAACCTACGATCAGAATTCAAACAGATTAAGTATTATGGGCGTAGCTATGTCTTCCATGATTCTGGAGTCATTTAAACGTGACACATCAAAATGTGGTCTGGTCGCATTCCATATGAGCAGATATATAAATGGGTCTACAGTACCGGTAGTTTCGGCAGCGCAGGCAAAGGCAGCCTACGATAGCTTATACAAGCAGTTAAAGGCAAAATACGGCGAACCGACCAATACCATCGAAAAAACCGAATCTGGCACAGATAAGAGCGATTACAGCAAGTATTACTGGGTGCAGTGGAATACTCCTGAGGGTAATGTGTGGCTGTGCTGGGGAAAAGACCTGTGGAACCAGCAGGGATATAACAACTGTATCCTTTCGGTCTCACACCCGGACAGAGATAAAGAATAAAAAATACAGCTCTCCCGATTTTTCGGGAGAGCTGTATTGTTTTATTACTGCAATTCGCCTCGGTTGAACTCCGAAAGCTCAAGTCCCTCGTTCTTTTCAAGCGCCCAGCGGATATTCCACTCGCTTGAGAAAAGCAAAAGGTAGTTATCTTTAAAATCCTTGACAAGCTTGGTGTCGCTTGAAAGCTTGAGGGCTTTTGGGTCAAGCTCCTTATTGTCTATCCAGCGGATATATGAATAAGGCAGGCTTTCCTTGATAAGCTCAACGTTGTATTCGTTTTTCATGCGGTACTCAAAGACTTCCAGCTGAAGTACGCCCACAACGCCCACTATGACCTCTTCCATACCCGTGTCAGGCTCGTGGAAGATCTGTATCGCACCCTCCTGGGCTATCTGTGTTGCACCCTTTACGAACTGCTTTCTTTTGAGGGTATCTTTCTGGCGGACACGCATAAAGTGTTCGGGAGCAAAGGTAGGTATCGGCTCGAACTCAAACTTTTTCTTCGGGTCGCATATAGTGTCGCCGATAGAGAAAATTCCCGGGTCGAAAACGCCGATGATGTCCCCTGCGTAAGCCTCGTCGATTATCTCACGCTCCTGCGCCATTATCTGCTGAGGCTGGGAAAGGCGCATTTTTTTATTGCCCTGAACGTGCAGAACATCCATTTCTTTATCAAATTTTCCGGAGCATACACGCAGGAAAGTTATCCTGTCACGGTGCGCCTTGTTCATATTCGCTTGTATTTTGAACACAAATGCGGAGAAAGCCGGGTCAAAGGGGTCAACAATGCCCTCGGAGGACATTCTCGGTGTGGGTGAGGTGGTCATCTCCAGGAAGTTTTCAAGGAAAGGCTCTACACCGAAGTTTGTCAGCGCTGAGCCAAAGAACACAGGCGAAAGCTCACCCTTGCGCACTGCGCCGATGTCAAACTCATAGCTTGCACCGTCGAGCAGCTCTATATCGTCACTAAGCGTTTCGTGCAGCCAAGGGGTGATAAGCTCGTCAAGTGACGGGTCGGAAAGGTCTACCTCGGTAGCAGCTACCTGATGCTTGCCGCCGTTCTCCTCAAAGGAGATGATGTGGCGCTTATCTCTGTCGTAAACGCCCTTGAATTCCTTTCCGCAGCCGATAGGCCAGTTGACAGGATATGTCTTGATGCCCAGTTCGTTTTCGATCTGTTCCACAAGATCAAAAGGGCTTCGTGCCTCTCTGTCCATTTTATTTATAAACGTAAATATCGGGATATGGCGCATAACACAGACCTTGAAAAGCTTTCTTGTCTGCGCCTCAACACCCTTTGATGCGTCGATCACCATTACCGCCGAATCAGCCGCCATAAGCGTGCGGTAGGTATCCTCGGAAAAGTCCTGGTGTCCGGGGGTATCAAGGATATTTATGCAATAGTCCTTGTACTGGAACTGCATTACTGATGAAGTTACCGAGATACCTCTTTGCTTTTCTATCTCCATCCAGTCGGAGACAGCGTGGCGTGAATTCTTTTTGCCCTTTACTGCGCCTGCCTGCGCTATTGCGCCGCCGTAGAGCAGGAACTTTTCGGTAAGTGTGGTTTTACCTGCGTCCGGGTGAGATATTATGGCAAAAGTCCTACGCCTTTTTATCTCTTGTTCAAGTGTTTTCAAATATATACCTCCAATTGAAGCTCCATACTTAACATACCCATTAAGTATAACATACAAAGCCGTTTTTTTCAAGCTGTGACAGAAATTTTACACTGTGGAAATCGTGGGTACAGAAAATGTGGTTTTTGTAGGAACAAACAAATTATGAACGTTTGGAATATGAAATGTGCATAAAAATAATCGGGTGAAGAAAATCTTATTGAAAAATCAACTGTTATGTGCTATAATTTGAGGAGAACGACCGGTGGGGAGTTACCCTGTAAAACGGGAGAAACGGGAGGAAAAACAAATGTCCGGAAGTAACGGTGCAAAAACCTTCAAGTCCATAAGCCTCTTGCTTATTGTGGCAGGTATCGTCACGCTTGTATTTGGTCTTATCGGGCTTTCAAATTCCAAAAAGACAAACAAGACAATGGATCAGCTGAAAACATATTACGAGCAAATGGGGAATTCTTCCACCGAAAACGGGTACGGATATGCAACTCCCCGGGCAAGTACCTCAGCCGATCAGTCAAGCGCTACATTCAAGACTTTTGACGATTGGTATGGTAAGTCTACAACATATTCTTATGCTATCATAGCCCTGTCGGCTATACATATTATAGCAGGCATTCTGGGTATAATCCTTGCAGAAGCCGGTTCGGGGGTAAAGATCGCTATCGGAGCCGTTCTGGTTGCGGGAGCGATCGGAGTTGTAGTGTATCCGATGATATCCAACAGGAAAGAATACGATCAGATCGAAGCCGCATTTTCATTGATGACAGAGCTTTTCAAAGCCATTGGAGGAATGGGCGGCGGATCCTTGCCAAGCGATATGGAGTTTAAGATGGTGGCGTTAAAGCCATTCTCTCAGATAATCACATACACAGGTCTTGTATTGGGATTTGCATATCTGGGCGGCGCATTCTTCACAGGCGGCGGATCATCGTCGAAAGTTTCAGCATCTTCTTCCCATTCGGGTATGAATCCGGTGAACAATGACGATTTCTTTGCTCAGTTCAATAAACCGCCGGTACCTCAGCAGCAAAGACCAATGGGCGCACCTCCGCAGGGAATGCCGCAGCAGCAAAGACCAATGGGCGCACCCCCACAGGGAATGCCACAGCATCAAAGACCAATGGGAGCACCTCCGCAGGGAATGCCGCAGCAGCAAAGACCAATGGGAGCACCTCCACAGGGAATGCCGCAGCAGCAAAGACCAATGGGCGCACATCCGCAGGGAATGCCGCAGCAGCAAAGACCAATGGGAGCACCTCCACAGGGAATGCCGCCGCAGCAAAGACCAATGGGCGCACCTCCCCAGGGAATGCCGCAGCAGCAAAGACCGATGGGCGCACCTCCCCAGGGAATGCCGCCGCAGCAAAGACCAATGGGAGCACCCCCACAGGGAATGCCACAGCAGTTCAGACCTTCACCCAATGCGGCAGCTGCTCAGAATCTGAGACCGGCACCGGGAGTAAGACCTCCTGCACCGCAGCCACCGCAGCCTCCTCAGGATCCTGCAGCAACAGGAACAATGGACGAGGTCGCACTTCCAAGCGCAGAGGATCTGGAAAGACTCCTGGGCGGAATGAACGGACAGAAATAAAATATAAAGCACAGCAAAAGCCCTCTCCGTTAATCGGAGAGGGCTTTTCTATGTCCTGTATCAGTATAGCTTTTTTATCCACATGGACGGTGCGAGCATCATTATTATCGGTATACATTCAAGCCTTCCAAGGAGCATATCAACGCTCAGAGTTATCTTTGAAAGATCTGAAAGATGTGCAAAGTTGCAGGTCGGACCTACCTTGGCAAGTCCCGGACCGATGTTGTTGAAACAGGTAGTCACCGAGGTGAACGAGGTGGTAAAATCAAGATTGTTCAGGGATATTATCATCAGAGATGTAAAGAAAATCAGGATATAAATAATAAGGTATCCGCTGACTCCGTGGACGGTCTCGATATTTAGGGTCTTATCGTCGGACTTGACCACGTTCACTGATTTCGGGTGAAGCATTTTGCGAAGGTTGCGCTTTGCGGTCCGTACAAGGATTATTAGCCTTGAGACCTTAAATCCGCCTCCTGTTGAGCCTGCACAGGCTCCCACAAACATCAGTATCACAAGTATGACCTTGGAAAATTCCGGCCACTGGTCAAAATCAGCTGTGGCAAAACCTGTTGAGGTCATTATGGAGCTGACCTGGAATGAGGAATACCTGAACGCTTTGGAGAAGCTTCCGTAAACGCCGTAAGCCATAGTGTTTGCACAGATAAGAGCGATAGATGTTGCGATTATGCCAAGGTAAACCTTGAATTCGGAGTTTTTGAGTATATCCGAAAAACGTTTCATTACTATGAAAAAATAAATGTTGAAATTTACGCCGAAAAGCATCATAAACACAGTTACAACGCCTTCAATGTAGGCTGAGTTATAGTAACCGAGCCCGGCATTTCTGATACCGAATCCGCCCGTTCCCGCAGTTCCGAAGGTGGTGCAGACGCTGTCGTAAAGAGGCATTCCGCCGATCACAAGGAATATTATCATGATAAGCGTAAGAACGGTGTATATCGCATAAAGGATAGCCGCAGACGCTCTTCCCTTAGGCACCAGCTTTTCCACGGTAGGTCCCGGGCATTCAGCTCTCATAAGCTGAAGGCTGGAGGATTTCTTGTCCGAAGGCAGTATCGCCACCGTAAGCACCAGAACTCCCATGCCCCCTACCCAGTGGGTAAAGCACCGCCAGAACATCATTCCTTTTGTCATTTCGTCAACGCTGGTAAGGATAGACGAACCGGTGGTGGTAAATCCTGAAATACTTTCAAACAGCGCATCTACAAAGTTTGGTATTTCGCCGCTGATATAAAAGGGCAGACAGCCGTAAAAGGATATTACTATCCAGCCAAGAGCTGCTACTGCGATCCCGTCACGGGAGTTAACGTCCATTTCCTTTTGGCGTGTGAAGATAAATATCGGCAGCTGTATGGCAGCCACCGAAAGGGCAACGAGTATAAATACCTTGAAAGTACGCATCTCGTTATAATACAGCGCCACACACGCCGGGATAAGCATAAGCACCGCTTCAAGGGTACATATCTTGGATAGTATATTGAGAACAGTTTTTTTGTTCAAAGGGATCTTCTCCTATTCCAGTATATCTCTCAGTTCCGAGAAACGCTGATCCTTGGTTACAATAATAACAGAGTCGTCAAGATCCATGGTGTCGTTACCGCTTGGGATTATGACCTGACGCTTTTTGATTATTGCACAGATCAGTATGTTTTTCTTGATCTTTATATCTTTAAGAGGCACTCCGGTAAGTCCGGGGATAGCCTCTTTGATATTGAACTCGATAGCCTCTACCTGATTGCCGATGAGGTGGTAGAGAGATTCTATACGGCTTTCGGATGATGCATTTTCAAGGGATCTGACGTAGCTGAGGATCGTACTAGTTGTGAGCTGTTTTGGCATTACAAGCGTATCGAGCCCAAGCATTCTTGCCATATCAACATATGAATCCCTGTTTATTTTGGTGACGGTTTTTGCGTTTGAGTTGTTTTTTGCATAAAGGGACATGATAATGTTTTCCTCATCAAGTCCCGAAAGAGCCACGAAGGAATCCACATCCTTTATCCCCTCGTCCAAAAGCAGCTCCTGATCGGTGCCGTCTCCGTGGATTATTGTAGCTTTGGGGATCTCGTCGCAAAGCTCGGTACAGCGGTTATAGTCCTTTTCAATGACCTTAACACGCATTCCCATTGAGGAAAGCTGCTTTGCAAGATAAAAACCTATCTTTCCTCCGCCCACGATCATTACAGATTTGATCTTGGTCTTTACAAGTCCGTTTTCAAGGAAGAACCGCTCAATATCCAGGTGGGTGGCAGCGATACTTATTCTGTCGTCGGCGTGTAGCACAAAGTCACCGGTCGGGATAAATATGCCCTGTTCACGCTGAACGGCACAGATAAGGAATTTTAGCTTCAACCTTTTATATATTTCCGCAAGGGTCAGACCGATGAAGGGAGAGCCTTCGGAAAGCTTCAGCTCTACCATCTCCACCTTGCCCTTACCAAAGACCTCAAGCCTTGAAGCCGTTGGGAAGACCAGTCCGTTGACGATCTCCCTGGCGGTGTAAAGCTCAGGGTTGATAATAAGTGCAAGTCCCAGCTGATTTTTGATTATGTCTATCTGGTCCAGGTATTCGGGATTTCTCACACGGCAGATGGTTTTTTTTGCACCGAGCTGTCTTCCCAGCATACAGCAGACCATATTCAGCTCATCATGTGCGGTAGTGGCGATCAGCAGATCAGAACCCTTTACTCCGGCATCGATCTGAACTCCGGCAGTGGCTCCGTTTCCCTCGATACACATTATATCCTGAGAATTGAGCAGCTTTTTAACTGCCTCGGGGTTACTGTCCACGGCAATAACGCTGTGCCCTTCCTCAACCAGCTGCTGTGAAAGGGTAGCGCCTATTTTTCCCGCACCGATAACAACAAATTTCATTCTCGTGATATGCTTGCAAGGGCAAGCATTTCCTCCTTTTCATTGGATAGTAAACACACACTAAATTATACACCCGTGCAGAGGTATTGTCAATATTGAACAGTTTACAAAGAAATCACACCAAAAGGGTATTTTTTTGTGATTTAGTTGTACAAATAACACAAAAGAGCTGCACGGATGCAGCTCAGTATCTTTTGATTATTTCCAGGGACGAGCTTTGCCTGTCCAGCCTTTTTCCTGCCAGTATTCAGCATCCGCTTGGTTCCAGCCTTTTTTCTGTACTAAGTGGAATAAAAAGAAGAAGGCTCTGGTTTTTAGTCCCGGTCTGACTTTTCCCTGTTTTTTTGCCAGTTTCCGGGCGAGGGAAGAGGTATGCTTTTCAATAGCATTTTTCTTTTTTTCGCTTACGCCCTCCCAGCTTATTGAAGCGACATTTACGCCGTATTTGTATATTTTTCCTGTTCCCCAGTAAAACAGGCTGTCAGCCATATCCTGATTAGTCTTTTTGGTTCCGCTGCCGGCTGCTGTGCTTATGCACACAGCCTGCTTTGTAAACATCGAAGCTTGGGGTCTGTGGACCATAAAGCGGTAGCCGTAGTGATCGAGAAATGCTTTCATGGCGCCTGTGGCGTGACAGACATACACAGGGCTTGCAAGGATCAAAATATCTGCCTCGTCCATGGCTTGTGTCAGCGGCAGGAGTTTTTTGTAGTGGGGACAAAGCTGTTCATTTTTCATTATACAGTTAGCGCAGCCTACGCAGATATCCCCGAAATCACGGGGCAAAAAGAATTCTGTGACATCGCCCCCAAGCTTATCCGCAACCAGGCGGGCAATATGATAAGTGGAGCCTTTGTGGCTTTGTCCGTGGATAACGACGATCTTCATGGTGTTTGTTCCCCTTATCTTTTTTATTTTTACTATATACGTTTTGTGCCTGTTTTATGCTTCCGGCAAAGGTCTGATTTGAGCACAAACAGCCTGCAACAGTACATATCAGACTGTTTTTGATCCTATCCAAGTGTCTTTTTTTGTCCGTCCTTGCTTATCACCACGTTGGCAAACAGTTTTTTGGTGCGCTTTTGGTAATATCCGGGATTTGGCATAGCGGGGCTGTAATGGGTGAGCCAGAGTTCTTTTGAGTCTGATCTCACGGCAATATCCGCACTTTGCGAAAAGACCATATGACCTTTTTCCCTTACCTTATCCAAAAGCTCATCGTCGCCGTACATACCCTCGCAGATCAGCAGGTCGGAATCTTTTGCAAATTCAGCCATATCTGCAAACGCCTTTGTATCGGTCATATAGGTTATCTTGATGGGGTCTCTTGCGGCATCTGTGACCATGGCAGTGGTTATCACCTTATCTCCCACGGTAACGCTTTCTCCGCCGTGGAGCTGACGCCAGTATTTAACGTCGACCCCCAGTTCTTTCGCCTTATTGGGATTAAAAACAGGTTTTCTGTCCAGTCTGAAAGAATAGCCCATACATGGTATCCCGTGGCGCAGGGGGAGAGTGTTTACCACCATATCGTTCCAGTGCATGGTATTGGGCTGTGAGCTGTCCAGCTCCACAATGTCTATACCATAAGGGAGCAGCGGGCAGATACAGCAAAGATTTTTTATTATCCTCGCAAGTCCCTTGCAGCCGTAAATGGTGATATATCCCTTTTTCCCGGTGTTGCCTATGGATAAAAGCAATCCGGAAAGACCGGAGATGTGGTCGGCGTGGAAGTGGGTAATGAAGATAGCGTCGATCTTATTGAGCTTGCATCCGTGCTGAGCAAGGGCTATCTGTGTTCCCTCACCGCAATCGACAATTGCAGCCTTGCCGTTATATTCCACCCACAGGCTTGTGAGCCATCTGTTAGGCAGAGGCATCATTCCTCCTGTGCCTGCCAGACATACGTCTATCATCTTATCACCCTCATTCTTTTTCAGCATCTACATATTATTATGAATCAAAAGCCTACCTTTGTCAAGGCAAAAAGTGTAAATTTGCATAAAACAAAGATCGCACCCTCTCTCTGAAGGGAGAAGGTGCGCATTTTCAATGTTTTGTTATGCCTGTGCCTCAGGGGTCTGCTGGTCGCAGCCGCAGTTTACGCCGTTTTTGACATCGTCAAATTCTTCAAGCATCTCCGGGGCAGGTGCCTTGGTGCAAAGGCTTGCCAGGATGATACAAACAAGGCTTATTGCGAAACCTATCACCAGAGAATAAAGTCCGGTGGACTCAGCAAGGGTCTTTCCGCCAAATTTGATGTAGTCCCATATTATAACGGTCAATGCTCCTGATGATATGCCTGCCACGGCACCTGCAAGATTGGTGCGCTTCCAGTACAGCGACAGGAGCACGATAGGACCAAAGGACGCTCCAAGCCCTGCCCAGGCATCCGAGACCAGTCCCATAACGCTGCTGTCAGGGTCAAGTGCTATTATGTAAGCCACCACAGCCACCGCAAGCACTGTGAGACGGCTGACGAGCAAAACACGCTTCTGGGAGGCTTTTTTGTTTATAACAGAGTGGTAAATATCCTCGGATACAGACGATGCGGTAACCAGAAGCTGTGAATCGGCGGTGGACATTATTGCCGCAAGTATACCGCAAAGGAATATCCCTCCGATAAATGCGATACCTATATCCTCGTTGAACACCTTGCGTATCATTTCGATAAACACCTTTTCGGTGTCTGAGCCTTTGAGGACTTCTGAAAGATAAGCTCTGCCCACAACGCCGATAATGCAGGCGAATGCAAGAGAGAGCGCACACCAGCATATACCGATCACTCTGGATTTTTTGATTTCCTTTTCGTTTTTGATCGCCATGAATCTTACGATAATATGAGGCATTCCGAAGTAGCCCAGTGCCCAGCCCAGCTGGGAGATTATGTCTACAAAAGTATAGCTGTTGCCGTTTGCATCGGAGAAAAGGTCAAAGAAAGCCTTTGGCTCCACACCCGATGAGGTGATATTGTCCATAACATTGCCTGCGCCCACAAGCATAAATGCGATTATGGGAACGGTTATAACGCCTATCAGCATAAGCAGCCCCTGGATAAAGTCGGTGACGCACACCGCCATAAATCCGCCCATAAAGGTATATGAAAGGATCACCACGGTCCCTATGGTAAGACAGAGCTTATAGTTTATGCCGAATATGGAATTAAACAGCTTTCCGCCTGCTGCAAGGCCGGAGGCAGTATACACCAGAAAGAAGATAAGTATGGCTAAGGATGAGATAAGCAGCAAAATACGGTGCTTGTCGTGAAATCTGTTTTCCAGGTATTTTGGCAGGGTCAGCGAGTTATTTGCTCTTATGGTATACCGGCGAAGCCTTTTGGCAACGAAGATCCAGTTAAGAGCTGTTCCTATAAACAAGCCTATTGCTATCCATATCTGTCCTGTTCCCATGGCATAGACCGCACCGGGAAGTCCCATAAGCAGCCAGCCGGACATATCCGAAGCCTGAGCTGAAAGAGCAGCTACCCAGCCGGAAAGACCTCTTCCGCCAAGGAAAAAGTCCTCGGAGCTCTTGGTTTTTCTCATGTATGATGCGCCGATCAGCAGCATTCCCAAAAGATAGCACACAAATGCTATGATTATCCAAACTGTTGATGACATTTTCTCTATACCTTCCTTTACTTTGCCTTTGTGTCGATCTCCTCAAACAGCCTTGCAAGCATATCGTCGCAAGCAACGCCGCTTTCCTCGCCTGTCTTTCTTGAACGTACCGAAAGGGTATTGCTTTGTACTTCCTTATCGCCGATAATGAACATATAAGGTATTCTTTCAAGGCGTGCTTTCTTGATCTTTGTACCGATGTTGATATCGTCTGCATCTACTGTTACACGCATTCCTCTTGCGGTCATCTTATCTGCCAGTTTCTGTGCATATTCAATGTGAGCTTCACCGATAGGCAAAAGCCTTACCTGTTCCGGAGCGAGCCACAGGGGCATAACGCCGTTAAAGCGCTCGATCATATAAGCCAGCGTTCTCTCGTAGCAGCCAAGGGAAGTTCTGTGAATGATATACGGCAGCTTTTTCTGACCGTCCTTGTCAACGTAGTACATACCGAATCTTTCAGCAAGCAGCATATCTATCTGTATAGTTACCAGGGTATCTTCCTTGCCGTAGACGTTTTTGTACTGGATATCCAGCTTAGGACCGTAGAACGCGGCCTCGTCGATGCCTATATCGTAGTCAAGTCCCAGGTCATCAAGTATCTTTTTCATTGCAGCTTGTGCATATTCCCACTGCTGCGCCGTACCCTCGTATTTGTTCTTCGGGTTAGCGGGATCCCACTGGGAGAATCTGAATGTACAGCTTTCAAGGAGCCCCACCGTATCAAGACAGTATTTTGCAAGGTCAAGGCAGAACTTGAACTCCTGCTCCAGCTGATCGGGACGAATGATGAAGTGTCCCTCGGAGATGGTGAACTGACGCACTCTGATAAGTCCGTGCATCTCGCCCGAGTCCTCGTTTCTGAAAAGGGTAGATGTTTCCGTCAGACGCATAGGAAGCTCCCTGTAAGAGCGCTGTCTGTTAAGGAACACCTGATACTGGAAGGGGCAGGTCATCGGACGAAGTGCGAAACATTCCTTTTCCTCGTCGTCCGGATCGCCCATTATGAACATACCGTCACGGTAATGATCCCAGTGCCCCGAGATCTTGTAAAGGTCTCTTTTTGCAAAAAGTGGAGTCTTGGTCAGCTGACAGCCTCTTGCCTGCTCAACGTCCTCGACCCATCTTTGAAGCAGCTGGATAACTCTTGTACCCTTTGGCAGCATGATCGGAAGTCCCTGACCGATATAATCAACGGTAGTGAAATATTCAAGCTCTCTTCCAAGCTTGTTGTGATCTCTCAGCTTTGCCTCTTCAAGCATTTTCAGATGATCTTCAAGCATCGAAGCCTTGGGGAAGGACACGCCATAGATCCTGCAAAGCTGTTTGTTGTCCGCTGCGTCGCCCCAGTATGCGCCTGTGGTGGAAAGCAGCTTTGTGGCTTTGATGGACGAAACGTTCATAATGTGAGGGCCTGCACACAGGTCAACAAAATCTCCCTGTTTGTAGAAAGAGAGCTTTTCCCCCTTGTCATCGTGCTTGTGGATAAGCTCGATCTTGTAGTCCTCGCCTCTGTCCTGCATCAGCTTTACAGCCTCATCCACAGGCAGCTCAAAGCGCTCCAGCTCGTAGCCTTCCTTAGCCAGCTTTTTCATCTCTGCCTCGATCTTTTCAAGGTCAGCCTGAGTAAACGGCTTTTCCACGCCGAAGTCATAGTAGTAGCCTGTCTCCGTTGCAGGACCCCTTGCAAGCTTTGCCTCAGGGTAGAGGTTTTTCACAGCCTGAGCCATAAGATGAGATGCTGTGTGCCAGAAAGTTTCCTTTCCTGACTTAGAGTCAAATGTCTCCACCTCAAAGGTGCAGTCATGGTCCACAACGGTCCTTATATCAAAAACCTGTCCGTCCAGCTTTACGCAGCAGGCAGCCTTGTAAAGCCCCATGCCGATGCCCTTTATTATCTCGCTTGCAGGCATTGCCTTTTCGATCTCACGGATCGAACCGTCTTTAAGTGTAAGTTTAATCATAATGTATCCTCCGTTTGATTATTTATAGTGTTGTTTTTACTGGTTGGTAAGCTGGGTGTTCTTTTCCACCATCAGGCAATGGGTGATGTAGAAATATCCCCATACAGCCACAAGAAGTATCCCAAGGAAAAAGACTATATTATTGAGGGCCTTCCTTGTTGTCTCGCTGATAATGCACTTTTTGCTCCCGTCCGGCAGCTTAACGTCAAGCACCCGGGAGAAGAATGTGCCGCCCCAATAGCCTACTATCCACACGGGTATGAAAAAAAGCACACCCTCGTAGTAAGATATTTTTTCTGTCATCGCCAGGTATATCAGAAAGCAGGACACGCAGTGACTTAACATAGCAACAGCAAAGCATACTCCGGCTATGCGCTTTTTGTTACGCAGGGTCCTGGGGTCAAAATAATATACCTCGTTCTGGTTAGCGGTCTTTGTAAGATCCCGGGTTCGGTTGCTTCCCATATTGTTTGCACCCATATCCTTCACCTCCTGCATTATCGGGGGAAACCCTTTTGGAGAAGGGTTCTCCCCCGAACCCCCTTCCTAAACCTTTTATTGATTTTTCGTAAAAAGGGAACAAGTCCCTTTTTACGAAAAGTGAGTAAGGGCTAAGAACGAAGTCCGAAAAACAGCCTTTTCAAGATAGAATCCTCGACAATGCAGGAGACGATCTTGTGTGCTGACAATAAACATCAAACTGAATAAAAAAATCCTGCGAAAATATCGCAGGACGCTGTATTTGCGTGGTTCCACCCGTGTTCGGAGAAATAATACCCTTTCTCCCTCGTGACCCGATAACGCCGGTCAGGCGGTGCGGATTAACGCACGCTCGCAGGGCGGTATCCTTTGCGCCGGGGCATTTCCCTTCCACCAAATGGGAAATTCTCTGCTGCCCTTTTTGCACATTGGCTTCCCTGGTCAACACTTTTTGCACTATTTACCTTATCTATTTTACCACCTGAAGGCGAAAGTGTCAAGGAAATGTATAAAATATTTGGATTTTTCGTGCGTTCAGACAAAAAACACCTTGACAATTCAGTGATTTTGTATTACAATAATACCATGCATTATAATTTTTTAAAATGGATAAGCATGGCTTGTCTTTTCTATAAAATAATTTTGCTAATTTGTATCTTTACAATTTAATATTGGTGATGCCCTGCGTTTTGGGATAAAGATCAACTCTTTTTTTGCAAATCGCAACGGGTATCAACTTCAAGAAGGAGGAAAAACTATACAATGAGCACAGGAATAACGATCTTGTTGTGTGTAGTTGCTCTCGTTCTTGGCGCAGGTATCAGCGGAATCATTTGTTTTAAGCAAGGTATAAGTTACCGTAAAAAAACGGCGGAGGCGGCAGTTGGCTCGGCGGAAAAGGAAGCCGAGAGGATCGTTGATGATGCTAAAAAGACAGCGGAAACTTTAAAGAAAGAGGCCTTGGTGGAAGCAAAAGACGAGATACATAAATCACGCCAGGAAACGGAAAGAGAGCTCAAAGAGAGAAGGACAGAGGTTTCAAGACAGGAACGCAGGATCCAGCAGAAGGAAGAGTCCATAGACAAAAAGCTGGATAATCTTGAAAAGAAGGAAGAAACGCTGCAGAACAAACTCAAGTCAGCCGACGAGAAGATGGCTGAGGCTGACAGGATCAAGAAGTCACAGCTTGATATGCTGGAAAAGATCTCACAGTTTACTGTGGATCAGGCAAAGGAATATCTCCTGAGCCAGCTTGATGATGAGCTGGTACACGAAAAAGCTGTTCGTATCAACAACTATGAGACACAGATCAAAGAAGAGTGCGATGCAAAGGCAAGACAGTATGTATCTTTGGCTATCGCAAGATGTGCGGCGGATCAGGTATCCGAGACCGCAGTATCAGTAGTACCTCTTCCCAACGATGACATGAAGGGAAGGATCATCGGACGTGAGGGAAGAAACATCAGAACCATTGAAACGCTTACAGGTGTAGACCTGATAATCGACGATACTCCTGAAGCTATTACGGTCTCATGCTTTGACCAGGTGAGAAGAGAGATCGCAAGGATAGCACTTGAAAAACTTATTCAGGACGGAAGGATCCACCCCACAAGGATCGAGGAAATGGTCGACAAGGCAAGGCGTGAGGTCGAGCTGAAGATCAAACAGGAGGGTGAAAGAGCCGTTCTTGAAACTAACGTTCACGGACTTAACCATGAGCTGGTGAAGCTGCTGGGAAGGCTCCGTTTCAGAATGAGTTACAGGCAAAATGTTCTTAATCATTCTATCGAGGTGGCACACCTTGCGGGAATGATGGCATCTGAACTTGGTGTTGACGCAAATCTGGCAAGAAGAGCCGGACTGCTTCACGATATAGGTAAGGCATTGAGTTATGAGATCGAAGGGTCTCATGTTCAGATAGGCGTAGATGTATGTAAAAAGTATAAGGAAAGCCCCGATGTTATACACGCTATCGAGGCGCATCACGGCGATGTGGAGACACGCACCGTTGTGGCTGCACTGGTACAGGCTGCTGATGCTATTTCCGCAGCAAGACCGGGCGCAAGAAGTGAAAATTACGAAAACTACATTAAAAGACTTCAGAAGCTTGAGGAGATCTGCACCTCTTATGACGGCGTAGAGAAATCCTTTGCAATTCAGGCGGGCAGAGAAGTCAGAATAATGATCCAGCCTGAGAAGATCAACGATGAACAAATGGTACTTGTTGCCCGTGAGATAGCTAAGCGTATAGAGGACGAGATGAATTATCCCGGACAGATCAAGGTAAATCTTATACGTGAAAGCAGAGCAGTCGAGTACGCAAAGTAAAAAACAAGGCGGACAATATTTATTATTGTCCGCCTTTTTATCAGGCATATTCTTAGTATTGGAGGCTTGGTCTTATGGCACAGCAAAAACCCGGAGAACGCAAGCATCTTTTCGGGACCACGGAAAAATCAGATTTTATACTAAATATGAATCAGCAGCAGACATTCAAGCTGTGCGGTCTTTACAGTATTATCGCCATAGCGGTGCTGGCTGCGATCAATATCCCATTTACCATACTCAAGCATACGTTTGACTATAAAGATGAAGAAGGCGTGCTGCATTATGCAGACGATCTTGTGGCGCATTACGCCAGTATTCTTGTTGTAGGTGCAGGGCTTATCGGATTTTGGTTCTTCCTTGTGGCAAGAATGAAAAAAGAGATCGTCTTAAAGGACAATAAGCTTTTGCTTATCCCGGCATTCATCATAGGTGTTTCTGCCTGGTCTATGTTTGCATCGGGAAATATAAGTGCCGGCTTTTTCGGATACCTTGACCGGTCGGAGGGCTTGCTGACGATCCTGGCATACTGGGGCTTTTTCGCAGCAGGCATGGCGGTAACGGGTGACAATTGGCGGCAGAGATTTACCGATTTTCTTGCAGCGCTGGGGCTGGTCAACGCTGTTGTGGGTATTTTGCAAAGCATACCTGCCCTTTACGATGTTGTGCCAAATAAGTTCAAGGATATTTTTGTCAGATTCGGTCAGGCAGCTTCTGAAAATGAGATCGCTACAAGTGAGGGTATCTACGAAAAAGGATATGCTGCCAGCGGACTGCTTATAACCCCATTTGCCCTTGCTGCGGTGATGACGCTGGTCATAGCGGTGACCCTTACAGGGTGCGCCCTTGTTAAAAGCGGAAAGAAAAAAGCATTTTACGGCGTTACTGCTGTAAGCTGTACTGCGGCGGCTGTGCTGACAAAAACACTGGCAGGCGCTGTGGGTGCAGGTGCAGCTGTGATCGCAGCACTTATTATAGTTTGTGTCAAGGCAGGGGTGAAAAAACAAAAGGCTCCTGCGCTGATCGTTCTTTGTGCAGCTGTTCTTGCAGCAGGCTGTGCTACGGTGCTTTATACAACGGGAGCAGCGCAGCTCAAGGACGAGCAGATAATCTATACAGAGACCAACCACCGTTTATCCATAGGAACCCCAAGAGAGGAAAAATCCCAGTGGATCTACGAGTATTTGTGGAGCGACGGTGCCTATTTGATACAGCAGCACCCTATTGTAGGTGTAGGACCGGACAACTGGGCGGAGATGGTTGATAATAAGCTCACAGCAGACCGTGTATTCAACCAGTACCTTGATATAGGAATGCAAAGAGGCGTGATCTGTCTGGGACTGTACGGACTTTTCCTTATCGTTACGGTGGTCAAGCTTGGAAAGGCAGTTAAAAGACATTTCAAGGACGAGGATAATGTGAGCTGGGTGGCAGCGGGTCTTATGGCTGCGGTCATAGCATACATGATACAGGCGTTCTTTAACAGCGGAAGCAATTACAGCACACCTTACTTTATGCTTATTGCCGGTATGGGCTGGAGCTACTTCGGAGCAAAGGCTGCCGTGGGCAGGAAAAATGAAAAGGCTAAGAAATAAGTGATATGAAAAAAGCGGGGCTTGATGCTCCGCTTTTTGTTTTAGTGTAAGCCTGCAAGTGTCAGCAGGCATATCTCACCGGGGGTCTGTGCAAACACCTTTGCGCCGTGGCGAGTCAGGAATTCTTCGCTGCGAAATCCCCACAGTACGCTGATACAGTCCATTCCCGAGTTGAGGGCAGTTTGTATGTCAACGTCAGAGTCACCGATATAAACGCTTTCTTCCGGGGTCGAGCCAAGCTGCGCCAAAGCGGCTATCACCGTGTCCGGAGCAGGTTTTTTCCGCACCCCTTCCTTTTCTCCGATGGTTATGTGGACAAGATCACCAAAATAGTCACGGCAAAGCTTTTTTACAGCAAATTCTGCCTTGTTGGAAACAACGGCGATCTTTTTTCCTTGCTTTATAAGCTCTTTCATCATGCTTAAAATTCCCGGGTATGGCTTGGTGGAGTCAAAGCAATGCTCCCCATAATGGGCTTTGAACACCTCAAAGGCTTTGTCAAAGGTGCTTTGCGGGACATCCGTCGGAAGGGCACGCTGTATCAATTTTTTAATGCCGTTGCCAACAAAGCTGCATACAGCTTCTTTTGTGTGCTCCTTACAGCCGACCGAGCGCATGGCATAATTGGTGCTGGCGGTAAGATCGTCAAGGGTGTCAAGCAATGTCCCGTCCAGGTCGAAAATGCAGGTGGTATATGATCTTGCATCAAACCGCACCGGCTGAAAGCTGCCCTCTTTGCGGCTTTGCATAAACTCGTCAAAGTCGCCGGAGTCGAAGTTATCCGTCCCTGTGAAAAGCAGCTCGTAGGTCACGCCGCAGTAGCGTATATATTTGTTTGTGTGGGCAAAACCCAGACGAAGATAAAAACCTTCACGCTGTTTGCGCTGCGGGTAGTTTTCGGCGCAGGGGTCAAGAGTCTCGATCTCCAAAACCACCTGTTTGCCCTTATACAAATTACAGATCCCGGATACAGCTCTGCTGCCCAGCCCGCAGCCACGCATATCCTTATCAATGGCAATATAGCATATATACGCCGTACTGCCGTGTATGCAGCACACAGCCATACCTGCGGTCACGGCTTTTTCCATGATCGCAAACACTTCAAGTGCGCCCTCGTCGGCAAGACGCAGTATGTTATCAAGTCCAAAGCGCTCATTTTCGGGAAAAGAGTCGGTATATATCCGCTTTATTGTTTCTGTGCGTTCATCGCCGGTTTTGATTTTTTCAAGAGTCATTTCATTTCACCTGTTTTCTTATCTTTAACAATATGATACCACTTTTGGTAAGGCTGTGTCAACTGTTGACTTGAAAGACGGGCTGTGGTATACTTTAGGGAAAGCGGAGGTGAGATCGTGGGATTTATCATCGGTGCAGTCGTAGTTTTCGGATTGCTTTATATACTTGGTGTGGACATAACCACACTTTTATCCATACTTCAGATCCTCATGACGGTGCTCACCTGTATGTGTGCATTGTTTTTCGTGTTTTGTGATATACTTCTTATCTTTGCCTCAAAAAAACACCCTGCCAGACTGCTGGAGATAGAAAAGGACAGCGCCCCGGAGACTGAAGAAAACGGGGAGGACGAAAAAACAAAAATGCTGTCCCGGTTCGCTTTTTATGAGGTACAGGGAGAAAGGCTGCGAAACTGGTTCCCGGCTGAATCGGTGATGAGAAAAAGGATATACAGCAAAAGAGAATGCCACGTCCGCATAGCAAGGCTTGGGCACAAAAGGCTCGTGTTTGACCGCCACAGCATGGTTATTGTTGCTGCCGGGACGGTGCTTATGGGGCTTGGCGTTGTGGGAATGACCTTGCATTGGCTTTTTGTACTCAAGGTATTATAAAAATCGGGTATACCTGTTTTGTAAGGTACACCCGTTTTTTTATTGTTCTTTTTTCTTTGAGAAAACTATCCGCATAACGACAAACGCTATCGGGAACCCAAGCAGCAGCGGTAACCAAACAAGTGCCAGCGGCGTTCCCCACATTTTCATCGCCCTTGGTCTTTGTGTAACGATGCAGTATGTCCACACGGTAAAGTATATCGAAATGATGATGTTGTTTGCATCGACGATGAACAGTATGAACTGCTGCATTACGCTGTGACCTTTTTCGGTGACTTTTGGGCTTGGCTTTACACGCCTTACAAAAAATCCGCACAGGCTCAAAAGCCCGATAAGCCCGAAGCCTGCAACGAACGGATATATGCCGAATATCTTGTTGTCGATAACATCAAAGATGCTTTCATGTGTCTTTTCGTCAAACCCAAAATGTATCCCCATAGGGTTTGGCAGACTGTCATACCTGATAATGAACCACACCAGTCCTATCAAAAGAGGGATAAGACACAGCAGCAGGATAATGATATGCGTGCGCTTTAAAGCCTTCATGCTGCAAATACCCCTGTTATTTCTTTTTTGTCTTTTTTGCAGCCGTTTTTTTGCTTGAACCTCCGAAAAGTCCGCCAAAAAGCGAGGACTTTTTGGAATCTACATAGGAAACTCCTGTGCCGGGGATGCTAAAAGTCGTCGTTTCTCTGCCCGATGTGCTTATAGTCTTGCGAACACCCTTTGTACCGAAGGAAACGCTTGCACTTTTGGTGCCTATGTTCAGCTTTGTTCCTCCGCCAAGACTGATGCTTTTTCTGAATCTGAATCCCATATTTCATACCCCTTTCGATTTATTTCGTTTTCTTCTCCGATTTTCAGTATAACACATTACACATTTTTCGTCAACAAAAAAAGTTGCGCTTTGAAGATAAATGTGCTATACTTATTTTTAAGAACAGGAGGTAGTGGTCATGTTGGAAGCAGGAAATAAAGCACCGGATTTTACACTTTCGGATAAGGACGGAAAGGATGTATCTCTCAGGGATTTCTTGGGCAAAAAAGTCGTTTTATATTTTTACCCTCGTGATAATACACCCGGATGTACAAGACAGGCGTGCGCTTTTGCCGCAGCCTTTGAGGATTTCAAAAGGCTCGGTACAGTTGTTATCGGAGTTAGCAAGGACAGCGTGGCATCCCACGTTAAATTTGCAGAAAAACACTCTTTGCCGTTTATTCTTCTTTCCGACCCGGACAGGAAGGCGATAGAGGCCTACGGCGTATGGCAGGAGAAGAAAAACTACGGCAAGGTGAGCATGGGCGTGGTACGCTCCACATTCATTATCGACGAAAACGGCATTGTTGAAAAGGTGATGCCAAAGGTCAAACCGGATACAAACGCCGCTGAGATACTGGCTTATCTCAAGGGCGAATAATAATATACAGGAGGAATTGTTATGCCATTTATCAACGTAAAAACAAATGCTTCTCTTTCGGCGGACAAAAAGCAGGACATTAAAAGCGCACTTGGAAGAGCGATAACTGCTATTCCCGGTAAGTCCGAGGGCTGGCTCATGGTGGGTATCGAGGCTGATTATGACCTTTGGTTCAAAGGCAGCGATGCACCTGCGGCTATGGTGGAGGTCAGCGTTTTCGGAAGCGCATCACCAAGCGCTTATGACAACCTTACCGGACAGATAACGGATATTGTTACCTCCGCTGCAGGAGTGCCTGCGGACAGGGTATATGTCAAATACTTTGAAACGCCCAACTGGGGCTGGAACGGTTCAAACTTCTGATAATGAAAAAAAGATACCTGCCATTTTGACTGGTATCTTTTTTATGCTGTTTTATACTATTCTACATTTTTCAGCGCCTCGTCCAGCGGTATCCTGTTGAGCCTTATCTTCAAAAAGAAGGTCGTAACAAGATATGAAGCCAAAGCAAGAGCAGCTGTTGTAATATAAGCCGTGAATGGGATATCCGGCGAGATCCAGCCGGAGTATTCCATCATCATCACACGCCATATCAGATCTATCGCAAATCCTGTTATGGGCAGGCTGAGCAGGATAGAGACGATCGTAACGATGGTCGTTGTGTGGATATATATACCGCTTATCTCGCCCTTGCTGTAACCAAGTATCTTAGTCATGGAGATAGACTGGCTGTTCTTTTCGATGATGACCTTTGAAAGCATAAATACGACCAGAACTATGACCGCCACACCTATAGCAAGGAACACAGTCATCATATTGCCCATAGAGCGTTTGAGCTGACGTGATGTTTTTGTCAGATCGTCCTTTGTAACGTGGGTTGCGATAAGGTGCTGGTCAATGTCATCTATCTCTTCGCTGCAAAGGTATCCCGTAAAGCTGTCAGGCTCTTTGTCAAACATCTTGTTGAAGCTGTCTATGTTTGTAAAGACTGCAAGTGTGCTGGGGTAGGTGTATATGCCGCCGATCTTGAATTCATACTCTTTTTCTGTGTATTTGTCCTTGAGAGTTATTTTGTCCCCCTCTTCAAGACCGTATTTGTCAGCGTAAGCGTTTGATATAACGACCTTGTCGCCGTCAAGCTGAGTCAGGAAATATCTGCTTGAAGGGACAAATCCGTATACCGATATCTCCTCGGTAAAATCTCTGCCCGTGGTCTCAAGCGCAGTCACAGCGTATTTTTCAGCCTTTTCGTTCTGCGTGGGGACAGGTGCTTTGAGCACATACTGATGTGCAGCGATCATGTTATTTACCGTGTCCTCGCTGAGCTGGTCCAGCAGCGGATTGAACAGCAGAGAAAACAGCAGTATAACGCTTGAAAAGAAGATGCCGGCAAATATTGTGATATATCCGGGAATGTTCTGGAATATGACTCTGAGTCTGTAACGCTTCAAAATGCCTATCTTCGTGTTCAGTTTGAAAGCCTTTTTGCGCTGACGCTTTTTAAGGTCACGGCGCAGGAACTGCAAAGGCGTAAGGCTCATCTTTTGTGCCAGCATGATAAAGTTTATTACCGCAAGAAGTATCAGCGGGATTATTGTGGTATCTATAAACGCCTCGGGGCTCCAAACTGTCTTGTAAGATACCAGGCTGTAAGAGCCAAGGTATGCACCTGCCATAAACTCCTTGAACACCGTGTAGCCGAGAATGTTTCCTATAATGCTCGCTATCAGCAGAACTATCAGCGGTGCAGCCATATAGTGCCTTATAAGCTCGCCTTTTGTGTAGCCTGAGGCTCTCAATGTACCGATGACGTTTGCGTCCTTAACAATGGTATTTCCTGTTGTAACGGCGAAAATAAACGCAATTATAACGATGAGCATATAAAGCATCACCATCATCATTATCTTGTCGTGGCCGATGTCGTTGCCGGAGAAGTTGATTGCGGCGTTTATGCAGCCGGGGATAAAATCAGCAAGCTGTGCTTTCTGCGAAATTGCTTTGGAAAGGTCTGCTGCTATGTCAACAGCTTCCTTGCCGGTCCTGTCGCTTGGGGCGGAATCGTATTTCCAGGAGTAAGAGTAGTGCACATTTGTTTTTGCAAATTCATCGAAAGTCTCCCGGGTAACGATACCAACGCCGAACTTTTCCGTGTCGAACATAAAGTCTGTGTTATTCTCATACAGCGCCGAGTAATCGGGAAGGGCTATACTTCCCACGATCTTCAGCTCTTTGCCGCCAACGTTGATCGTATCTCCTATGCTTAGCTTGTTGCTTTTCATATAAAGCCTGTCCAGCGCCGTTTCGTTATCAGCCTCCGGCAGCTCACCGTCAAGCACGCAAGCCTTGTTTACATCTTTTCTCTCGGTAAACATTCTTATGTGGCTGCCGCTGACGCTTTCGGGCATAGAGTAGGTGTTTTCATATAGTTTCAGCTTGTTCTCTTTTTCAATTGCATCCAGTACCTGATTGTCTGGCTTTTGTACAAGCTCAAAATTGCCGTCTTCGATATTATATTTTTCAAAGCTTTCATCGTAAGCTTTTTTAAGGCTCACATCTGCAACGAAAAAACCCGAGGCTACCGAGATGAGTGCCACCATGAACACAAATATAACAACATACTTTCCCGATTCGCCCTTTATCTCACGCCAGATTCGCCTTGAAAGTGGATTTCTCATGCTGCACCCTCCTTACCAGTCAAGGTCTGCTGCGGCGATCTTTGTCTGATTGATATACTGTTTTCTTATTACCCCGTCACGGAGCTTGATCACCTTGTCAGCCATATTCTTTATAGCATCGTTGTGAGTTACCATGATTATGGTGCTGTTGTATTTGCGGTTTACTGTTTCTATCAGCTGGAGTATTTCCTTTGATGTCTTATAGTCAAGGGCACCTGTTGGTTCGTCGCAAAGGAGAATGTCGGGATTCTTGACGATCGCCCTGCCTATTGCAGTTCGCTGCTGCTGACCGCCGGAGAGCTGATTTGGCAGCTTGTGGCGGTGCTCATAAAGACCGAGAGTCTTGAGTATGTCGTCAACGTCCAAAGGAGAGTCGCTAAGGTATGCCCCCACTTCAACATTTTCCTTGATGTTCAGATTAGGTATAAGGTTGTACATCTGGAATATGTATCCCAGATGCTTTCTGCGGTAAAGGGTCAGCGCCTTTTCGTTCATATCCGCAGTCTTTTCGCCGTTTATGGAGATGTATCCCTCGTCTGCGGAGTCGATGCCTCCGATAATGTTCAAAAGAGTGGATTTACCCGATCCCGAAGGTCCGAGCAGTACGCAGAACTCACCTTTGTCTATGTCTATGTCGATACCCTTGAGTACATCTGCACGGCTTTCACCGCTTCCGAATGATTTTTTGATCCCTTTGATCTCAATAAACATAATATTTCCCCTTTATTATATTATATTATATGAACACGTGTTCATACGTCACAACAACAATATAGCATACATTTCCGGTTTTGTCAATACCTTTTTTTCAGACGGGATCATCAAAACACAGATCAGTCATTGGTCTTTTTTGAGAAAAACAAAACCGGTCACTGCCATATCGCACTGATAAGCAGCAACCGGTAAAGAGCATAAAAAAGACTCCATGTACAGCTTATCATACGCTTGATACATGAGTCTCGTGATTTAAGGCAAGCCAGGCGATGCGCCGGGATTGTTGGCTTGTCACACTGCATAAAGCAGTGCTACTACTCCCTCACAGATTTTATTTTGCAACTAAAGCGTAACATATCTGCAAAAGATTGTCAAGAGCTTTTTTTGTATTTAAACTAAGTTGGTTAGATTTGACTAATCGTTTTGTTAGATATGGCTAACTCTTTGTAGAAATTCACGATTTTCCTTTGCAGCGGCAGTTTCGTCTTGACAAAAGAGGAAAAAAAGGATAAAATTTAATGTGGGTTAGATAAAGCTAACTTAAAACACTGTATCCCGGAAACGGGTGATAAGTTTTTCACATAAGAAGGAGGAAATATGATGCCTTTGACTTTCGCAAAAACAGGGGAGGAAAATATCATAAAAAAGATAGGTGGTACTGCTGAGGTAAAAAAACACCTTTCAGACCTCGGATTTGTGGTTGGCGGTACGGTGACCGTAGTCAACACCCTTGGAGGAAACATGATAGTTAATGTTAAAAATTCAAGAGTGGCTATCGACAAACAGATGGCAAATAAGATAATGATATGATAATGGGAGGAAGAATATGAAAACACTTAAAGATGCCAGCATCGGCAGCACCGTTAAGGTGGTAAAGCTTCATGGTGAAGGCGCAGTAAAAAGGCGCATAATGGATATGGGCATTACAAAGAATGTTGATGTGTATATCAGAAAAGTTGCACCTCTTGGAGATCCTATGGAGGTAACGGTGAGAGGCTATGAGCTTTCTCTGAGAAAGGCTGATGCTGAGATGATAGAAATAATGTAATAAGCATTATTTTTATTTCGTGCAAGGTTAGGTAAAACTAACTGATTGATGGAAAGGAAGTTTTATAAATGGGCGTAAGAATTGCACTTGCCGGCAACCCTAACTGCGGTAAGACCACACTTTTTAACTCGCTGACAGGCTCAAATCAGTTCGTAGGAAACTGGCCGGGCGTAACGGTCGAAAAAAAGGAAGGAAAGCTCAAAGGCCATGAGGGAGTGACCGTAACAGACCTGCCGGGCATTTACTCTTTGTCACCGTATACACTTGAAGAAGTTGTTGCAAGAAATTATCTTGTGGGTGAAAGACCGGACGTTATACTCAATATAATCGACGGCACGAACCTTGAAAGAAACCTTTATCTTACAACACAGCTTGCAGAGTTGGGAATACCTGTGGTCGTTGCCGTGAATATGATGGATATTGTCAAGAAAAACGGCGACAAGATAAACACAGATGAGCTTGCAAGGCAGCTGGGCTGCAAGGTGGTGGAAATATCCGCACTTAAAGGTACGGGGATCAAAGAGGCTGCACAGGAAGCTGTCAAGGCAGCGGGATCCGGAAAAAAGACTATCCCGATGAATACCTTTAGCGGCGCCGTTGAGCACGCACTTGCCCACATCGAAGAAGCCTGTGTCCACTCAATGCCTGAGGAGCAGCAGCGCTGGTACGCAATAAAGCTGTTTGAAAGAGATGACAAGGTCCTGGAGCAGCTTGGAATCGAAGGATCTGTAAAAGAGCATATTGAAAACGACATAAAATTAGTTGAGGAAGAAATGGACGACGATTCGGAATCCATAATCACCAACGAGAGATATGTTTACATTTCCGGCGTTATAAAGGCTTGCTACAAAAAGAAAAACAGCGGCGGGGCAACGACCTCGGACAAGATAGATAAGGTCGTTACCAACCGCTGGCTGGGACTGCCAATATTTGCAGTGATCATGTTCCTTGTGTACTATATATCAATGGTAGCGGTGGGAACACCGATGACCGACTGGGTAAATGACGGTGTGTTCGGAGACGGCTGGCATCTGGTAGGTATCGGTTCCAAAGATTTCGCAGACGCTGAGGAAAAGTACGGTGACAGTGATGCCATCATAGAAGCTTTCAATGAGCAGTACGGAAGCGAAGAGATCGCAGAGGCTATTGACATTGAGTCTGAAGAATTTGACGAGGAAGCGGCAAAGGGATCGCTGGAAAAGCTTGTTGCAGCAACACCTTCCGATGCTTCGCTTACATATACGGTCGAGGACGAGGAAACTCTGGAAACTTCCGAGGAAGAGGCTGACAAAGAGGCTCTTGAAGATGCCGTTGCACAGTTTACCGATAAGGATTATAAGTCCGATTACGGCGCTCCTGCAATGGAAAACTACGGTGTGTTCGTTCCGTCTATCCCTTCACTTGCTGAAAAAGGACTTGATAAGATCAATGCTGCCGACTGGGTCAAGGGACTTGTTCTTGACGGTATTATCGCAGGCGTAGGTGCGGTTCTCGGATTTGTACCTCAGATGCTTGTTTTGTTCCTGCTGCTGGCATTCCTTGAAGCTTGCGGCTATATGTCAAGGATCGCATTCGTTCTTGACAGGATATTCAGAAAATTCGGTCTGTCGGGCAAATCATTCATACCTATGCTGGTAGGCGTGGGCTGCGGCGTCCCGGGAATAATGGCGTCAAGGACTATCGAGAACGAGCGTGACCGCCGAATGACCATTATGACAACGACCTTTATCCCCTGCGGAGCTAAGGTGCCGTTTATCGGAATGATAGCCGGAGCTTTGTTCCACAAATCCGCCTGGGTGGCAACGTCTGCATACTTTATCGGTATGGCGGCAATAATCGTTTCGGGTATTATGCTTAAAAAGACGAAGATGTTTGCGGGAGATCCTGCTCCCTTTGTTATGGAGCTGCCTGCGTACCACCTGCCAACGGTTGGCAACGTGCTCAGAAGTATGTGGGAGCGTGGCTGGTCGTTTATCAAAAAAGCAGGCACGATCATTCTCCTTTCAACCATCGTAGTATGGTTCACAAGCCGCTTTGGCTTTGTTGACGGAAGCTTCTCTATGCTTGAAGAAGATCAGCTGGATTCATCTATCCTTGCAAAGATAGGAAACGGTATCTCCTGGATATTTGCACCTCTTGGCTGGGGCAACTGGCAGGCAACTGTGGCTTCTATTACAGGACTTGTGGCAAAAGAAAACATTGTCGGAACGATGGGTACCCTTTACGGCGGCGCAGACCAGACAACATGGCAGGCACTTGCAGCATCCTTCACAGGTATCACAGGATTCTCGTTCCTGGTATTCAACCTGCTGTGTGCACCGTGCTTTGCAGCTATCGGCGCTATCAGACGTGAGATGAACAATGCAAAGTGGACATGGTTCGCTATCGGATATCAGTGCTGTTTTGCATATGCTATCGCACTTATGATAACTCAGTTCGGAAACATCTTTATGTCCGGGGCAAAGGTAAATGTATTTGGTATAATCGCTGCTGCAATTATTCTCTGCGGCATGATCTATATGCTTGTAAGACCTTATAAGGAATCCACTAAGCTGACAATGAAAAGCAAGGCACTTGCAGTGGAAAATAAATAACATATCATAAAACGTATAAAGGATGTGAGTATGATGCTGTCGTGGATAGGGGCAAACATCGGTACTATTATAGTATGTATCCTGCTTGCTTTAATAGTTTTTGCCATAATAAGAAACATGATAAAAGACAAGAGGAAAGGAAAGTCACCGATTTGCGGCGGCAAGTGCGCTCACTGCGCCATGGGCTGCGGCGGATGCGGCGGCTGCGGGAAGAGCGGATGAACACGCTTCTGACAATAAGCGCTGTATTGCTGTGGACAGGTCTTTTTGTACAGGGGCTGTCGGCTGCAAGACACTGGCTTAAAAAGTATGCCGCAGGCATAAAAAACGAGCCTTGCGAATAAAGGCTCATTAAACAAGCTAAAATGGTTTTCATTTTATACGACCCCTTCATATTACACCGGATCACGGGGCAGACAATCTCTGCTTCGTGATCTATTTTTTGGGCATAAAAAAGCCCCTGCCAAAGCAAGGGCTGTTAAACATTACATCATTGAGGACTGCATTGATCTTTTGATCTTTATGGCTGCGATAGTGAAGATCAGGCTGACTATAAAAAATACACCGCTGATTATTCCCACGGCGAGCATAACTATGCCGTCTTGTTTTTCATCGTAGAACTCTTGTGGATCAGCCGGGTTGATATGCAGCTGTAGCTGGTCGCCTATCTGATATTTGGCAGGCCGTTTTCCAACTGAGTTTTTCTTTTGGTAGACCTGACCGTTGTACTCGTATTTGAAAACCGGATAGTAGGAATAACGTCCGTTATCGTCTTTGCTGCCCTTGATATTGTCAACAACTACGGCTCTGACCTCCTCGGTGCAGCGATCGTAGCTTGAACGCATAGTCCACACCACAAGGACCATTATACCTACAAGCACCAGACTTATCATGAAAAACACCACTGCAAAGATGGTACACAATTTTTTTGTGGCTGCCGGATCTCTGCGTACAGGCGTTCCGTTTATTTTATAGGCTGCAAACTTTGGATTATATACATTTTGCTGTGCTGCCCCATAAGGCCCGCTGAAATTGCTCTTGGGATACCCTCCCGGGGGAGGATAGCTGTTGCTTTGGGTAAAGGCTTGTTTCATCGGTTCGGCAGGCCGTGGCCTTCCTACGCCGTCCTGCATACCCATTTGTCTTTGAAGCTCCCGCTCGTGGGCTTCGGCTCTTTTTAAGGCATCATCATAATCATTATAAGACATTTTGCACCCCTCCGCCTTAAATTATAACTCATTTTTTGCTTAATTTCAAGGGAATTATAATTATTTTTGAAAAACCCTTGCGTACACAGGCGTTATAGGTTATAATAAATAAAAAACAGGGGAGGTGAAAAAATGAAATACGTTTGCAATGTTTGCGGTTATATCTATGATCCACAGGAGGGCGCTGCAGATGCAGGTGTTGCACCCGGCACAAAGTGGGAGGATGTTCCCGAGGATTTCGTATGTCCGCTGTGCGGAGTTGGCAAGGAAGATTTCAGTCCCGCTGAATGATCGTTTAACAACAAGGCGCAGGGATAAGGGCAGTGCTTATATAGAAGCCTTATGAAATGTTTTGAGGAACATCTTTTTATTGCGAAGGACTGTTTCCTAACCGTATTTCTTGACCATAACTATTTTTAAACCCCGATGGATAAAACCATCGGGGTTTAAAAATCATTAAGAGTTTTAGGAAAGTTAGCGGAACCCATTTTGCAAAAGGGTTTTCCCCAAAAAGAGTTTATAATGCTTCTGTATAAGTGCAGTCCATATCCCCTGCGCTTTTTTCGCATAACAGTATTATACCGTCTGTGAGCTTTGCCCTCAGACGGTATTTTTGGTTTTACTGCGCCTGTTTGTGTATGAACGTTTCAAACTGATCCACAGGCATCGGCTTTGCAAAATAATAGCCCTGGAACATCTTGCATTTCATATCCGCAAGCATATGGTACTGATCCTTTGTCTCGACACCCTCTGTGAGAGAGGAGATCCCAAGGTCATCAGACAGGCTTATGATATTTCTCAGTATAGTCTGGGCTTTGCCGCTGTCCTGAGAACGACCCAGGAACTTCATGTCTATCTTCAAAACGTCAACAGGCATATCCTTGAGCAGGTTAAGTGAGGAGTAACCGCTTCCGAAATCGTCCATTTCGACGATAAATCCCTCGCTGCGAAGCTCGTTGAGTATCTTTATACGCTCGTCGATGTCGTTCATCATAACCGTTTCGGTTATTTCAATGCGAAGGCGCTTAGGCTCGATACCATATTCCTCAACAAGATTATGTATCTCTTCTTTGACATCCATAAAATAAAAGTCCTTTGGGGAGATATTTACGGATATGAACATTTCCTTATCTATCTGTTCCCAGCGTGAGAGGATCTCGCAGGCGCTTCGCCACATATGCTTATCCACCTCAACGATAAGTCCGTTTTTCTCAAAGTAGGGGATAAATGATGCCGGGGACAAAAATCCTCTGTCAGGGTGATTCCAGCGTGCAAGAGCCTCTGCGCCCACGACCTTTCCGGAGTCGTCCACAATAGGCTGGAGGTAAGGGACCACCTGTTTTTGGGAGATGGCATGCTGAAGCTGTGTGGAGATATGCTGGTTCCATTTTGCCTTTTCACGCAATTCGTCGTCATAATATGCGATGTGTGTTTTATAGTCGTCCTTTATGGTGGAAAGGGCAAGGTGCGCTCTGTCAAACATCACCGAAACGTCTGTGTCGGTCTTTGTTACCTCGTATACGCCCAGGTGGATAAATAGTCCGTGCTCGATGTTTCCGTCGGTAACCACATAATTGGAAAGAGAACGCTCAATGCTGTCCGGCTCGAACTCCTCTTTTGGAATAAGCACACCGAACTTATCTCCTCCCATTCTTCCGTAAACGCAGCGGGGAGACATATCTGCACGTATCCAGTTTGCAATATGCTTTAAGGTAAAGTCGCCGAAGGAGTTGCTGAAAATATCGTTGACGATCTTAAAGTTCTTTACATCGACAAAGACGATATAATAAACTGTGTCCCGATCCTCTTTAAGCTTTTTATGTATGCTTCTGAAAAGCATCTCTCGATTATACAGCCCGGTGAGTGTGTCGTGTGTGGCGTTATATTTTTCACGCTCAAGCAAAAGCTGTTCGCTGGTGTTGTCACGAATGCTTAAAAATGAACCGGATCTTGTATTCTTGTCCGACGAAACGCTTCGCATATCAAGGATATAATGCTTTACATTCTCTCCCGAACCTATTACCTTGTGCTTTACCCAGTTTTCTTTGTCAAATTCAAGCTCGCCGAAGATCTCTCTGAGCTTTTGAGGCGCAAGATCAAAAAAGCCTTCCCGGATATCAAGAAGAGTTTTGCCCGGATCGTTTGCCCAGATACACTTTTTGTTGGGGTCGAAAAAGAAAAGGGCTTGGGGCATATCAGATGCCATTTTAGCAAGCAGATTATCAAGCAGCCGCAGGGGCCTGTAAAAAATGGCAAAGTAAAAGATCAGTATTCCGAAGACGCCAAGGCCTATCATGGAGCGGTCGATAGGTGTACGTGAGAAAATGTAAAAGCTTTGCCAGATACCGACCACCACCATGGACACAAGGATTATTGCGTATTTTTCACGGTATACCCTGGGCATTTTGATGGACATGAGCAAAAATATCGCCATTATACCAAGCAGTATGCTGTAATCTACCACACGGTGTATGGTCTGACCCCAGTAGGCGATAAAGCGGTAGTATGAACGTCCCTCTACCACTATTTCTTCAAGGGTGAAAGCGTGGTGGAAAATGGGGTTGAGCAGCATCTGTAAGGTGTCCGCACCAAGGGCTATATATACAGCTATCGGGACGCAATGATGGCTGTTTTTGGTTTTGCAGTATTTCACCGTAAAGTTCAGCATCGCCAGCATTACCACATCCATGCCGAGAAAGTAGGTGTAAAAGCCGATAGCAGAAAGAACAGGCGAGGAGGAGATCAGCACAATAAGATTTCCAAGGATCGGAGGTATAAGTGCAGCGTCAAGCCAGGCAACAGAATTTGAAACGGTATTTCTTTTGTTTGTGCGGTGTGCGATCACAACAAACACCGACAGCAGTACTATCATTGCAACGTATATCATTGAAAAAGTCAGACGCATTATACCTCACCTCCCTTTCATAACAAAAGTCATAGTTCTTCTTTATAATAGTAACAACAAAATGTTAACTTTTAAACGTGTTTCTGAGAATTGCCCGTAAAATTGCATAAAAAATTAAGACACCGAAAACGTTTTCTGAGCATTTCGCACAAACGGTATAGCGCAAAACTGTTACACAAGCCAATTTGGAGCCGATCAAGGAAAGAAAACCATTGGCAAAAACGAAAATGTGTGAAAAGTGCAGTAAAAAGAGTAGTAAAAACCGTCAAAAATAACGTTGACAGCGTAAGAGTTTTTGTGCTAAAATAACAGAGAGCGATTGTGTGCCTTTTTTGATGATCTTTATACATTTGAGGTTATGATTATGGCTGAAAAAAGAAAACGTATAGCGCTTTTCGTGGGACAGGCTGACGAGTGGTATCAAAGCACTATCATAAGCGGTTTTTTGGAAAGAGCGTTTGAACATGATCTTGATGCGTGTATTTTCTCCATGTACAGAAAGTATCAGGATACCGCCGAGCGTGAGCTGGGTGAGTCTAATATTTTTTCGCTTATGCGTCCTGAGGACTACGATGGTGCAGTCATACTTGAGGACAGCATACAGACCGCCGGGGCAGCGAAGGGGCTTGAGGAAAGACTGCATGAGCAGTTTGGCGACAAGCCTGTGCTTGTTTTGGAACAAGACAGCCCGTACTTCCCTTATATTTTCACCGATGGTTACAGCGCTATGGTGGAACTGGTGGATCATCTTATCGAGGTACATGGATATACAGATATTGCATTTCTTGCCGGTAAAAAGTGGCACAAGCACTCTATAACCAGGGCAAATGCCTACCGTGCAGCTATGAAAGCCCACGGACTTGAACCCAGCGAGGACAGGACCATATACGGAGACTTCTGGTACAGCAGCGGAGAAGTTTGTGCCGACCAGCTTATGGGTAAGGGAAAAGCTCTTCCCCAGGCGGTTGTATGTGCCAACGATGCCATGGCGATCGGTTTATGCAATGCGTTTGAGAGACGTGGGGTAAGAATACCCCAGGATGTGGCAGTGGTAAGCTACGATTCCACATACGAGGGTCAGACGAGCCCCAAGCCCATAACATCTTCGCTGGTCCCTGCGGTAGAGCTGGGACATTACGCAGCGGATTTTGTATATAACAGTCTTTGCGGGAAGCAGACTCCGCCTTTTGAATATAAGCCAAAGCTTGTTATCGGTCAGACCTGCGGATGCACGGAAATGACCATACCACAGCATAGTGCCAACAGGGATAGGTGGGGGACTGAAATATCCGAGGAGGGTTATGATTCTGTTTTCAACACCTTTGCCGAAAACCTTATGGCTCAGACGGATATCCAGGAATTTCTCAGCGTTATATATTCCTATGCATATCAGATAAAAGGTGCACAGAGCTTTTATCTTTGTCTTTGCCCTATGTGGGAGCACATGGGAGCAGAGCCGGGGATCCATGTAAAAAACACAGGATACCCTGACAGAATGATCTGTGCATTAAGATATAACAGCGACCGCAAGGACGGTATCGTTGGACTTGAAACGACGTTTGACACCAAAGATCTGCTTCCGGGACTCTTTGAGCAAAGCGATCATCCCCAGGCTTGTTTTTTCACGCCGCTGTTTTTTGCAAGCGAGTGTTATGGTTACGCTGCGGTGAACTACGGCAGCGAGCCACGGAGCTATGACGATGTCTACCGGCGCTGGATATCAACGGTATCCAGGGGCTTTGAGGCGCTGCGATGCAGAATGATAAGCAACAGTCTGCAAGACAGGCTGGATAAGATGCGAAGCAACAAATTTGCAGGCGGTGCGGCTTATGAAAGTCTCAGCGAGGAAGAAAAGAAGGATTATGACCTGGTTGGAAAGATACTGGACGAAAACCTTTTGACCTACCATTTCCAGCCTATCGTCAAGGTCAGCGATGCAAGCATATATTCCTATGAGGCGCTCATGCGGTCCAATACACCAAAGCACATATCTCCTTTGGATATGATAAAATATGCCGATATGCAAAGCAGACTCAGCGACATTGAAACAGCTACGTTCCTTAATGTGCTTGAGATAATCAGCAAAAGCAGGGATATTATCGGCAATGCAAAGGTGTTTATCAACAGCATTCCCGGAGTGCCGGTAAACAGCGATGAGTTCAAACGTATTGAAGAGTATCTGAAATCCCAGTCTGATGTGGTGGTGGTGGAGCTTACAGAAGAGGCTGAGCTGGATGATGAGCAGCTTAAAAATCAAAAGGACTTTTTCACAAAGCTGCACCTTGAAATAGCGGTCGACGATTACGGAACAGGCTATTCCAACGTAAACAACCTGCTCAGGTATATGCCTAACTATGTAAAGATAGACCGTGCACTTCTCAGCGAAATAGATACAAAGCCGCAAAAGCAGCATTTTGTCAGAGAGATAATCGGCTTTTGCCATGACAACAATATAATGGCTCTGGCAGAGGGCGTTGAAACAGTTGAAGAGCTGCGTACGGTCATACACCTTGGTGCAGATCTTATTCAGGGATACTATACCGCAAAGCCTTCGGCAAACCTTATCCCTCAGATAGACGAGAAGATAAGGGGAGAGATAAAGTCGTTTTATCAGGAGCGGCTGGACGGCAGCACAAAGCAGATATATGTTGCCGGAAAGACAAACAGGATATCTCTTGCCACCTTGTCAAAGAACGGGTGTACAGACATTGTTGTGGGCAGAGGAACTATGGTGTACAAGGACATTTCCATATTCGGTACACCGGGAGCTAAAACAGATATACACATTAAAGTTGAACCGGGCTATATCGGCAGGATAGATCTTGAAAGTACATATTTTTCAAATGTGAAAAACCGCCCCTGTATCGAACTGGCCTCGGGATGTGACGTTACTCTTTCAATTGAGGGTGACAACATTCTGAATAACGGCGGTATCAGTGTTCCCAAGGACGCAAGGCTGACCATTGAAGGGGGAGGTAACCTTAAAATATCCGTCAACAGTGCAGACTATTCCGGCATCGGCGGTCACACCGACCAGCAGCACGGAGAGATAGTATTTGAACAGGACGGTATTGTGGATATAAGCTGCCGGGGAGTATGCGGCACCTGCATAGGCTCGGGTCTTGGCGGAATCATAAAGATAAACCGTGGACAGTATGAGCTGAAAGCAACGGGAGAAAACGGGGTCGCTATCGGTACTACATCAGGCGAGAGCGAGCTTGACATAACCACCTGCAATATTTCCATTGAGCTTGCCACGGTACACGGTACAGGTATTGGTTCCCAGTCGGGAAAGTGCAGGGCGAACATTGCAAAATCCTCTGTATCCATTTCAGGAACAGGAACGGACGTTGTTGCTGTGGGCACGGTGACCGGCGAACAGGCAGAGGTGACCATATCCGATTCTATGCTTGATATAAATATGAGTGCGGACAGGACCACTGCGCTGGGTGCGCTTAACGCAGGCTCTATGGTTAAGGCAAAGGACGCATCGCTCAGGATAGAGATGGCAGGAGAAAAATCCCTTGTCTTTGGCGGTTACAGCGAGCAGACTGATGTTGAACTGCTTGGCACCGACACCAGAGCGGTGGTGCATAATTCCTGCGGAAGGGACACCTACGCAAAGGATGAGAACGTGCGTATAGTAAACGGCAGGCGAAAGATCGTGGTCAACGACAAGGAGATACAGCGAGAGCTTGTTTTCGATTACAAACAATAAAAAAACACGGGCTGCTCCCGGCGGAGCGGTCCGTGATCTTTTTATAAGTCATTTCCCTGTTTGTTAAATGCCTTCAGCGTTTCATGAAGTGTAAAGTCGTCGTCATCGTAGGTATCGTCAAAGTCGTATGCTGCCAGTTCGTCCATTATTTCCAGCTGACGCTGCTGCAATTCCACCTGGCGGCTCTGAAGCTCCTCCATTCTTTTGTAGTGGCTGTGCTTGTCGTAAAGCTTGAATGCGTCGCCCAACTTGCTTGCCTGTTTTGTTTTGAACACATCTGTAATATAATCAAGAGTCTCTGAGTTTCGGTAGCGTTCGGGTATAGCCTGGATGTCAAAGTTTTTTTCAAACTCCTCCAGCTCGCCTCTTGCCTTGGTGAGCATATCCAGCTTTATCCGCAGCTGTTTGCTGTTCTCCTCGGCTTTTAGCTTTAGATTTTTCTTTTTTATGCTCATGGCAGTAAGGACAATAACAGCTGCAATAAATATTACAGACGAAAACGTCATAACAGCCATGTTGTCTGCCGAGATCAATATCATTACAAAAAGAAAGATCGCAGCCAGAGCGTACAAAGGCATGATAAGCAAGCTCCAAAAAGGCATTTCGGAGGGCTGCTGTGAAAGTGCGGTGACCTCATCGGCGATGACGGAAGCATTGCAGCGCAGCTGTGTATATGTTATAAGGTCGGCTTTGTATTTTGCAGTGGACCTTGCCAGCTTCTCAGCCGAAAGCTGTTCATACCTGTCGGTAATAGCCGATGTGGAGAATGTGCTTCCGCAGAAGAGGCATTTGACAGTCTTTTCTTGTGCACAAGGACTGAGGTTTGCGCCGCAGCAGGGACAGGTGTACTTTATCAGCTCGCTCATCAGATCACCCCTTTTCGTTTTTAGAAATTATATCACACCCATGCCAAGGTGTCAACTATACAAAAACAAAAGCCCGCATAAGTATGGTACTCATACAGAAGTATTATAAACGATTTTTGGGGAAAACCCTTTTGCAAAAGGGTTATTCCCCAAACCCCTTTCCTAAAACTCTTAATGATTTTTACCCCCCGATGGAGGAAACAGTCCTTCGCAATAAAAGATGTTCCGCAAAACGTTTTATAAATTTTCTATATAGGTACCTACCTTATCTGCGGGCGTGTTTGTTATTAAAGGGACTGTGCCCATTTTTTCAGCTCATCCTCGCTTACTCCTGATGAGAAACGCTTTCCTTCAAGCACCTTTGCACCTTTGCCAACGACTGACTGCATATGCACTCCGGTGGAACCTATCCCGCTGCTGCCGGAGGTAACAAAGGGAACTATGGTCTTACCTTTGAAATCATATGCCTCAAGGAATGAATCGATTATGGAAGGCTCTCTGTACCACCATACCGGAAAGCCGACAAAAATAACATCTGCTGCTGCAATATCTGCCGCTGCGTCATTGTCAGCAAGATCAGGGCGGCAAGCCTCATCGTTCATTTCCACAGAGCTCCTTGATGACTTATCACGCCAGTCAAGGTCGGCTTGTGTATAGGGGACCTTGGGCTTTATCTCATAAGAATCGGCGTTTACAGCCTGAGCGAGTTTTTTTGCAACCTTGGCGGTGGTGCCGCTTGCGCTGAAATATGTTACAAATGAATTCATAATAATTGATCCTCCTTTAAAAAATTAGTAAAAACACGATCTTCTTCCGACAATAGTATAGCACATAAGCGCTTGTTTTTCAATAGATATTTTGTGTATTTTCTTAGCATCAAAAAGCCGCCCTAACAAAAGGACGGCTGATACTATTTGATTATGATTCCCACTTTTGCAAAGGCTTTTGATGCGGTGAGCTTATCTACTTTGAACAGTTTTGTTGAGCTTACGAGCTTATCGCTGTCATAGCGGAAGAACTCCGCATAGTTTTCTGTAAAGTCCTTGTTTGAATAGACCTTTGCCATGATATATTTTTCCTTGACCGCATAGTAGTTGACAGGGGAGAGCATAAGCATAGCCGCAGGCTCGCTTTGCATCTTTGCAACGACCTCGTCATAATGCTCGTCAACAAAATGTATCTGCCTGCATTTAAGGTCTTTCACCTTTTGACGGAGGGGATCCTTAGGGGATCTTTTAAAAATAGAAAGCATACTGTCACCTTACTTTAATAGTCTTTCAAAAAGCTGCTGCCTGCACTCCTCTTCAAGCTTGTCGTTGATAGGCTTGCAGGAATATTTTTCACCTGTTTTGCGTGTCATCACATAGTTGATGATGTGGTCGCACAGCTTAGGATTTTTGGAAAGAAGCGGTCCGTGAAGATAGGTAGCGACGACATTTTTCTCCATATACCCCTCGGTATCGCTGGAAAAACAGTTGCCGTTGCCGGCAAGCACTTTGCCAAAGGGGGAGGTAACATTCTGTGTCTGTCCGCCGTGATTTTCAAAGCCGATGACTTTATATTTTTCCCCGTCAAGCTCTGTTTCGATGACGATATTTCCTATGCAGCGTTTGCCCTTATCGGTGGAGGCGACTGTATAATAATCAAACAGGGCAAGCCCCGGGATCTTTTCGCCGTTGGAATCCTTATAATACTGTCCCAAAAGCTGGTAGCCGCCGCAGATCATAAGAAAGAAGGTGCCGTTTTCATATGCTTTTCTGACAGCGCCTTTGCATTTGAGCAGGTCATCTGCAAGGATCTGCTGTTCAAGGTCTGCACCGCCTCCAAGGTAAACGATATCATACTGTGAAAAATCGTTTGTATCATCGCCTATGATATGAGATGAGACCTCAAGCTCGATATCTCTTTTCTTACAGCGGTATTTTATTATCTCAACATTTCCGCTGTCGCCGTAAAGATCCAGCATATTCGGATACATATGGAGCAGTTTTATCTTATTCATTTTCACTGCCCTCCTTATATCTTCTTATGGCTGCCCTTGTGGGCTGGATAGCTGTATAGTTTGCAATCGCAAATTTATCTCCCACCGTGGAGAAAAAGCTTTTCATGGCATCGTCAAGATCGGGTCTTACAACTATCTTATCCGGGTCATACCCCGAGCACTTTATCCTTATGGCTATATCGTATGCTCTGCTTCCGCTGGTCACGACTCTTGAAACGTCTTTGAATATGGAGAAATTGATATCCCAGATCCAGGAAACATCGTGGCCGTCCGCAAGGTTGTCGTTGAGCACGAACAGCAGCTCCTTTTCTCCGGGATGTTCGTTCATTACACGAAGGGTCATATTTGCACCCACGGGGTTTTTTGCAAGATTGACCAGAAGTTTGCTGCCGGCGACCTCAAACACTTCAAGTCTGCCGTTGTTCACCTCAAAATGCTCAAAGGTATCGTGGAGCACATCTTTGGGTATGTTATAAAGTTTTGATGCAGTGTAGACCGCACCCAGGTTATAGATGTAGTAGATGCTGTTGTGGCTTGGCTTATACTCTTCACCGTCTATGACAAACGAAGGCTTTTGAAGATCAACGTCCTTTACCACTACCTCCGGCTGTGCGCTGCCGAAATCACACTTTGGACAGCGGAACTTTCCGATGTGCGAATACTGATAGTACTCATACTCCAGCTTTGAATTGCAAAACGGGCAATACTTACCCTCACCGACCTCATAAGGCTCGTCTGTTGCACCCGAGTATCTTTCAACGCTGAAATAGTGCACATTTTTATTGTTGGGGTTGGCAAGACCCAAGCGTGCAACATTAGGGTCATCGGCATTGAGCACAAGGTTGCCCTCATAGGTTTCAAGAAACTTTTTCACCTTTAAAATAAGCGTTTCGACTTCACCGTTGCGGTCGAGCTGATCTCTGAAAAAGTTGAGCACCACAAGTGTTTCCAGTTTCAGCTTTGAATATATAACGGGAACGTGGGATTCGTCCGTTTCAAGCACCAGGTAATCTGCCTTTACTCTGCCGTGAAAATCGCACTCTCCCAGAAGAAGAGAGCAGATACCTGTGTCAAGATTGTTCCCCTGCTTGTTGGTGATGATCTTAAGATCCTTTTTGTCACCGCTTGTAAATATATGATTGAGATAGTTGGTCACCGAGGTCTTACCGTTAGTACCCGTAACGGCAATGATAGGACACTCTACCTTAAAGGCTTTAAGGCAGTCCTTATTCAGCGTCCACAGCACAAGCCCCGGGGCGTTGCCTGCATCTTTGCCTATAAGTCTGAGTATCTTTACCATCATTTTGCCGAAAAATATTGTCAAACCGTTTTTTAGTCCCATTTTTCAAACGATCCCTTCATTTTGACTTACCAGTATATAATAAAACAATCCCGGTAAAATGTCAAGTATGCACAGGCTGTAATATAACTTGTCTTTGGTGAATATGCTTGTAATACAAGCCCATTGAACAAGGGGGAATGACGGGATGATAAAGCTGCTGGAAAAAGAAACGGCACAACAGCAGGCAGACGGCTTTGAGGGATTGAGCCGGCAGGAGGCTGCCGCAAGGCTTGCAAGAGACGGGGAAAATGTCCTTGAACATAAAAAGAAAAACTCCGCTTTGAAAATATTTGCAGGACAGTTTCACGATGTAATGGTGATAATACTCATGATAGCAACGCTTGTATCTGTTATACTGGGACAGTACACCGATGCGATACCTATCCTGCTTATAGTTATCCTCAATGCTTTTCTTGGATTTTTCCAGGAGTGGCGTTGCGAAAAGACGCTTGAAAAATTAAAGGATATGACGGCTCCGGCGGCAATGTGTTACCGGGATTCAAAGCTTGTAAAGATCCCTGCGTCGGAGGTGGTAACGGGAGACATTATCTCGCTGACAGCAGGGGACCGTGTACCCTGCGACGGCTTTGTGCTCAGCGCAAAGGGCCTTGAATGCAACGAGTCGCTCCTTACCGGTGAATCGGAAGGCGTGGTGAAAAAAAGGCGCACGGTAGAAAATGATTTTTCCTCCCCCGGCTGTGGGTATATGTGTTATATGGGCACGGTAGTGACCAAGGGAAACGGTGTTATAAACTGTACCGCAACAGGTAAAAACACTCAGATGGGTAAAATATCATCTATGCTGGAGGAGATACAGGATCCTCCCACGCCTTTGCAGAAAAAGCTTGGGGAACTTGGCAAGGTGCTGGCGGTGATATGTCTTGGGGTGTGTGTGCTTGTTTTTGCCGCTGGGGTGTTAAGAGGCGAGCCGATGCTGGAAATGGTGATGACAGGTATAACGATCGCCATTGCCGCCATACCCGAGGGGCTGCCTGCCACGGTAACGATAGCCCTTGCACTTGGGGTGAGAAGAATGCTCAGGCAAAAGGCGCTGGTCCATAAGCTGCGTTCGGTGGAGACTCTGGGCTGCGCTACGGTGATCTGCACTGACAAAACCGGCACCCTTACCCAGAACCGGATGAGAGTTACCCACATTGTCACAGTACAAGAGGGGATAAACCAGTTCGATCTGTCCGGCACAGCTGATATTCCCCGCAGCACCGCATTGCAAAAGCTGCTTGAGTGCGCCTGTGTTTGCAGCGATGCAAAGCTGAACGTAAGCGGCGGCAGGCACCCGGTATACGATGCCCAAGGGGACCCCACGGAAGCTGCCCTTGTAACGGCTGCCGCACAGTTGGGTGTGTTTGCCGCAAGTCTTGACATAGAAAAAACAGACGAGATACCCTTTGACAGTCAAAGCCGCAGCATGACCGTTATATGCAAGGACTCCCAAGGAACTTTCAGCTACAAAAAAGGTGCCTGTGACGTTATTCTTTCGGAGTGTATGTTCACATACCCGGACGATACCGTGAGAGAGCTTGACAACGGACAAAGACTTTCCATAGCAAAGCTTTGCGATTCCTACTGTGCAAAAGGCCTTCGGGTGATCGCTTTTGAGCAGACAAGGCAGGATAAGCACATTTTTCTTGGGTTTGCCGCACTGGAGGATCCGCCGAGAAAAGAGGCAAGGTCTGCTGTGGAGCTTTGTGCAAAGGCAGGGATAAAGACGGTGATGATAACCGGCGACCATAAACTTACCGCAAAGGCGGTGGGTGAGCAGACGGGGATCTATAAAAAAGGCACTCTTATCCTTACCGGTGCAGACCTTGACCGGATCGGCGATGAGGAGCTGGAAAAAGTGGCGGAGAATTGCAGCATTTTTGCAAGGGTGAACCCTGTCCACAAGCTTAGGATCGTCAAGGCCTTCAAAAAACACGGCCACGTCTGTGCCATGACAGGTGACGGGGTAAATGATGCCCCTGCCATAAAAGAGGCGGACATAGGGGTATCAATGGGAAGATCGGGAACCGAGGTGACAAAACAGGCGGCGGATATGATACTTCTTGACGACAACTTTGCTACTCTTGTCAATGCTGTTGAGGAGGGCAGGACCATATATCACAATATCCGCAAATTTGTCAGATACCTCATATCCTGCAATATCGGAGAGGTGCTCACCATGCTCGGGGGAATGGTGATGGGTCTGCCTATGGTGCTGCTGCCGGTACAGATACTTCTTGTAAATCTGGTGACAGATTCTCTGCCTGCGGTGGCGCTGGGACTTGAACCCCCTGAGGAATCGTTTATGCACTCTGCCCCGAGAAGATCGGACGAAAGCTTTTTCAGCGGCGGACTTTTGTGGCGCATGATTATCAGAGGGGTGTTCATCGCATTAAGTACCCTTGCAAGCTTTACTCTGGTGCTGAAATATTCCGGCAGTATCCAGGCGGCCCGTACCGCTGCCCTTTGCACCCTTACCGTCAGCCAGCTTATACACGTTTTTGAGTGTAAGTCGGAACGCAAAACGCTGTTTTCCATCGATCTTTTCTCAAATCCGTTTCTGGTATTTTCTGTGGCTGTTTCAGCCTTGCTGGTATTTGTGTGCATATATCTGCCTGTTATGCACAAGGTGTTTTTTACCTTCCCCCTTACACGTACCCAGCTGGTGATAGCGCTTTCATGTGCCGGAGTGGTACCTGTTTTGGCATCGATTTTTCATAAGAAATAAAATTACCCGGGGATCTATTTGATCCTCGGGTAATGTTTTTTATCCCAGCATCTGTATTATGATACCGCTTATTGCGGCGGCGGCGTAAAGTATGCCCATTATTATAAAATTCTGCTTGTACTTTTTGTTTGTCCTGAAAAGCACCACAAGTCCAACTCCTGCACCTGTGGAAAGACCTGCTACCAGCGCTCCGAAAGAAACTGTACCGCCTATGTAAAGCTTGGTGAGCACCACCGACGCTCCGCAGTTGGGGATAAATCCGATAAGCGCAGCAATAAGCGGCTGGATCCAGCTGTCGGTCATCATAAGCTTTTCCACCGTCTGCTCTCCCGCAAACTCCATTACGCAGCCAAGCAGGAGATTTATAATAAAGATAAATATGATTATATGCAGCGTGTGGTGCAAGGCGGAATGAAGTATCCCGTGGTGATCGCAGTCGCATTTTGCACACAGCTCCTTAAAGGGCTCCTCGTTCTTTGGCTTGACAAAAAGCTTTATCACAGCGTCAACGATAATGCCCGTCACAATGGCAATGATGACCTTTGCGATCATAAGCTTTGGTATCAGCGACCATATCCTTCCCGAATCGGCTACCTCGGAAAGAATAACAGGTATCGCCTCATCGCTGGTGGAAATGTATACCGCCACCAGCGTGCCCATTGTTATAAGCCGCCCGGAGTACAGATTAGATGCCGCTGCGGAAAAACCGCACTGGGGGATACATCCTATAACTGCCCCGCCCACAGAGCCGAACGGCCCCATTTTACGCAGCGCTCTCCCCATTTTATCTGAGCCTTTATGTTCTATATATTCAATTAAAAGATAAACGCCGAAGAGAAACGGAAGAGTAAGAAGAGAATCCTTGCAGGCGTCTAAAAAAACATCAAGTAATTTGTCCCACATATATCTCACCAGAAAAATTTAATTTAGAGCAATAAAAAGAATAACACATTTTTCGGCATCTTGTCAAGTATACAGAAAAAAGGCGGTCTGTGTCAAAGGCACACGACCGCACTTGATCATCATAAATTCTCAGCAAAGTGTTGTTGTATCTCAACAAAAGCGGTCTCCTCGTCCGCCCCCTCTACGGTGACAGTCACCGTGTCCTGACATTTCACCACAGCGCTGAGGAGAGAAAATAACTTTTTGGCGTTTCCGCTTTTACCGTTTCTTTGGTTGGTGACGGTTATCTCGCTTTCAAAGTTTTTGGCAAACTTTACAAGTTCTCCTGCCGGCCGTGCGTGGATACCTACGGGATTTGTTACAGTGAAATCAAAGCTTTTCATTATGTCTCCCCTCCTTTTTGTGGATTATATCACTTTTTTCCCTTTTTTTCAACCCCCCGGGACAGAAAAGAGAAAATAAAAATAAAAAAGTGGTTGAAAATATACAACAGATGTGTTATACTGACAAAAAAGAGGAGGCGTCGTATGAAGATCCGTGAATCAGCAGAGGATTATCTTGAAGCAATACTTGTGATTTTTGAACGCAAAGGAAGCGTTCGCAGTATAGATATTGCCAACGAGCTTGAGTTTTCAAAGCCAAGCGTAAGTATAGCAATGAAAAATCTCCGTGAAAACGGATATATTACCATGGATAAAGACGGCTATATCACTCTTACCAAAAAAGGCAAGAAGATCGCCGACATGGTATATGAACGCCACAAGTTCATAACCCAGGGACTGGTGCGTATCGGGGTGGATCCGGCAATAGCCGCAGAGGATGCCTGCCGTATCGAGCACGTTATCAGCCAGGAAAGCTTTGAGGCACTGAAAAAGTATTGCAGCAAGATGGAAAAACCGGAATGATCTATAACAGAAAGAGCCTTGTGTGTGCAAGGCTCTTATTTATTTCGGTTTGCTTTTGAAAAACAATGAAAAAAGGAAGGCAAAGCAGATGGCTGCGGTTATTCCTCCGGCAGCTGCTGTAAGCCCGCCGGTAAAGATACCGATAAATCCTGAGGAGTCCACCTGTTCTTTGACACCTGTGGAAAGCAGATACCCGAATCCTGTAAGGGGTACGGTCGCTCCTGCGCCTGCGGCGTCCACAAGGGGTTCGTACCAGCCCAGGGCTCCAAGTATGCACCCTGTGACCACATATGATACAAGTATTCTTGCAGGGGTGAGTTTTGTAAAATCTATGAGCAGCTGCCCTATTGCACAAAGCAGCCCGCCCAAGGCAAAGGCATAAAAATAGGTCATAAGCATTGTCCTTTCAGTTATCCTCGCTGCTGAGCCAGACAAGGTGAGATATGCAGGGTATACTTTCCCCCTGCTGGGTGGTGGTAGGGGACAAAAGGGCACCTGTGGCAGCAAAGAGCATATTTTTTATCTCTCCTGCTTTCAGTTTGGGAAGAAAATAACCGCACAGCGCAGAGCCTGCACAGCCACAGCCGCTTGCTCCTGCGTGGACATCCTGATCGGTCATGTGATACATCATAAGACCGCAGTCTTTATGGTTGGCTGAGACATCTATACCGTGGCGCTGCATAAGGTCGCAAAATAATCTGCTGCCTACCTTGCCAAGATCCCCCGTTACGATACAGTCAAATTCTGACGGTGTTTTCCCCGTTTCCTCAAAGAAGTTTCTTATGGTGTCAAAGGCTGCCGGAGCCATTGCTGCGCCCATGTTATTTGCATCGGTTATATCCATGTCGACTATCCTGCCGATGGTGCAGGCTTTAACATACGGCGCTTTGCAATGCTGTGAAACAAGAAGTGATGCTCCTGCGGTGACAGTCCATTGAGCGGTGGGAGGTCTTTGTCCGGCATATGTGAGGGGAAAACGGTATTGTCTTTCTGCGGTGCAAAAATGAGAGCTGGTAACAGCCATAGCCTTTTGACAAACGCCCTTGTCTGTGAAAATGCTGGAAAGGGCAAGCCCCTCGGACATTGTTGAGCAGGCTCCGTATATACCCAGAAAGGGTATTTCAAAGCTGCGAACTCCGTAGGTCGTGCTCACACATTGGTTGAGAAGGTCGCCTCCAAAGAGCACATCTACATTTTCCGGCTGTAATCCCGCTTTGTTGAGACAGATGAGAACTGCCTGCTTTTGAAGCTTGCTTTCCGCCTGTTCGTAAGTTGTGCATGAAAGATACGGGTCATCGTTTATCTTGTCAAAATAGTCCCCAAGGGGACCTTCGCCTTCTTTCTTTCCCCCTACGGCAGCATAGGATATAACACTTGGTCGGCTGGAAAGATGGATCGTGGCTTTTGCTTTCATTGATCTTTGTTCCTTTCGCTCTTTCTTACTGATTATTGTACCTGTGCCAATGCTGTTTTATACATTGTAAAACGTTGCAAAAGAATAAAAAGTGTGGTACAATATTTTTCAAAGGAGTGAAAAGGGTGCAAAAAACAAATTATCAGAAAATGCTTGAGGATATAATAGAAAAAAACTCGCATCGCCAGAAAAAACCGGTTCTTTTTCTCCATTCATGCTGCGCTCCATGTTCATCATATGTGCTTGAATACCTGAACAGATATTTCCACATCATTATATTTTACTACAATCCCAATATCTCTCCCCGGGAGGAATTTGAAAAGCGCACGAATGAGCTTAGGCGGCTGATAGAAGAAATGCCCATGCAGGACAAGCCGGAGCTGATAGTGGGCGATTATGAGCCGGAGGTTTTTGAGAAAGTTTCAAAGGGGCTTGAGAATCTTCCCGAGGGGGGCGAGCGGTGCTTTAAATGTTACCGTATGCGCCTTGAAAAGACCGCTGAGCTGGCAAGGAAGTATGGTGCGGACTATTTTACCACTACCTTGTCCATTTCCCCGTATAAAAATGCCGAAAAGCTCAACGAGATAGCCTTTGAACTGTCGGGAATATACGGTGTTGAGGCTTTGCCGGCGGATTTCAAGAAAAAAGAGGGCTATAAACGCTCTATCGAGCTTTCGGCGCAATACAGCCTTTACAGGCAGGATTACTGTGGCTGTGTTTATTCAAAGGCGGAGCGTGAGCGAAAAAATAAAGAAAAAACTGAGCTTGCAGACAAGCAGTAAGGCGAGTATATAAAACTTGTTATCGAATAACTAAAAACCTCCCGAGGACTTTCATTATCCCCGGGAGGCCTTTTTTTATTATTTGGAAGAATGTATCAGCATCAGCATTATCGCAAAGTAGTGGAAGATGCTGCCGGCAAGGGTGAACAGATGCCATACCGAGTGGAAATACCTCTTTTTCTTGTAGATGTAAAAGAAGGTCCCGCCTGTGTAGCAAAGCCCGCCGATGAGGATGAACCATAACGCCGGAGAGTAAACGTTGTCTACCATGGGCTTTACAGCGATGAGTATGACCCAGCCCATTATCATATAGCAGACCATGGACATTTTTTTGAACTTTTCCAGGTTTACGGAGTTCAGAACTATGCCCACAACAGCCGCTGCCCAGACAAGCCCGAAAAGGATCCAGCCAACAGCTCCCCTTAGCGGGACAAGGGTTATGGGTGTATAGGTACCGGCGATGAGAAAGAATATGGTGTTGTGATCCATTATCCGGAAGAATTTTTTTGCCTTGCGGTTGGTTATAGAGTGATAAAGGGTGGACATAAGATACAAAATAATTAGAGATGAGCCGAAGATAGCCGCCCCGACGACTCCCCAGGCGTCGGAATACACACAGGCAAGAACAATGAGAACTGCTGTGCCTGCTATAGATAAAAGGCCGCCTATACCATGAGTCAGAGAATTTACGATCTCCTCGCCTGTGGTATAGCGCTTTACTACTCCCTCGCCTATTTTCCCTATACCGTTTATCATATTTACGGCACCCCCTTGATGCAAAGTCTGTTCTTAGATTTATTATACCATACCCTGACAGCTTGTCAAGTGAAAAAAAGCTTGAAAAACAGCTTGTAATGTGGTACAATACTATGGGACGTGATATATGAGAAATACTGCGCTGACACACAGCTTTCACGCAGATAACACACAGGTGGTTTATAATTACATAATATTTTTTGGGAGGAGCAGGGATATGGCAAAGATACTTGTTGTTGACGACGAGGCAAAGATAAGAATGATAATCAAAGAGTATGCCGAGTTTGAAGGGTATGAGGTCGCACAGGCAGCAGACGGTATGGAGGCTGTGGAAAAGGTAAGAAATGAGGACTATGACATTATCATAATGGATGTTATGATGCCAAGACTGGACGGATACTCCGCAGTCAAGGAGATAAAGAAAGAAAAGAAAATACCTGTCATCATGCTTTCGGCAAGGGGCGAGGAATATGACAAGCTGTTCGGCTTTGAGATAGGTATAGACGATTATGTAGTCAAGCCGTTCTCTCCTAAGGAACTTATGGCAAGGATAAAAGCTGTGCTTGCCCGTGGTGCAGTTACCCCGACTCAGGAGGAAACAATAAAATACCAGGGGCTTGTGATAAACTTTACAGCCCGTGAGGTTACCATCGACGGAGAAAAAGCAAATATGACCCCAAAAGAGTATGACCTGCTTTTTTATATGGTAAGAAATATGAACATCGCCCTTTCAAGAGAAAAGCTCCTTGAAGAGGTATGGGGATTTGATTTCTACGGCGACGACAGAACGGTGGATACCCACATTAAAATGCTGCGTAACAGCCTTGGTCCTTACAGAAACCTTATAGTCACTTTGAGAGGAATGGGATATAAGTTTGAAAAGATCAAGTGAGCCAAACCTTACGGAACTGACAGAAAAAGCCGTACAGGCCGAGTCTGCGCCACGTAAGCCCAGACTTGCTCTGCGCTATTATGTGTGGCTTTACTTTATTATATTCACCGTGGTGATACTTGCACTTATCTGGGTGTTTCAGTATTTCTTTCTTGGGCGGTATTACAAAGCCGCAAAGACAAGAGATATGGCTAAGGCTGCCAACAAGATAATCAAGGTCTACGGCACGGATGAAGATGCGCTTAAAAACACTTGTATGCGCCTTGCATTTGAAAATAATATGTGCGTGGTGGTCACGGACAGCTCCGGGAACAGGCTTATACTGGCGGATAGCCCCGGATCCGGCTCAAAGCTGAGCAGCGATGTGCATAACAACTTTTCAAGATACATCCTTGAGCTTAAGGCAAGACTCAACAAGTCGTCCTCGGATCATTACAGCGAGGAAGTCAGCTACACGGATCTGAACGCACAGGGACTTATATACTGTGCAAAGGTGTATGATTCATCAAGTCAGAGCCAGGCGTATGTATTTCTTGAAAGCCTGGTGGAGCCTATTGATTCCACAGCCAGCATAATCAGAGAACAGCTTATATATATAACCGTTATAATCTTTGAGCTTTCCTTTGTTGTGACAATGTTCATTTCAAAGAGGCTTTCAAAGCCTATCACCAGCGTGACAAATACAGCCAAGCAGTTTGCCGCAGGCGATTATAATGTGGATTTCCGTGGAAGCGGCTACCGTGAGGTGGAGGAGCTTTCGGACGTTCTTAATAACGCAAGAAGCGAGATAAAAAAGGTTTCCGATCTGCGGCGTGATCTTATTGCCAACATCTCTCACGACCTTCGCACGCCTCTTACAATGGTAAAGGCATATGCGGAGATGATAAGGGATCTGTCGGGGGACGATCCTAAAAAGCGCACAGAGCACATTCAGATAATAATCGACGAGGCGGACAGGCTTTCTGCGCTGGTAAACAATCTGCTTGAGCTTTCAAAACTTGAAAGCGGGAATATGGAGCTGGAGATCACTGATTTTTCCATTGTTGATAAAATAAACGACTGTATGACACGGTATACCCTGCTTATCGAGCAAAATGGCTACGACATCAAATATGAGCCTGATGAGGACAGGATAATCAGTGCAGACATCAACAAGCTGGATCAGGTCATTTACAACTTTATCAACAACGCAATAAATTATACAGGTGACAACAAGGTCATCAGGATAAAGCAGATCAACCTTGAAAACTGCGTGCGGATCGAGGTCACAGACAACGGCAGCGGCATATCAAAGGAAATGCTCCCTCTTATATTTGACAGATACTATCGTGACGCAAAGGTGAAGCGTGCGGTGGTGGGAACCGGTCTTGGACTTTCTATCTGTAAAGAGATACTTAAAAAGCATGGCTTTGCATTTGGTGTTTCATCAGTCGAGGGAAAAGGCTCGACCTTCTGGTTTGAAGCCCCGTATGCCCGCACCCGTACCGACAGCAAAGCCGCAGGCAGACTTGAAAGCAGGCTTACCTACGGCGGAAATAATGAAAAACAAGGCGGGGAATAAGGGCAGTGCTTATATAGAAGCCTTATGAATTGTTTTGAGGAACATCTTTTTATTGCGAAGGACTGTTTCCTAACCGTATTTCTTGACCATAACTATTTTTAAACCAGATCCTCGCCTTGTTTTTTAGTCTGCTTTTACAAGAGTGTACGTAACATATTTAATGCTTCCGTCATCGGCCTGGGGTATTTCCGTCCACGGGTCAACAGCCTCGCCGAAAACCTCGCCTTTTGTACCGGTGTCAAACTTTATCTTGCCGTCCTCTTCCTTCCACGGTTTCTTTTCAAAGACCAGCATATCATCCCCGTAAAGCTCAAACTCGCCTGAGGCGATAAGCTCGTCAATTTCAGCCTTGTCCATTCCCTCAGGAATAGGCAGCATGGTCTTTATCCAGCCGTCGTCTGTGAAAAGAAACTGTGAGTACAGCATTTTCTTATCATCGTCGCTCAGGCTCTGGTCTGCCAGAATATCCTCAACGTTCCTTTCAACCAGCCCCATTGTCTTTTCGTCCCACTGCTGTGCAGCCTTGATCTTCCAAAGTCCCGAATATTTCATTTTCTCCGCCCCTTTTTGTGTTTTTTAGTCTGCTGCCGGTCTGCGTAAAAACCAGCAATGACCATATAAAAAGGATAGCATAGTTATCTGATAATTGCAACACAAATCAAGCCGATTTGCCGTAGAAAAATAAATCGTCCTGTTGTTGACTTTGCACAAATGTTGTGCTTGCCGATCGCAGCCTTGACAAGGCAAACATTGTTTGATATATTATCTTTGTCCACATATTTGAAAAGGGAGCGGGTTTATGAAGAAGATCCTTGCAATAACAGTATCAATGATAATGCTTTTTTCCTGCCTTACCGCCTGCGGAGAGGTTGAAGAAACGGCAGACAGCGACAAGACAGAAAGAAGCTCTGTTTCCGACAGCACGTCGGAAAACTCGTCTGACAGCGGGAAAGACAGCTCGCCGCAGACGGAAATGACTACCACAACGTCCGAAACTGCTACGACCGGTACAACTTCTGAAACAACACCTGAAACTACAACAAAAAAGAGCGCAGCGAGCAGTTCAACCGCCTCTGTTCAGGACGTAAAAGGTAAAATAGTGTCGTGGGGAGAGTTTAAGGAGTTGTTCATTCCCAGCGAATGGGCAGGTTTGGGAAGACATGAGGACGACCCACATTCCTGTTGGCTTTTAGAAAGAGGCAGTCATTGTATCTTCTTTACTACACTTCCTGAAAAAGAGTTTAGGGAAGAGTATCATTTTTATCCTATCTTCTCCAAAGATGAAATATTGCCGCTGACTTACACCACGGGAGACATCACCTGGACGGGAAAGACTCTTGGCACTTCCAAAATCCTTTCAGGTTTCATACTCTCGGCAGATATTGACGGAAAGACTGTCATGGCATATTCTGATACTGAGCCTGCTGTTGAAGATAATGCGGAACTGATAAAGATTTTAAGCTCAGTAAAACTGAACTAAGCACAAAAAAAGAGGTAAGAGAGCGAAATCTCTTACCTCTTATTTTATTATTTATATCAGAAACCCAATTTAGCCTTGAAATCCTCTGCGATCTTTTCTTCAAGCTTTTGTGCGTCCTCACGCTTCTCACCGATAGTGGTGTAGTAAGCCTTGATCTTCGGCTCTGTGCCGGAGGGACGCAGTATAACAGATGCGCCCTGCTCAAGTCTGAATGCAAGAACATCTGACTTTGGAAGATCTATCACAGTCTTTTTGCCGCTTGCAAGCTCTGTTTCTTCAGATGCCATATAGTCCCCGAAAACAAGGACCTTCAGTCCGCCGATCTCTGTGGGGACGTTGGTACGCAGATTGGTCATTATCTCCTTCATTCTCTCCATTCCGCTTGCGCCCTCGCACTGGAATGATTTTTGAGAGTGGAGATAGTTGCCGTACTGTGCATAAAGATCCTCTCTTGCTTTAAGCAGTGAAATGCCCTTTGTGCGGTAGAACGCAGCCATTTCGCAAATAAGCATTGAAGCTACCACGGCGTCCTTGTCTCTTACATATGAACCGGCAAGGTAGCCGTATGACTCTTCAAAGCCAAAGATGTATCTGTCCTGCTCGCCTTTTTTCTCAAGGAAACCTATCTGCTCACCGATAAACTTAAAGCCTGTAAGCACCTCACGAAGCTCAACGTTATACTCAGCTGCGATCTTCTTGCAGATATCCGTTGAAACTATGGTCTTTACAGCCACAGGATCCTTTGGCATAGTGCCAAGAGCCGTTCTTTCCTGGCAGATGTATTTGAGCAGCATAGCGCCCACTTCGTTTCCGGAGAACAGCACGAACTCGCCGTTGTCGCCCGGTACAGCTATTCCAACTCTGTCACAGTCCGGGTCTGTTGCAAGCAGAAGATCGGGCTTAACGCTTGCACAAAGCTCCAGTCCCTTAGCAAGAGCCTCTTTGATCTCAGGGTTCGGGAACGGACAGGTAGGGAAGTTTCCGTCAGGGTTCTCCTGTTCGGGAACAACTGTAACTTCCTTAATGCCAATTCTTTTAAGTATTTCCCTTACCGGCTTGTTGCCTGTGCCGTTAAGAGGGGTATAAACTACCTTCAGACCGCTTTGTGCAACAAGATCGGTGTGAATGCCCTGTTCAAGGACTTTCTCGTAATATTTTTCTATGATATCCTGGCTGATAAAGCTTATCATGCCGCTTTTAACACCTTCATCAAAGCTCATGACCTTAGCGCCGCCGAACATATCAACAGCCGCTATTTTCTCGGTAACAGCATTAGCAGCGTCAATAGTCATCTGGCAGCCGTCCTCGCCATACACCTTATAGCCATTGTATTTGGCAGGGTTATGTGAAGCGGTTATCATTATACCTGCCTGGGCTTTGCAGGCTCTTACTGCCCAGGAAAGGCAGGGGGTAGGCATAAGCTCGGTATAGATGTACACCTTTATGCCGTTGGCTGCAAGCACCGATGCAGCTTCTTTTGCAAAGACATCAGACTTTATTCTTGAATCAAAGGAGATAGCCACGGCTGCGTCGCTGAACGCATCGTTTACATAATCGGCAAGCCCCTGTGTGGCACGTCTTATCGTGTAGATATTAAGTCTGTAAGCACCTGCTCCGATAACGCCTCTGAGTCCGCCCGTACCGAATTCAAGGTCACGGTAAAATCTGTCCTTGATGGCTTCCTCGTCGCCGGCGATCTCTTTAAGTTCCCTGACCAGATCCTCATCCTCGGTGGCATTGTCGCACCAGAGCTTATAAAGTTCCATTTCTGTCATTGTCACACACCTCTTTTTATTAAAATATTATCATACAAATTAAGTATAACACATTTTCATGATTTTTCAAGGGCTGTAACGGAATTTTTAGATTTATTCCCAGCTTTTTTTCTTTAACGTTCCCCGGCGCAAAGGGAGCAAAAAAAACTTGATATAATCAGCGCCATGTGGTATAATTATCTAAATGGATCTTAAAAAGGAGGATAAATATGAGCACCCATTTTTCAAGCAGTTTCAGATCATGTGATAAGTTACACGACATAGCCTACTATGTGGTGTTTCCCCAAGGGGCTGTAAGGGGCGTTGTCCAGATAGCTCACGGTATGGCAGAGTATTTTGAAAGGTACAGCGCCTTTGCGGATTTTCTTGCGTCAAAGGGATTTGTGGTGTGCGGAGAGGATCATCTCGGACACGGCCGCAGCGTAAACGATGACACCGACTACGGATATTTTGCTCAGCGTGACGGCTGGCAGTGCGTTGTAAAGGATATGTACAAGCTTACAAAGATTATGAAAAAAAGCTATCCGCAGGTGCCCTACTTTTTGTTTGGACACAGTATGGGAAGCTTCCTTGCAAGAGCGTTTGTCACCGCACACGCAAAGGTGCTGGACGGTGCGGTGTTCTGTGGGACCTCCGGCGGTCAGGGCGGCACAGAAGCTATGCTTTCTATGCTTGACGTGGCAAAGCGTATCCACGGCGAAAAGCACAAGGGAGAGCTTTTCAATAAACTGGCCTTTGGCAGCTATAATAATGGCATTACCCCCAGAAATTCCGACTTTGACTGGCTTTCAAGAGACACCGCTGTCGTTGCAAAGTATTGTAACGACAAACGCTGCGGCTTTACTTTCACCTTGAACGGCTTTGAAAACCTGGTGAAAATGATCTGGTTTGTCTCAAACGATAAGTGGTATAGCTCCTATCCTAAAAATCTGCCCACTTATCTTATCTCAGGCTCTGCCGACCCCGTGGGGAATTACGGCAAAGGCGTGCTCAAAGTCTTTAATAATCTGAACCTTAATAACTGTAACGTGGAAATGAAAATATATAAAGATGCCCGCCATGAGTTGCTGAATGAGCTCAATAAGGACGAAGTCTATGCCGATGTCCTTGACTTCTTTGAAACAATAATGGAATAAATCAGAATTTACCGCAGCACCCTTGCGTGGCAGCTGGGGGAAACCCTTTTGGAGAAGGGTTATCCCCCAGACCCCCTTCCTAAACCTTTTATAGATTTTCGGCAATCGGGAGCCACGCCTCCCGATCACCGAAAATATGTAGAAGTTCAAGAGGAGAGTTTGAGGAAAACTTTTCCCAAGAGAATATCTCCAACTGCTATGCAAGGATAATGCGCCAAATTGTGCATATTAAAAAGGTTTGGGGTCAAGCCCTTTCCTAAAAAGGGCTTGCGGGTCGAGGGCGGCGCCCTCGTCGCTCTCCGCAGAGAGCAAAATCCCCTTACATCGTGCGCTCCGCAAGGGGTGAATTTCAAAACAGTCCGGTGGACTGTTTTGAAAGAGGGGACGCCCTGCAAGAGAGGGCGTGCCCCTGCGGAGAATACCTCCACCATTTTTCCGCAATCCGCCTGCAAAAAGGCGGCTTGAATCTCATATAATGAGCACCTATGACCCCTTCGGGTGCACAACAATTATTTTGATAATAATATAAATTCTGATTTAGCGTAAGAGGTGAGACAGATGTTTGGAAAAGTTAACAGCATAGGGCTTTTAGGACTAAATGCGTTCAAAGTTGAAGTAGAGATCGAGTCCAGTGCGGGGCTGCCTGCATTTGACATAGTAGGACTTGCAGACGTAGCGGTAAGGGAGAGCCGTGAGAGGATACGTTCGGCTTTTCGCAGCAGCAGACTTGGATTTCCCAAGGGCAGGGTACTTGTGAACCTTGCGCCGGCGGACGTAAAAAAATCCGGTACGGTACATGATCTTGCGATAGCGGTCTCGCTGATGTGTGCAGCGGGGATCATCGACCCAAAGCAGATCCGGGACGCTGCATTTATCGGAGAGGTCTCTCTCAGCGGTGAGCTGAGGCGTGTAAACGGAGTTTTACCTATGACCATACTGGCGCAAAAGGGCTTAAAGGAGATATATGTTCCAGGGGAAAACCTACTTGAGGCTTCTGCGGTCAGGGGTATAAAGGCGTATGGTGTTCAGTCGCTTGAACAGCTGGCAAGGCACTTTTCCGGCAAGGAGATCATGCAGCCTGCGCCGGTTTTCGTCCCTGCGAAGGCGGATTATCTCAGCACTCTGGATTTTGCCGATGTGCGTGGCCAGGCGGCTGCGAAAAAGGCGCTGGAGATAGCAGCGGCAGGCGGACACAACGTTTTGATGATAGGTTCGCCCGGCTCGGGAAAATCCATGCTTGCCAAGCGTATGCCCTCGATACTTCCGCAGATGACTTTTGAAGAATCTATTGAGACCACGGGTATACATTCTGTTGCCGGGGTGCTTGACAGCCAGCGCCCGCTTATAACCACAAGGCCCTTTCGCTCACCCCACCATACCGTGTCGGCGGCAGGACTTGCGGGAGGGGGGACGACCCCAAGACCGGGAGAGATATCGCTGGCACATAACGGACTGCTGTTTCTGGACGAGCTGGCGGAGTTTTCCCGTCCTGCCCTTGAGATACTGCGTCAGCCTCTTGAGGATATGAAGGTGACGATTTCACGTGTGTCGGGAAGTATAACCTATCCCAGTTCGTTTATGCTCATAGGCGCAATGAACCCGTGCCCATGCGGATATTATGGTCACCCCACAAGAAAATGTATATGCTCAAAGCATCAGGTGGATCACTATCTGAACAAAATATCCGGTCCGCTGCTGGACAGGTTCGATATTCACCTCGAAGTCGCTCCCGTTGAGTTTGCCGACCTTTCCTCAGGGGAAAAGGAAGAATCATCGGAAAGCATCAGACAGCGTGTGCAGGCGGCAAGGGACGTCCAGAACAAGCGCTACGAAGGTACGGGGATAAGTTGCAACGCAAGGATAAGTCCGGAAATGATCCATGATGTCTGCCCCATGACCGATAAAGCCGAAGCGATGCTGGGCAGTATCTTTGAAAAGCTTGGTCTCTCCGCAAGAGCTTATGAAAAGATCCTTAAAGTCGCAAGGACCGTTGCGGATATGGACGGCGCAGAAATCATAGACAAAGCGCATATCGCACAGGCTGTGCAGTACAGAAGTCTTGACCGAAAGTACTGGAAATCATAATACATAATAAACCTCTCACACCCGATCTGAGCGTGAGAGGTCTGTTTTTATACCGCCTTGAATGAGTGCCCGAATTTATCTGCATACTGCTGTGCGGCAGAGCCTGCCCTGCCTTTTATGATAACCTCACCGGCAGGAAAAACATTGTATCCCATGGAGGTGACTGTGTCCGGTATAGTTATCTCCCGCAGGGAGGTGCAGTATTCAAATGCACAGTCGCCAATGCGTTCAAGTCCCTGTGAAATAGTTACCGATGTGAGAGCTCTGCATTTACAAAATGTATTGTAGCCAAGCTCTTTTACGCCCTTTCCAATAACGGCGCTTTCAAGCTTTTCACAGTTCCAGAACACCTTTTCACCAAACTCCGATACGTTGTTCGGTATCTTTATGGTTTTCAGCTCCCGGCAGCCCTCAAACGCCGAGTTGCCTATCGCTTTAACGCTGTCGGGTATCGCTATGCTTTCAAGGTGTATGCAGCCTGCAAAAGCACCTGCCCCGATAGATCTGACACCCCGGGAAAGCTCAGCGGTCTTTATCCTGTCCTTTATTTCCTGCCATGGGGAAGAACCCGCTGCCGCTGCATCCATTTCACCATCACCGCTTATTATCAGCTTTCCCCTTTCGTCAAGCGACCAAGAAAGCCCTTTGCCGCACTTTCCGTTCTCTGCGGTCTGCTGAGATGTTACGGCTTGCGGTTCGCTGCTTGCCGGACCGGAATCTTGCCTCTGTGAGCTTTCACCGCAGCCGCACAGCAGCAGTGCAGCAGCTGTCAGCAACGTCCGTATTTTCATTCTTTCGCCCTCCTTTTTCAGCATCGACTTTTAAAAGAGTATAACAGATAAACCACGGCTTTTCAATAGCTGCCGCCTTTTTATGAAAAATCAAACTATACAGCCTTTTGTGCATAGCACCCTTGACTGAAAGTGTTGGGAAAGGATAAAAGCATACAGAAATTCCCATATTTCACACCATGTTAATAAAAAAGTTACGGAATATCGTATGAATGGTAATAATAGAAAATTTCGGCCGAAATTATACCAAAAATGTGCAAAACGCTGATTTTGCCCTAATTGAATATTTTGCAGGTGCAAAACTCTTGACATCCTGATTTCAGTATTATATAATTGTATACTGTATCATAATGGAGTTTTGTACCTTTTCTTTTGGTTTTTCAGAGATTTTAAGGTGCCTCTCAGGTGGGATTGGATCAGTTCGAGAGAAATTTTTAAACAAAAATTCACAAAACGTTCATCTTATCCGGGAAGCTGCAGAACGAAACGGTAAATAATTTAAGGAGTGATAGAGCCTATGGTGAATGTCAAGGACGTAAAACTCGGTAAGAACACGAGAAAGAGCTTCGCTAAGATCAATGAGGTCCTGGAGATGCCCAATCTTATCGAGGTACAGAAAAACTCTTACAAATGGTTTATTGAGGAGGGTCTGAAGGAGGTATTCAGCGAAGCTTCCACAATTACCGATTATAACGGTAATCTGGAGCTGAACTTTGTGGGATACCGTTTTGATGACCAGCCGAAGTATTCTATTGCGGAGTGCAAGGCGAGGGATGCTACGTACTCTGTGCCTTTGAGGGTCACCGCAAGACTTAACAACACCGAAACAGGTGAGATAAAAGAGTCTGAGGTGTTTATGGGCGATTTCCCGAAAATGACCGACAGCGGTACCTTTGTAATCAACGGTGCAGAGCGTGTTATCGTTTCACAGCTGGTTCGTTCGCCCGGTGTTTATTATGCCTTTGACAAAGACAAGACCGGTAAGGATCTTTTCAAGACCACCGTTATCCCTAACCGTGGTGCGTGGCTTGAATATGAAATGGATTCCAACGATGTTGTCTATGTAAGAATAGATAAGAACAGAAAGATCCCTCTTACCACGTTTTTGCGTGCTATCGGAGAAACAGGGACCAACGAGGAGATCGAGGCCGAGTACGGAAAAGACGAGCGTATCGAGCAGACTATCCTTCAGAAGGATCAGACCGCTAACAGAGAGGAAGCGCTGCTTGAGGTTTACAAAAAGCTTCGTCCGGGCGAGCCTCCCACGGTGGAGTCTGCCGAGAATCACCTTAACAATCTGTTTTTTGACGCAAAAAGATACGATCTTTCAAGATTCGGACGCTATAAGTACAACAAGAAGCTGGGCATAGCTTCAAGACTTGCCGGACACAGGCTGTCCCAGCCGGTAATCGATCCTCTCACAGGCGAGATACTTGCCGAGGCAGGAGAGCTTGTGGATTTCGATCAGGCTACAAAAATAGAGGCTGCGGGCGTGCGTGAGGTCTTTGTCAGAGTAGAGGTAAAGGAGTTTGTTACCTCTGCCACAGGAGAGACTGAGGTAAGGCTTGAAGAGCACGAGGTCAAGATCATCGGAAGCAATATGGTAGATATCGCAGACTTTGTAAACTTCGATGCCAAGAGCCTTGGAGTTAACGAAAAGGTATCCTTCCCTGTGCTCAGACAGATCCTTGATGAGTGCGACAGCGAGGAAGAGCTTATGGAGGCTGTAAAGTCCAGAGTCGACGAGCTTGTTCCGAAGCATATCACAGTTGACGACATAATCGCAACAGTTTCTTATTTCCTCAACCTTTGTGACGGCGTAGGAACTGTTGACGATATCGACCACCTTGGCAACAGAAGAATAAGATCCGTTGGCGAGCTGCTTCAAAACCAGTTCAGGATCGGCTTTACCAGAATGGAAAGAGTCGTTCACGAAAGAATGAATATCCAGTCTCAGGATACAGAGGTCGCAACTCCTGCGGCGCTTATAAATATAAGACCTATCACAGCCGCTATCAGAGAGTTTTTCGGATCTTCGCCTCTGTCACAGTTCATGGATCAGAATAACCCTCTTGCAGAGCTGACACATAAGAGAAGACTCTCTGCATTGGGCCCCGGCGGTCTTTCAAGAGACAGAGCCGGATTTGAGGTTCGTGACGTTCACTATACACATTACGGAAGAATGTGTCCTATCGAGACTCCTGAAGGACCTAACATCGGACTTATCTCCTATCTTGCTTCCTTTGCAAGGATCAATGAGTACGGATTTATCGAGGCTCCTTACAGAAAAGTGGATAAGGAGACAGGTGTTGTTACCGATGAGGTAGTTTATATGACTGCCGATGTGGAGGACAACTATATGGTCGCTCAGGCAAACGAGCCTCTTACCGAGGATCATAAGTTTGCAAGGGCTAAGGTAAACGGAAGATACAGAGATCAGATCCTTGAGATCGAAAGAGAAAAGATCGATTTCATGGACGTTTCTCCTAAAATGGTAGTGTCCGTGGCTACCGCTTGTATCCCGTTCCTTGAAAACGATGACGCTAACCGTGCCCTCATGGGTTCAAACATGCAGCGTCAGGCAGTTCCGCTTATAAAAACAGAAAACCCGATAGTTGGTACGGGTATGGAATATAAGGCTTGCGTTGACTCGGGAGTGGCTGTTGTCGCAGACGCTGACGGTGTTGTCGAAAGCGTTGACGCAGACAAGATCGTTGTACGTGAAAAGAACGGCGAGATGCATACCTACGAGATGACCAAGTTCAAAAGATCAAATGCAGGTACCTGCACAAACCAAAGACCTATCGTCGATAAGGGCGAAAAGATCAAGAAGGGTCAGGTCATCGGTGACGGTCCGGCTACCTCAAACGGAGAGCTTTCGCTGGGTAAGAACGCACTTATCGGCTTTATGACATGGGAAGGCTATAACTACGAGGACGCCGTTTTGCTCAACGAGAACCTTGTTAAGCAGGACAAATACACCTCTATCCATATCGAAGATTTGGAAACAGAGGCAAGAGATACAAAGCTCGGACCTGAGGAGATCACAAGAGATATCCCCAATGTGGGCGAGGATGCTCTGAAGGATCTGGACGATAACGGTATCATAAGGATCGGTGCAGAGGTACGCTCGGGAGATATCCTGGTAGGTAAGGTAACACCTAAGGGCGAGACTGAGCTGACCGCAGAGGAAAGACTGCTTCGTGCGATCTTCGGCGAGAAGGCAAGAGAGGTCAGAGATAACTCTCTTAAAGTTCCTCACGGAGAGGCAGGCATCATAATAGATGTCAAGGTGTTCACAAGAGAAAATTGTGAAGAGCTTTCACCGGGAGTAAACAAGCTGGTAAGATGCTATATCGCACAAAAGAGAAAGATCTCTGTGGGCGATAAGATGGCAGGTAGACACGGTAACAAGGGTGTCGTTTCAAGGATACTGCCCCAGGAGGATATGCCGTTCCTGGAGGACGGAACTCCGCTTGATATCTGCCTTAACCCTCTGGGCGTTCCTTCACGTATGAACATCGGTCAGGTGCTCGAGGTACATCTGGGTATGGCTGCAAAGGCACTTGGCTGGAAGATAATGACCCCTGTATTTGACGGCGCACACGAGGCGGATATTCGTGAGTGCTTTGAGATGGCACAGAAGAATTATCTTGAGCATAAAGATGATGAGTTCACCGTTCATAAAATGGAGGATCTCATCAACACAAATGCACTGAGCATGGCTCAGGACGGCAAGTTCACCGTTTATGACGGAAGAACCGGAGAAAAGTTTGATAACAGGGTAACAGTGGGCTATATGTACTACCTCAAGCTCCACCACCTTGTTGACGATAAGATCCACGCACGTTCAGTAGGTCCTTACTCACTGGTAACACAGCAGCCTCTTGGCGGTAAGGCACAGTTCGGCGGACAGAGATTCGGTGAAATGGAGGTATGGGCACTGGAGGCTTACGGTGCTGCATATACGCTCCAGGAGATCCTTACAGTCAAGTCCGACGACCTTAACGGACGTGTAAAGACATATGAGGCTATCGTAAAGGGACAGAACGTACCTAAGCCGGGCGTTCCGGAAGCTTTCAAGGTGCTTATCAAGGAGCTTCAGTCACTTTGCCTTGACATCAAGGTACTCAACATCAACAACGAGGAGATCGACCTGAAACAGAAGTTTGATGATGACGATGACCTTATCCCAACACCTGAAATAGATGACGAGATAGATTATTCCACAGACGCTGACGACTTTGCAGACGGCTTTGCAGCCGAGGACGAAGATGGATTGTCCGAGCTTGGAGACGACGATTTCGAGGATGATTTCGACGACGATGAAGAGGACTTCGGCGACGAGGAATAACACGTGAAAAGAGTGCCCCCATGGGCAGATCCAGCCCGTGGGAACACATCAGCCAAAGGTAAACCAAATTATACAGGAAGAGGGTACAGCTGTTGGATTTTAATGTATTTGAATCAATAAAGATCGGTCTTGCATCGCCCGATAGGATCCGTGAGTGGTCTTATGGCGTTGTTGAAAGACCAGAAACTATAAACTATCGTACACAGAAGCCTGAAAAGGACGGACTTTTCTGCGAAAAGATCTTCGGACCGACAAAGGACTGGGAATGTCACTGCGGAAAGTATAAGAAGATCCGCTTTAAAGGCAAGGTCTGCGAGCGCTGCGGCGTTGAGGTAACAAGAGCTAAAGTAAGACGTGAGAGAATGGGTCATATCGAGCTTGCTGCTCCTGTTTCACATATCTGGTACTTCAAGGGTACTCCTTCAAGGATCGGACAGATGCTGGAGATCTCACAGAAAAGACTTGAAGAGGTGCTGTATTTCACAAAGTATATCGTTATAGACCCGGGCGACACAGAGCTTGTAAAGGGTCAGCTTCTCACCGAGAAGGATTATAACGAGATGCTGGAAAAGTACGACGAGGATCAGTTCAAGGCCGGTATGGGCGCAGAGGCTATCAAGGAGCTGCTGTGCGAGATCGACCTTGATAAGCTTGCAGATGAGCTTAAAGAAGAACTGAAGGATCTTTCCTCCGGACAGAAAAGGATCAAGCTGCTCAAAAGGCTGGAGATCGTTGAGGCGTTCAGAATGTCCGGCAACCGTCCTGAGTGGATGATACTTGACGTGGTCCCTGTTATCCCGCCGGATCTGAGACCTATGGTAATGCTGGACGGCGGAAGATACGCTACCAGCGACCTTAACGACCTTTACAGACGTGTTATCAACAGAAATAACCGTTTGAAGAGAATGCTTGAGCTGGAAGCTCCGGATATTATCGTAAGAAACGAAAAGAGAATGCTCCAGGAAGCTGTTGATGCACTCATCGACAACGGCAGACACGGCAGGCCTGTTACCGGACCTAATAACAGAGCCTTCAAGTCTCTTTCGGATATGCTTAAAGGTAAGCAGGGACGTTTCCGTCAGAACCTTTTGGGTAAGCGTGTTGACTATTCGGGACGTTCGGTTATCGTTGTAGGTCCTGAGCTTAAAATGTATCAGTGCGGTCTGCCTAAGGAAATGGCTCTGGAGCTTTTCAAGCCATTCGTTATGAAAAGACTGGTGGACACAAATCCTACTATCAATATAAAGAGCGCAAGGAAAATGGTGGAGAGAGCTAAGCCGGAGGTCTGGGATGCTCTTGAGAACGTTATCAAGGGACACCCTGTAATGCTCAACCGTGCGCCTACGCTCCACAGACTTGGTATCCAGGCATTTGAGCCTGTACTTGTAGAGGGAAGAGCTATCAAGCTCCATCCGCTGGTATGTACAGCCTTCAATGCAGACTTTGACGGTGACCAGATGGCGGTCCACCTTCCTATATCTGTGGAGGCTCAGGCTGAGGCAAGATTCCTTATGCTTGCTGCAAATAACCTGCTCAAACCTTCAGATGGAAGCCCTGTGGCTGTTCCTTCACAGGATATGCTGCTTGGTTCCTATTACCTCACACTGGCAAAGGACGGCGAGCCGGGCGAGGGCAAGGTGTTCAGAGATGTGAACGAGGCTCTTATGGCTTATGACCAGAAGATAGTTTCGCTCCAGTCCAAGATTAAGGTAAGGATCTCAAAACAGATCGGCGATAAGCAGGTATCAAAGATAATCGATGCAACTGTGGGAAGACTTATTTTCAACGAGGTGATCCCGCAGGATCTGGGCTATGTTGACAGAACAAACTCGGATAAACAGTTTGACCTGGAAATAGATTTCCTTGTAAAGAAGAAACAGCTTAAAGACCTTATCGATAAGTGTATCCATAAGCACGGTACCACCGCAACCAGCGAGGTGCTTGATAAGATAAAGGCTCTGGGCTATAAATACTCAACAAAGGCTGCGATCACTGTCGCTGTGTGCGATGCGGAGATCCCGCCTGCAAAGAAGGATATTCTTGCAAAGGCAGATGCGCTTGTTGATAAGATCGACAAGCAGTATAAGAGAGGTTATATCTCAAGAGAAGAAAAATCCAAAAAGTTCATCGAGATCTGGAATAATGCTACCGATGAGGTAACTGCCGCACTTCAGGCAAACCTTGACCCTTATAACCCCATCAACATGATGGCTGATTCGGGAGCCCGTGGTTCCATCAACCAGATCAGACAGCTTGCAGGTATGCGTGGACTTATTGCCAATACATCAGGTTCCACCATCGAAATGCCTATCAGAGCAAACTACCGTGAGGGACTTAATATCCTGGAATACTTTATCTCCTCCCGTGGTGCCCGTAAAGGTCTGGCAGATACAGCTCTGCGTACAGCTGACTCGGGTTACCTTACAAGACGTCTTGTTGACGTTTCTCAGGATGTTATTATCCATGAGGACGACTGCGGAAGTGACGTAGGTATAGAGATATTCGATATCAAAAACGGTAACGAAATGATCGAGCCTCTTACAGAAAGACTTGTGGGCAGATTCCTTGTTGAGGATTATAAGGACAGCCAGACAGGAGAAATGATCTGCTCAAAGACAAAACTTATCAACGAGCATGACGCAGCAAGGATAGTTGCAGCCCTTGAAAAGGACGGCAAAAAGTCTATCCAGATCAGATCGGTGCTCCAGTGCCACGCTAAGCACGGTGTATGCGCTAAGTGCTATGGTGCTAACCTTGCAACAGGCAACGTTGTTCAGGTGGGCGAGGCTGTCGGCGTAATCTCCGCACAGTCTATCGGTGAGCCGGGTACCCAGCTGACCATGAGAACCTTCCATACGGGCGGCATCGCATCAGCAGAGGATATTACACAGGGTCTGCCGAGAGTTGAGGAGCTGTTTGAGAGCCGTAAGCCTAAGGGCGCAGCGATCATTACCAGACTTGACGGTGTGGTAAGGATCGAGGAGATGAAAAAACAAAAGCATATCATCGTTACCAGCGAAGATGTGGAAAACCCCGACGAGGAAGCTTATGCTATCCCGTACGGATATAAGATCAAAGTTCATGACGGCGACGTTGTTAAGGCGGGAGATTCCCTTACAGAGGGCTCTATCAACCCTGCGGATATCCTTGCAGTAAACGGCTCGAAAGCTGTTCAGAACTATATCATCACCGAAGTGCAGAAGGTTTACCGCCTGCAGGGTGTTGATATCAACGATAAGCATATCGAGGTCATCGTTCGCCAGATGATGAAGAAAGTCAAGGTGGACGATCCGGGTTCAAGTTATCTGCTTCCGGGCACTCTGGTGGAGAGAAGCGAGATCATGAGAATGAATGAGGAGATACAGCAGAAGATAGATGCAGGTGACGAGGACGCAAAACTCATTACTACACTGCCTGTTCTTCAGGGTATCACAAAGGCTTCTTCTTACTCTGACTCATTCCTTTCCGCAGCATCCTTCCAGGAGACCACAAAGGCTCTTACAGATGCAGCCATCAGAGGAAAGACCGATAAGCTTATGGGTCTTAAAGAAAACGTTATCATCGGTAAGCTTATACCTGCCGGTACGGGTATGGATATCTATAACAATACCCAGATCGCTAAGGTGGACGCTCACCCTGCTGCACAGACCGGTGCAGAGGGCGGCAGCTTCTGATAGATAGTATTTGAATTTGAAAGGGCGGCAGCAGTGCCGCTCTTTTTTTGTAAAAATGTATATAAATGCACAATGAAAGCAATAGTAAGATAAAAGGACTTTGGTTATTATTTTGACAAAAAGCCCTTGACAAGAGGCGCAAACAAGTGTATAATATTAGAGCATGCCGACATAGGGCAAGTGCGCCCTTTTGGCAGAGCTATCATTTTACGAAAGGAGAGAAAATATGCCAACCTTTAACCAGTTAGTAAGAAAGGGAAGAGATGTTCTGGTGGACAAGTCCACAGCGCCTGCTCTTCAGAAGGGATTTAACTCCAAGAAGAAGGTAGTTATCGACCAGTCATGCCCACAGAAGCGTGGAGTTTGCACAGTCGTAAGAACAGCTACACCTAAAAAGCCTAACTCCGCTATGAGAAAGGTTGCCAGGGTAAAGCTCACAAACGGAAACGAAGTAACAGCTTATATTCCGGGCATCGGTCATAATCTGCAGGAGCACAGCGTTGTTCTTATCAGAGGCGGACGTGTTAAGGATCTTCCTGGTGTAAGATATCACATTATCCGTGGTACACTTGATACACAGGGCGTTGCAAAGAGAATGCAGGCAAGATCCAAGTACGGTGCAAAGAGGCCAAAGGCAGGAGCAGCCAAGGGATAATACAGATCTCTGAAGCTCGGAAAGATTAAAGGAATATACTCATTGTCGCAAAATGCGAAGACCACAGTTAGTGTGGAGTGATTTATATAGATGACTCTACATTGGGCTGACGGGGCTGCAGAATATGCTTATTATATATAATAGTGTATGGCTGCGGAGCGAGTACCTGTGAATTCATTTATTTGTGAAGGAGGGAATCAAAGTGCCAAGAAGAGGTAGAGTTACAAAAAGAGACGTGCTTCTTGATCCGGTTTACAATTCAAAGCTGGTAACACGTCTTGTAAACAACATTATGCTCGACGGCAAAAAGGGTGTTGCCCAGAAGATCGTTTACGGTGCATTCCAGATCGTAGAGGAGAAGACAGGCAGACCTGCTCTTGAGGTATTCGAGGAGGCAATGAACAACATCATGCCTGAGCTCGAGGTAAAGGCTCGCCGTGTGGGCGGTGCCACATATCAGGTTCCAATGGAGGTTCGTCCTGACAGACGTCAGACACTGGGACTGAGATGGATAACAAAGTATTCTCGTGAAAGAAACGAGGACACAATGAAGGAAAGGCTCGCTGCAGAGATCATGGACGCACTTAACGGAACCGGCGGATCCTGCAAGAAGCGTGACGAAACACACAGAATGGCTGAAGCTAACAAGGCTTTTGCACATTACAGATGGTAATTTCGGTAAATTAAACAGGAGGAAATTATGCAAAGAGATTGTTCTTTACAGGACACCAGAAATATTGGTATCATGGCTCATATCGATGCCGGCAAGACCACTACTACCGAGCGTATCCTTTTTTATACCGGAATAAACCATAAGATCGGAGAAACTCATGATGGTACAGCCACTATGGACTGGATGGCACAGGAGCAGGAAAGAGGTATAACCATCACCTCTGCTGCAACGACCTGCTATTGGAAGAACCATAGACTTAACATCATTGACACCCCGGGACACGTTGACTTTACTGTTGAAGTTCAGAGATCGCTGAGAGTTCTGGACGGATCTGTAACTGTTCTTTGTGCAAAGGGAGGCGTTGAGCCGCAGACTGAGACCGTATGGCGTCAGGCTGATAACTATAAAGTACCAAGAATGGTATACGTGAACAAGATGGACATTATGGGAGCTGACTTCTATAACGTTCTTCATATGCTTCACGACAGACTGCAGTGCAATGCAGTTCCTATTCAGCTGCCTATCGGCGCTGAGGACGAATTTAAGGGAATTATCGACCTTATCGAGATGAAGGCTTATATCTATACAAACGATATCGGCACAGATATCCAGGTCGAGGATATCCCCGAGGATATGAAGGAAAAAGCTGAGCAGTACAGAAGCGAGCTTCTCGAGCACGTTGCTGAAATGGACGACGAGCTTATGGAGAAGTATTTTGACGGTCAGGAGCTCACCGAAGAGGAGATCAAAAGGACCATCAGAAAGTCAACCATTGATAATACAATGGTACCTGTATGCTGCGGTACTTCATACAAGAACAAGGGCGTTCAGAAGCTTCTGGATGCGATAGTAGATTATATGCCGTCACCGCTTGATGTTCCCCACATCAAGGGCGTAAACCCCGATACAGGCGAGGAGGACGAGAGACCTTCTTCCGACGATGAGCCTTTTGCAGCTCTTGCTTTCAAGATCGCAACAGACCCGTTTGTTGGTAAGCTGTGCTTCTTCAGAGTTTATTCGGGCGTTCTTACAGCAGGTTCGACAGTTTATAACTCAACAAAGGATAAAAACGAGAGGATCGGTAGGATCCTTCAGATGCATTCCAACCACAGAAAGGATATCGAGGAGATATTCGCAGGCGATATCGGCGCAGCCGTTGGTCTGAAAAATACCACCACAGGTGATACTCTGTGCGACGAAAAGCATCCTATAATCCTTGAATCAATGGAATTCCCTGAGCCTGTTATCCAGCTGGCTATCGAGCCTAAGACAAAAGCAGGTCAGGAGAAGATGGGTATTGCCCTTTCTAAGCTGGCTGAGGAAGACCCGACCTTCAGAACCTGGACTTCTGAGGAAACAGGTCAGACTATTATCGCCGGTATGGGTGAGCTTCACCTTGAGATTATCGTGGACAGACTTCTGCGTGAGTTCAAGGTAGAGGCAAACGTAGGTACACCTCAGGTTTCTTACAAGGAAACTATCACCGCTCCTGCTACTGTGGACTACAAGTATGCTAAGCAGTCGGGTGGTAAGGGTCAGTACGGTCACGTTAAGATCAACGTTGAGCCTAATGAGTCAGGCGCAGGATACGAGTTCATCAACCACGTTGTGGGCGGTGCTATTCCTAAGGAATATATCCCTGCTGTTGACGCAGGTATCAAGGGCGCAATGGAAAGCGGCGTTCTTGCAGGATATCAGGTAGTCGACGTTAAGGTCGAGCTTTTCGATGGATCTTATCACGAGGTAGACTCCTCTGAAATGGCATTTAAGATCGCAGGATCTATGGCATTCAAGGAGGCTATGAGAAAGGCTAAGCCTATTATTCTTGAGCCTATCATGAAGGTTTCTGTGATCGCTCCGGATGATTACCTTGGAACAGTTATCGGCGACCTTAACTCACGCCGTGGACAGATCCTCGGTCAGGAGCAGAGAACAGGTGCAGCTCAGGTAGATTGCCTTGTTCCGCTGTCAGAAATGTTCGGTTACTCAAATGACCTGCGTTCCAAGACACAGGGAAGAGGTCAGTATGTAATGGAGCCTCACAGCTATATCCAGGTTCCTAAGAACATATCTGAAAAGATCATGGCTTCGAGAAACAAGAACAACGACTAACTTTTTTAAAAAAAATCCGTTTAGCTATTGCAAAACGAGAAAAAATTTGATATAATTATACCGATGTAATTATACTACGGTATCGTTAAATCGGAAAAAATGAAATTTAAGGAGGAAAATCCTATGGCAAAGGCACATTTTGAAAGAACCAAACCACACGTAAACATTGGTACCATTGGTCACGTTGACCACGGTAAGACCACTCTTACCGCTGCTATCACAAAGACTCTTGCTCTGGAGGGTCTTGCTGAGAAGAAGGACTATGCTAATATCGACTCTGCTCCTGAGGAGAGAGAAAGAGGTATTACGATCAACACAGCTCACGTTGAGTATGAGACAAAGAACCGTCACTATGCTCACGTTGACTGCCCGGGCCACGCTGACTACGTAAAGAACATGATCACCGGTGCTGCTCAGATGGACGGTGCTATCCTCGTTGTTGCATCTTCCGACGGTCCTATGGCTCAGACAAGAGAGCACCTTCTGCTCGCTCGTCAGGTTGGCGTTCCTGCAATCGTTGTATTCATGAACAAGGCTGACCAGGTTGACGACGAAGAGCTGCTCGACCTCGTTGAGATGGACATCAGAGAGCTGCTTGACAAGTACGATTTCCCTGGCGATGAGACTCCTATCATCAGAGGTTCTGCACTTGCTGCTCTTGAAGCTCCGGACGATCTTAACGATCCTGCTTACAAGCCTATCCTTGACCTTATGGACGCTGTTGACAGCTTTATCCCAACACCTGACAGAAAGGCAGACCTGCCGTTCCTGATGCCTGTTGAGGACGTATTCACGATCACAGGCCGTGGTACAGTTGCTACCGGTAGAGTAGAAAGAGGTCAGCTCAAGACTGGTGAGGAAGTTGAGATCATCGGTCTTACAGAGGAAAGAGCTAAGACTGTTGTTACAGGTATCGAGATGTTCAGAAAGATCCTCGACTACGCTGAGGCAGGCGACAACATCGGCGCACTGCTCCGTGGTATTCAGAGAACTGATATCAAGAGAGGTCAGGTTCTTTGTAAGCCGGGCTCCATTCACCCAGAGACCAAGTTCTCCGGTCAGGTTTACGTTCTGAAGAAGGAAGAGGGCGGCCGTCATACTCCATTCTTCAACAACTACAGACCTCAGTTCTATTTCAGAACAACAGACGTTACAGGCGTTATCACCCTTCCTGCTGATAAGGAAATGTGCATGCCTGGCGATAACGTAGAGATGGATGTTGAGCTTATCACTCCTATCGCTATCGAAGAGGGTCTGAGATTCGCTATCCGTGAGGGTGGTAGAACAGTTGGTTCCGGCGTTGTTACCAAGATCAACAAGTAATCTTGAAACGCTGAATAGCTAATATGCAATTCAAGGGAGTTGTCTGCAAGGACAGCTCCCTTTTTTGTGTTGACAAATATGCTCGCCGTGGGTTATAATGTGTAAAGAGAAACTAAATGCGGAGGATAAAAATGAAGCTTTTCAAAAGATTTCATATCGCCTCAAACGCACTTGCCCTTTTGCTGCTGACGGTATTCCTTGTCTGGACGATCTGCATGCTTTCTGACCTGCCGAAGAAATTTGGTATGCATTACGGCATGGACGGCAATTTCGATATTTACAGCGAGAACAAAATAATGGCGTTCTACCCTTTCTTTGCAGGGTACGGTCTGTTTGTCATATTCAGCCTTCTCTCCTTTGCCGCAAGCAAAATAAAAAAGGTCGGCGGTAAGTATAAGGAAAACGAAACCGAGGGCGTACGCATTGTAATAAGATTTATGTGCGATATGATGAAACTGTGCTGGGCGGTGTTCTGGTCGTTCTGGTCATTCCACGTTATACACCAGTCACGCTGGCATTTCATCATAAACCGAAATTTCACAATAGTGCTTGCCCTTGCTTTGCCGCTGTATGCCACAATTGCCGCTGACCAGATCAGAAAACATAAATTGAGAAAACAGGAGAAATCATGAGCTACATCGAATTTAAAGACGTCGTAAAAGAATACAAAATGGGCGAGACTACTATCCTTGCCAACGATAAGGTGAATTTCACTATCGAAAAAGGCGAGCTTTGCGTCATCGTCGGCGCATCGGGCGCAGGCAAAACAACTATCCTCAACCTGCTCGGCGGTATGGACACCTGCACGAGCGGAAATATCATTATAGACGGGCAGGATATTGCAGGCTTTTCCAAAAAGCAGCTTACAACCTTCCGCCGCAATGACGTTGGTTTCGTGTTCCAGTTCTATAACCTGATAAATAACCTCACCGCCAAGGAAAATGTCGAGCTTGCCACGCAGATCTGCGATGATGTTATGTCCGCCGAGGAAGCTATGAATGCGGTCGGGCTTTCGGAGCGTATGAACAACTTTCCTTCACAGCTTTCGGGTGGCGAGCAGCAGAGAGTTTCCATCGCAAGAGCTATTGCCAAAAAACCAAAGCTCCTGCTGTGCGACGAGCCCACAGGTGCCCTGGACTATGTAACAGGAAAGTCCATACTCAAACTCTTGCAGACGCTAAGCCGTGATTTTGGCGTCACCGTCGTGATAATCACCCATAACTCTGCTATTAAACCCATAGCCGACAGAACTATCTCGGTCAAATCCGGAAAGATAAAAGCTGTCGAGCTTAACGCAAACCCTGTGGATATCGACGAGATCGAGTGGTAAACCACTATATCAGAATTTATCATCATACGTTCAGTGCATAATCGGGCTGGAACTCTTTGAAAAGAGTTCCCCCCGTGCCCCCTTCAGAAACTTTTTAATGATTTTTGACACTTGGGAGCTTCACTCCCAAGTGTCAAAAATGGTTAAGAGCTTTAAGGGAGTACAAGAGAAAATCTTTTTAGAGAAATCTAACCTGACTATGCATCAAACATATGATGATAATTCGGATCTACCACAATATCCTTGCATAGCAGTCGGAGAAAGTTCTTCTGGAAAGTATTGTTTTCCGTTCTCTCTTCTAAGCTCTCAGTCATTTTTACTATTTGGGGACTTGTTT
>ONMZ01000023.1 GCA_900319075.1 uncultured Eubacteriales bacterium
AGTTTGCATAGAACACTGAATTTTGTTTTATCTGAGCAGACAAATAATAAAATAATGCCCCGGAGCAATTTGATTTGCTTCGGGGCAAAACTTCTATATTAGCATCTCATATAAGGGCAGTCCTTTTTTTGTTTACTTTGAAAGGTCAATCGACCTTATCTTGTCACGCAGTGGCAGAACGAATGGCGGTGATACCGAAAGCTCGTCAATTCCCATTCGCAGGAAGGTTTCCGTAAGAGAAAGATCAGCTGCAAGCTCGCCGCAGATACCTATCCAGGCACCGTTTGCATGAGCGTTCTTTGCCGACATCTCGATAAGTCTGAGTATTGCCTCGTGGTGTGTGTCAACAAACTGTTCAAGAGCGGCGTTCTGTCTGTCGCAGGCAAGTGTGTACTGAGTCAGATCGTTTGTGCCAACGCTGAAAAAGTCAACCATAGGTGCGAGTCTGTCGCTGATAACAGCTGCCGCAGGAGTTTCGATCATAATGCCGATCTCCACGTTCTCCGCAAAAGGGATACCCTCGTCAGCCAGATCTCCTTTTACCTTGTCGCAAGCCTGCTTTATCTTTTCAAGCTCGCCTACACTTGTTATCATCGGGAACATGATCCCCAGCTCGCCGTAAACAGATGCCCTGAAAAGTGCTCTGAGCTGTGTCTCGAAGATCTGCGGACGGGTAAGGCATATGCGTATTGCTCTGAATCCCAGAGCAGGATTGTCTTCCTTGTCAAGCTTGAAGTAATCTATCTGCTTGTCAGCGCCGATGTCCAGTGTCCGTATGATGACCTTTTTCCCTGCCATGCTTTCAAGCACACGCTTGTATGCCCTGAACTGTTCTTCCTCGGTGGGGTAATCGCTTGACTCAAGGTACAGAAATTCGCTCCTGAAAAGTCCGATACCTCCTGCGTCGTTTGCAAGCACAGCACCTATGCCGTCCACGCCGCCGATGTTTGCATACACGTTGACGCTTGTTCCGTCAAGTGTAACATTTGGCTTGCCTTTAAGCTCCTGCAAAAGTGCCTTCTTGTGAAGGTCCTCCTCCTGCTTTGCCTTAGCCTGAGCGATAAACTCCTCGTCAGGCTCGACAGTTATCTCGCCGGTGTAGCCGTTTACAACCACCGTCTGTCCGTCTCTGACAGCCTTTAAGATCTCATCGCCTACGCCTATGACCGCAGGGATATTCATGTTCCTTGCAAGTATTGCCGTGTGGGAATTTGAGGAACCGCCGGCTGTTACAAACGCAAGCACCCTGTCCTTGTCAAGGGAAACCGTCTCGCTGGGTGCAAGGTCGTCGGCAATAACTATCATCTTTTCAGTGCCGCCGTCGCTTGTGTTATCCTCGTCCCCCATGCAGGCGATAAGCCTGTTTGAAATGTCCTTTACGTCAGCTGCCCTTGCCTGCATATACGCATCGTCCATTGCAGCGAACATTTCCGAGAAATTGTCTGCCGTTACAGCCACAGCGTACTCTGCGTTTATGGTCTGTGTGGTGATGATGTTTTGTATCGACTCGTTGTAATCGTCGTCCTCAAGCATCATCATGTGTATCTCAAATATCTGAGCGTTTGTCTCGCCAACCTCTTTGAGTGCCTTTTCGTATATCCGGGAAAGCTGGTCGATAGCCTTCTGCTTTGCGTTTTCCACTCTTTCTATCTCAGCTTGAGTGTCCTCAACGTGTCTGCGGCGGACCTGTGCCTCTTGTCTTTTGAACAAGCTTGCCGCACCGATAGCTATGGCTGAGTAAACTCCTTTTCCTTTAAACTGCAACAAATCCCGCCGCCTCCTTTTGATTAAAGTTCTGCCTTGATAAGCTGGGTTACTGCGTCAAAAGCAGCGTCCTCATCTGCACCGTCAAAGGATACGATAATGTTGTCGCCGCACTTTACACCAAGTCCCATGACTGCCATAAGCTTGGTCAGGTCAGCAGACTTGCCGCCCTCTTTTTCCAGAGTTATCTTGCTCTCAAAGCCCTTTGCCAGCTTAACAAGCTTTCCTGCCGGTCTTGCATGGATACCTACTGCGTCTGTGATGGTGTAATTAAATGTTTTCATAACTATCCGTCCTTTCTGTTTTGAAAATAATTTATAGTGTTGTATTAACGACCTGATCTAATAATTCCGCCGACGGCGTAAGCTGTCAGTCCTTGTAATCCGCCATATCAGGGTAGGAAGCTATGGCTCCGTGTTTTGTAACGCTTCGGGTGCAGAACTCGTTTGAAAAATCAAGGCATTTTTTCAGCTCTGCCGTGCTCATTTTTTCCAGAGTGTCCCTTGTGACACCCATGCATCTGAGCTTGAAAAGCATAGAGCCTATAAAGCCGTCGCCTGCGCCTGTTGTGTCGATAACATCCACCTTCCTTGCCGATGCAAAGCATTTTTTCTGCCTTGTGAAAGCGTATGCGCCTCCTCCTCCGCAGGTGTATACCACAAGCTTAACGTTCCCCGTGAACAGCTTTGGCAGCGCCGCCTCGATGTCACTTTCACCCGTTATAAATCCAAGCTCCTCATCGGATATTTTCAGAATGTGGCAATATGGGATAAATTCAAGCACCGTGCTCCTGAGAGCCTCACGGCTGTCCCAAAGCTGAAATCTGAGATTGGGGTCAAAGCTTATGATACCGCCCTGGTTTTTTACCTCGTCTATTGCTTTGCGGTGGGTCTGTTTCATTGGGAAATCCCCCAGAGAAACGCTGCAAAAGTGCAAAGCGTAAGCGTCACGGAAAATATCGCTGTCTACCTGCTGCGGCGACAAAAGCATATCTGCCGACGGCTTTCTGTAAAAGGAGAATGTCCTGTTGCCGTCAGCGGCAAGGCTTACAAACGCCAGAGCTGTGTTTGCTTCTTTTGTAAGTCTTATGGCGGATGTGTCCACACCGTACTGCTGCAGCTCATACATTATCTTGTGACCGAAGGGGTCATCGCCAAGCTGTGAAATAAGCGAAGCCCTGCCGCCAAGCCTTGCAAAAGCAGCGCATACGTTTGCAGGCGCACCGCCGATGGCAGGGGAGAACGCCCCTACCTCTCTGAAAAGACACCCGTGTCTGTCGGGGATAAAATCTATAAGTGCCTCGCCTATTGCGATAAGTCTGTCACTTGCCAAGATGATCCACCTCCATCGCCCTGAGCTCAGCTGCATGGCAGTTAAGTCCACGGCTTGTAACGGTCACAGCTGTGGCGGGCGGATAAAATCTTGTGGAAAGCACATTTTCCCCACCGCCGAGGAATATTTCAAGTGAAGTTTTGTCCGCAAGCACACGAAGCCTATCACAGCTGTCAAGCTTTACACGCCGCACATCTCTGCCGCAGCCCACTTTTTCGTCAAGGAATTTCAAAGTGAATATCCCGTCCTCAAAAGTCATCTGTACTGCGTTTGAAATATCCAGCTCAAAGCTGTCCGACTGCGCCGAGGCAGCCAGGTCAAACGGCAGCTGCACCTGCTCACCCGATCCGTTAAGCTCTGTGCGCCTTGTGACCAGCTTTTCAAGCTCAGCTACCGGGTTTCGCAAAAGCTTTCCGCCGGCTCCCTCGGTCACCTCACACGGAACCGTCAGACAGTGCTGCCAGCCAAGCTCTGTGGTGGGATTTGAATAGGGGATATCCCCGATGCCCATCCAGCCGATAAGTATCCGTCTGCCGTCGGGAGCGGTAAAGGTCTGCGGAGCGTAAAAGTCAAAGCCACAGTCCCACTCGTTATAAACTCCCGTTTTCATATTCAGATACCCCGAGCTGTATACATTCTGGAACCGGTATTCCTCGTGGGGCACACCCTGCGGAGAAATGCTGAGATATTCGTTCCCGCCCATGGTGAAACGGTCGGGGCACTCCCACATATAACCGAGATCAGTTGTGTGTACCTCTTCCCGGAACTCCCAGTTTTCAAGGTCACCCGACTTGTATATCAGCACACATCCCTTGTCGTCAAGGGTTCGTGCACCAAGCACCATGTAGTACGTCCCGTCCTGTTCCCAAACCTTCGGGTCACGCACATGGCAGGAGCAGTAGTCGGGATAATCGCTGCTGCGAAGAAGCACCTTTTTTTCGCTCATTGTCACACCGTCTTTTGTGGTGACAAGAATAGTATTTGCTTCCCGCCCTGCGGTTATGTAATCGTAGTCGCCCTCCTGCTTCACATTCCCCGTGTAGAAAAGATACAGCGTGTCGTCCTTTACAAATCCGCAGCCGGAATAGACTCCGTTTCTGTCATGGGGAGTATCGGGGAACAGCACCGTCCCCGTAAACTCCCAGCTTGTAAGGTCCTTGCTCTGAAAATGACCCCAGCATTTGTTCCCTGCGCCTTTTGCGCTGTCGGGAGCGTACTGGAAATAAACGTGATACCTGCCCTTGAAAAAGCACAGTCCGTTTGGGTCATTGAGCCAGCCTTTCTGCGGCTCAAGGTGAAGATCTTGTCTGAAATCGTTTTTCAATCCTATCAGCCCTTTTTAGTTTCAAGCAGCTTGTCAAGCAGTCCGATGCTGCCCGATGCTGCGGTGTTTATCTCGTCGTAATCATCTGCGTTTGTGATAATAACAGGGGTAACTGTCTTGTAGCCCTTGCTTTGAATAAGAGCCTTGTCAAAGGTGATAAGCGTCTGACCTCTCTTTATCCTGTCACCCTCTGCAACGTGAGCCTCATAGCCCTCACCGTTAAGCTCAACTGTGTTGATGCCAACGTGAATAAGCATTTCCATACCGTTGTCAAGGGTAAGACCGATAGCGTGGTGAGTGTCAAACAGCGTTTCCACCTTGCCGTCTGCCGGAGCAACGACCTTGCCCTCGCTTGGCTCTACCGCCGCACCCTTTCCAAGGACCTCAGTGGCAAATGTCTCGTCGGGAACGTCCTGCATAAGAATTACCTCGCCTTTGAGAGGGGAGTAAACTGCTGTGTCGTCAAAGCTCTTACCTTCTGTAAGGTCCTGCTGCTGCGCCTGTGGAGCAGCCTTCAGAGCGTCTGATGTGGACTTTGTCTCACTCTTTTTTGCACCCTCCTCAACAGGGTCCTTGTACATAAGCCATGATACGATAAATGCCACGCCCGAAGCAACAAGGAATGTGAGCAGATAGCCAAGGAAGCTGTCAGTCGTGATAAGGAATCCGAACAGACCTGTAACGCCGTTAGCCGTAGCAAAAACATTCATCAGCGAAGCAACTGCTGCACCGCAGGCACCGCCTATCATGCCGGCGATAAGAGGCTTTACGAATCTTACGTTCACACCGAAGATAGCAGGCTCTGTGATACCCATAAATGCCGAAAGGGAGGAGGGAAGTGCCATTGCCTTTATCTTCTTGTTCCTTGACTTTACGCCTACTGCCAGAGCTGCTGCGCCCTGTGCAACGTTAGCTGCGGTAGCGATAGGCATCCAGATATTCTTGCCGTTTTCAGCCAGCATTGAAAGCTCGATAGCGTTGTACATATGGTGAACACCTGCAACCACCGTGGGAGCGTATGCAGCGCCCATAAGGAACGAACCGATGCCCAGAGGAATGGTAATGAGCCACTTTGCGCCGTCCAGCACCCAGCTCTCAGCCTGTGAGAATACCGGACCGATGACCGTCAGCGTCAAAAAGCCTGTGATAAGCACGCTTACCAGCGGAGTTACGAAAAGGTCAAACATCTCGTGAACGTGCTTGTGCAGCCACTTTTCGATGACCGCCAGCACCAGAACTGCAATGACCACAGGGATAACGTGTCCTTGATAGCCCGTGTTCTGAATGTTCCACAGTCCGAACCATGACCACAGTGTCTTGGTTTCTGCGCCGTCTGCGATCGACCATGCGTTAACAAGGCTTGGGTGTATCATAAGCATACCGATAACAGCACCCAGATAGATGTTTGCGCCGAAGATCTTTGCAGCGCTGACCGCAATAAGTATCGGCAGGAATGTGAGCGCCGTGTTGGAAAGCAGATCCAGAATGTTGTAGATGTAATGATCGCTTATGCTCGGGAAAGCCCTTGACAGACCGCCAAGCAGTCCGCAAAGCAGACCCGTTGCCACGATAGCGGGGATGATCGGAACGAAGATGTCGCCCAGAGTCTTTATTGCCCTCTTGTACCAGGGAGCCTTTGCCGCCGCCGCAGCCTTTACGTCGTCCTTTGAAGCAGCCTCGACCCCTGCCAGGTCAATGAACTGGTCGTAGACCTTGTTTACCGTACCTGTTCCGATGATGATCTGAAGCTGTCCCGCAGCCTCAAAAACGCCCTTGACACCGTCAATGTTTTCAAGAGTCTCTTTCTTGACCTTGTCGTTGTCTGCAATGACAAGTCTGAGTCTTGTGGCGCAGTGAGCTGCACTTGCCAGATTTTCCTTGCCGCCTATTGCGTCAAGTATCTCGCCTGCACAATTTCTGTAATCCATAGCAACCTCTCCTTTTTGTCAATTTCTGACACGTTTTTCACCAAAAATATGAAACTGATTTCACTTACAGGATCAGTATAACATACATCCATATAAAAATCTATTGACTAAAAGGACAAAGTTGCAGCCGGTTCATAGTAGGTTTCACACAGTTTCAGTTATCTTGCCGTGGATTCACGCTGAACTATCTCGTAACCGAGCTGAAGGATCCTGGGTGCGGACTTGCCGTGATCTATCTGTGAAAGCAGCATATTTGCCGCCTCAATGCCTGCTGTCTTGTAGTGAAGATGAGCAGAGGTTATTGTGGTGGAGGAGATCCTTGAAAGCCTTGAATCGCCTATACCGCAGACCATAACGTCCTGTGGGATGCGTATCCCGTTTTCCTTGCAGTACAAAACCACACCGGCGGCAATGCTGTCGGTGGCGCAGAACACAGCGTCCGGTCGGCTGCTTCCCGAGAACAGGTGTCTTGCGTGCTCGTATCCCGATTCAAATGTGAAATCCGCTGTCTCTCGGTTTTCACGGTGGAAGGACAGCCCCTTTTCGTTAAGCGCCTTCATAAACCCGTCAAACCTCAGCTTTCCCGTGGCAAGATCGTCCATTCTCACTCCCACGCAGGCAGGGTCTGATGCCCCTTTGTCAAGCATCAGCTTTGTGAGGGAATAGGCTGCCCCGAAATCGTCGTGACAAACGCAGTTGTACCCCTTGTAGTTCTGCCCCAGTATCACCACCGGCACACGTATCTTGTCCAGCACCGTCTTGTGCAGCTTGGTGAAAACGCTTGCCATAAGGATAATGCCGTCCACCCAGTTGTTTCGGAAAAGCTCCAGCGAGTCGATCTCCTTGTTGTAATCGTTGGCGGTGTTTACAAGCAAAAGCTCGTACCCCTGTTCGCTGAGCACACCGCTGATACCCTCGGTGATACGGGCGATGCTCTCGCTGGAAAGCTTGGGTATGATAACGCCCACAAGCTTGGTTATCTTGTTTTTCACGCTCCTTGCGGAAAGGCTGGGGGCATAGCCGGTCTTTTCGATAGCCGCCTTAATGAGTGCGGTTTTTTCACTGCTGAGATAGCCGTTGTTAAAGTACCTGCTCACAGCGGATTTGGAGACCCCTGCCAGCTTTGCAAACTCGGAAATGTTCATGTCGTTATCACTCCTTTTATGAAACCAATGTCACATCTTGCTACCATTATAATACTCTCTTTTGTTTATTTCAATAGCCCTGTGCAGCACCTCTTTTATTTTCTACGTTTTGCACATATATCAAAAGTCATTTTTCAGCAGTTTAACGACCCGCCCTTGCCCACTCCCAATTGCCGCCCCTTGACATTTCAAAGCTGTAAAACTATACTATATGTATGAGAATAAGCTTGAGATTTGCCGAAAGGAAAGGGATATGTATAACTATACAGTGTTTGATGTGGAAACACCCAACCGTGCCAACAGCAGAATGAGCGCCATAGGTATAACTCTTATACAGGAGGGAAGGATAGCAGACGAGTTTTACTCCCTTGTTGACCCCCAGACTCATTTTGACTATTTCAATACACAGCTTACAGGCATCAGCAGCGAAACAGTAAAGGGCGCACCCAGCTTCGGTGAGCTGTGGGAAAAGATCGAGCCAATGATGAGCAGCGGTATACTTGTTGCCCATAACGCCGTTTTTGATCTGAGCGTGCTGAAACGCTGTCTGAACGGCTACGGGATAAGCTGGAAAAAGAATGTTAAGTATATCTGTACCGTACAGGCAGGCAGACGGCTTTTGCCGGCAATGAGCCATAAGCTTAACGTGATGTGCGACTATTACGGGATTTCCCTTGACCACCACCAAGCTGCAAGCGACAGCCGTGCCTGTGCCGAGATACTTTTGCGCTACCATAACAGCGGTGCGGATATCAATAGCTTTATCCGTACATATAAGCTCACCGAGTGATCCGATAAGCCCCATCATCAAACAGACTTTGCTCCCGACGAGAGTATATTACGCAAAAAATAAGAGCTTGACTGCCCGTTTGGGTGTCAAGTTCTTTTTTTCGCAGGCTATCCTATATATCAAACTCCACCCTGCCGTCTGCCAGGCGGTAAAGAGCACCGATCACCTTCAGTCCGTGCTGCTGCTCACGGTGGATCTCAAAGCTGCTTTCAATAACAGCTACGCTTCTTTTGACGTTCAGACAGCAGGCCTTGTAATCGTCCTGCTCATCGCCTATTGCAAGCTTTATCTCATCGGTGATGAATTTAATGTAGCCCTCCGGGTCGTGATTTATAGCCGCATCCACAGCTCCGCAGTGGTCGTGCCCCAGCACCGCCACCAGCCTTATCCCAAGATGCTCCACAGCGTATTCGATAGACCCCAGCTGGTGATCGTCCATAACATTTCCCGCAACACGTATCACAAAAAGCTCACCGATGCCTGCACTGAAAATGCTCTCGGGAATAACTCTTGAATCCGAGCAGGTGACAATGACCGCATAGGGCTTCTGCCCGTTTTCACAGGTTTCCCTCCTTGCCTCAGGGGATATGTCCCCGCTGCTCGTCCTGCTTTGAAGATATTTTTCGTTCCCGAGCTTCAGCTTTTCAACTGCCTCATCTGCACTCACAGTATATTCAACTGTCATTTTATCAAGTCCTTTCACGGTATCATCAGATAACATCATACCACAAAAGCATCTGAAATTCAACCGCTCCCATAAAAAAGGCAGGGAAGTCCGCCCTGCCTTTTGCTGCGCCGATAATTTTTTTATTCTGCACTCTTAGCAATAAGTGCCTCCACAAGCTCCCGCTTTTCATACAGCACGCACCCGCCGCTGTGGTCGTCAAGGAGTATCCCGCCGGGCAAAGGACTGGGACGGCGCAAGGAGAATTGCAAGGCTTATAAAGCAGCGTACCCGTGACGAGCTGCATCTGACCTGTTCGGTGGGAGTGGCGTATTCAAAGACCGCCGCCAAGACTGCCAGCGAGGAGAAAAAGCCCGACGGATATTTTGAGATACTTACCCCGGAAGATTTTGTCCGGCTGATAATCCACAGAGATGTGCGTGTGCTTTATACCGTTGGGGAAAAGACAGCTGAAAAGCTCCACACGGCGGGAATAAATACCGTGGGGGATATACAAAGGTGGCAAAGCTGATCTACCGCAAATACACAAAGCTGCTTGAAAGCATGGAGAAAACAAACAGCCGCTTCAATGAAATGGTGGATATGCTTGAAGAAAAGTCCGCAAGGGGCGAGATATTTCTTATAGCTCCCTCAAAGCCTGTGACAGTCTCACGCTTTGACGGCGATATGGATAGGCTGGGAGCCCTCTACCGGCAGGGCTACCGTGACATGAAAAGCAGGCTTGATCTGCTGAAAGACTATCTTAAATAATACAGCTGTCATGCCGGGAAAGTTAGATCCGGGTTGAATTTCCGGAATTGTTGTGGTATAATAATGAGCGTGAAATATCACTTTTCGGGCGTAAGCTGCCCGATAAAAAAATATATCTATAAAGGAGGAATACTTCTGTGAAAAAACAGATCAAAACAACCGAAGCCATCTTTCCGATGCCCGTTCTTCTTATCTCAACTTTCAATGAGGACGGTACGGTGGATGTGATGAATGCTGCCTGGGGAACCATGCTTGAACGTGATATGGTGGCTTTGAACCTTACCCAGACCCATAAGACCGTACAAAACATCATGGCGAGAAAAGGCTTTGTTATCCATATTGCCGATGCAAAGCACGTTACCGAGGCTGACTGGTTCGGCGTTGCCAGCGGTAATAAAGAGCCTGACAAATTTGCAAAAAGCGGTATGACTTTTGAAAAGTCGCAGCTGGTAGATGCACCGATCATCAATGAGCTGCCTGTTGCCATCGAGTGTGAGTTTGTTGAGTACCAAAGCGATGAAACAGGTCTTGGTGTGATCGGCAAAGTCCTTAGAACATCCGTTGAGGAATCTGTGCTCAAAGATGATAAGGTGGATATTGATGCCCTTGAGGCGATCGCCTTTGACCCCTATACCCACGGCTATTATAAAGTCGGTACAAGAGTTGCAGATGCTTTTAAAGAAGGCTTGAAGCTGAAATAAGCTCCCGGAGCTTTTTGTCAAACAAAGCATAAAAAAGGCACATGACCTGTTTTGGTAGTGTGCCTTAAATTTATTTATCAGGTGTATTACCACGCCTTGACTATCCTGCTGCGCCCTGACTCCTTGAAGTAAGCAACGCTGTATGCATGGTTGTCGTTGGTGTATACATAGAAGTAAACTGCACCCGGATCCTCTGTTCTGTACTCATATCTCTGAATACCGGAGGTGTCGTATGCGGTAAGCGCCTGAGCTACATTAGCCATTACCTTGACCTGGTCAACAGAGCTTGACTGCTGAGTCTGTTTGGTGTCCTCAGTCTGCTTTGTATCCTGTGTATCCTTAGTGTCCTGTGTCTGCTTGGTATCCTCAGTCTGCTTTGTGTCCTGTGTTGGCTGAGTAAATGTCTGCTCTGTGGTCTGCTCGGTGGTAGCCTCGGTTTCCTTGCTGGTCTTCTTTGTGGTCTCCTCGGTAGCCTTTGTTGTGGTGGTGGTCTGCTCGGTAGCCTTGGTTGCAGTGGTTATTGAGCTTGTGGTGCTCTTTCCTATGGAGGAAGAGCTGCTGTCATTCTTTGCAAAGCCTACAAGCTTGTATCCTACAAATACCGCAAGTGCTATAAGCGCAAGTATACCCAGGGTTATGCCGGCAGTGATAAGAAATATCTTCTTTCTGCTGTTGCCGTCGTTTTGGCTGTTTGCGCCTTTGCCTCTGCGCTGATCGTCGTAGTAATCATCGTAGTAGTCGTCGCCGTCATAATAACCGTCCTCATCGTAGTAACGGTCGTTGTCGTCATAATAGCCGTCGTCGTAGTACTGATCGTCCTCACCGTAGTATCCGTCATCATAGTAGCTGTCGTTTGGCGCAGCTGCCTGCGGATGCCTTGTCTGGACAGGTGCATCTGTAAATCTTGGCTTAACAGGCTCCTCTGTGTGCCTGTGTATTACCGGCTCCTGCTGAAGCGGAGGCTGCTGCTGAGGCTGCTTGGGCACGGAAAAAGCTCTGGTCTTTTCCTGATAATCCGCCGCATCGAGTGCGGAAAATTCTCTTGTGTATTCCTCCTGCTCGCTGTGGGACAGACCCAGTGCCTCGTCAACCGCATTGCTTGCATTTGCGGAGGACTGTCTTCTTCTTCGTTCCCTTCTTGCGTTGACTGCACTTTCTATGTCTTGGTTGCCGCCGATAAGAAGGTTGTGACAGTACTTGCACAGTATCGCCCCATCAGCGATCTCGTTGTGGCAATAGGGACAAATCTTTGTTGCTGCCATAATTACCGTCTCCTTTTTTCTGATATGTGTTAGTATGCCTTGCGGGCAGGGAACGATCCATACCCTGGCTATATTGTTATTGCAGCTGTATTTATACGCTATATATGGTAACACATTTTTCGACAAAAATCAAGTGCTTTTGCAAAACAAGTACTATAAACTGTACAAATGCACAAAAAGCAGCGTAAATGCACCTGTTTTTCACCAATTTTGCAGAAACTGGAATTATATGGTGAGGCGTGTTAAGTTCTCCTCAGTCTCCCTGTGTGCCGGCTGCGCCCTTGGAGCAGCGTGAAAGCCCTCGTAAAGGTGGTGAAATATAGCTTAATAGGTATTTTTGACCCTTTGTTTTTTTGTGATTTGTTACAAATTGAGAAAAATGTGTTGACAAAACCGATAATGCGTTGTATAATATATAAGCTGTCTTATCGAAAGGCGGCGAAAGTGCACAGGAATAGAGCCGCTAAGTGCAGAAGAAAGAGTCTGCAGGGCTTTTTTGTGTCAGCGAGGCGTAACTCAGTTTGGTAGAGTGCTTGGTTTGGGACCAAGATGCCGCAGGTTCAAGTCCTGTCGCCTCGATCGTTTTTTACATTTGTGTAAAAAAAGAAAAATCCTGAAAAATCTTGTTGACAAGTCGGCACTGATGTGTTAAAATATGATTTGTCACCGAGAAAAAGGTGAATAAGCTGGTGTAGCTCAGTTGGTAGAGCAGCTGATTTGTAATCAGCAGGTCGGGGGTTCAAGTCCGTCCACCAGCTTTTGAATCCGCTTAACGGCGGGGAATATGGGAGAATTCCCGAGTGGCCAAAGGGGGCAGACTGTAAATCTGTTGCTTTTACGCTTCGGTGGTTCGAATCCACCTTCTCCCACCATACCAAATGCCCCATAGCTTATGCTGTGGGGCATAAATTCTGTAAGAAAATAATTTGAATATTATGTTTGAAAAGAGTTAATGCAAAGTGAAGATAATGTGCTTGTATAAAATGTATGACACTCTGATAGAAAAAATAGCTGTGTAAAACGCATACAGCCGGAAGTTTTGAGTGTATATGTATCGGGAGGAGATCATGATGATTAGGGAAGATCTGAGAAATATTGCAATTATCGCACACGTTGACCACGGAAAGACCACGCTTGTGGATCAGATGCTCAGACAGAGCGGAACTTTCAGAGAGAACCAGGCAGTTGAAGAAAGAGTAATGGACTCCGGGGACATCGAGCGTGAAAGAGGAATAACTATCCTTGCAAAGAACACCTCTATAAAGTATAAAGACGTAAAGATAAATGTTATCGACACACCGGGCCATGCCGATTTCGGCGGCGAGGTCGAGCGTGTGCTGAAAATGGTAAACGGTGTAATTCTTCTGGTGGACGCTGCCGAAGGACCAATGCCCCAGACCAGATTTGTGCTTCAAAAATCCCTTGAGCTCGGACATAGAGTTATAGTTGTTATAAATAAGATAGATAAGCCCGATGCAAGACTGGGCGAGGTGGAGGACGAGGTGCTCGAGCTTCTCATGGACCTTGATGCTACCGATGAACAGCTTGACAGCCCTATCCTTTACTGTTCCGGCAGAGACGGCACAGCCACAAAGGACCCGGACGAGCAGGGAGTCGATATGATCCCCCTGTTTGAAGAGATACTCAGCTATATCCCCGCTCCCGATGTTGACCCTGACGGCACAATGCAGTACCTTGTGTCCTCAATAGATTATAACGAGTATGTGGGAAGAATAGCTATCGGCCGTATCGAAAGAGGCTCTATGAAAGTCGGCCAGGAGGTCATCATAGGCGACTACCACCAGACCAAGAACCAGTATAAAGGCAAGATAGTCACCATGTACCAGATCGAAGGGCTCAACAGAGTCCCCTGCGACAGCGCTAAAGCCGGAGATATCGTCTGCATAAGCGGTATCGAGAATATCACCATCGGCGATACCATCTGCGACAGCTCTAATTTTGAAGCGGTGCCTTTTGTGAAAATATCCGAGCCTACTGTGGAAATGACCTTTTCTGTAAATGATTCACCCTTTGCCGGCAGAGAGGGCAAGTACGTTACCACAAGACATATCCGTGACAGGCTCTTTAAAGAGCTTTTGAAAGACGTTTCTCTCAGAGTCTCCGAGACCGATTCTGCCGATTCCTTCAAGGTCGCCGGAAGAGGCGAGATGCACCTTTCCATCCTTATCGAAAATATGCGCCGTGAGGGCTATGAGCTTGGCGTGTCCACACCAAGGGTGCTTTTCAAGGAAATAGACGGAAAGCTTAACGAGCCTATCGAAAGCCTTGTTATCGACGTTCCCGAAAACTGCGTGGGACCTGTTATGGAAAAGATAGGCGCAAGAAAAGGCGAGCTTCAGGAAATGGCACCTGTGGGAAGCCGTATGAAGCTCAGATTCCTTATTCCCGCAAGAGGCCTTTTCGGATATAAAAGCGAGTTCCTTACCGATACAAAAGGCGAGGGCATAATGAGCTCTGTGTTTGACAGCTACCAGCCCTATAAGGGCGATATCCCCAAAAGACCCACAGGCTCCCTGGTCGCTTTTGAAACAGGCGAAGCGGTTACCTACGGCCTTTATAACGCACAGGAAAGGGGAGAGCTTTTCATTACCCCGGGAACACAGGTGTATGAGGGCATGATAGTTGGCTCATCTCCAAAGCAGGAAGATCTGATAGTAAATGTGTGCAAGAAAAAGCACCTTACAAATACAAGAGCAAGCGGCTCTGACGATGCTTTGAGACTTACTCCGCCCCGTGTTCTCAGCCTTGAGGATTCCCTTGAGTTCCTTGCCGAGGACGAGCTTTTGGAGGTAACACCCAAGAATATAAGGATCAGAAAGAAAACCCTTAGCAACACCCAAAGAGCGAAGGACAGAGCAAAGATCAATGTATAACTAAAACAATGACCGGGAAAGGCTGAAGTCTCCCGGTCTTTTTGTTTGCTGTTGACATACCGGCAAGTGTGTACTATAATTGTCTTAACCGGAGCTTATAAAGAGGGAGGCGGAAAAATGGCGGACGATAAGAATAAAAGCATCCATTCGGGGCATAGGGAAAGAATGCGGAGCAGGTTTTTGAAAGACCCCGAGCTTAGCGGCTTTGCCGAGCATGAAATAATGGAACTGATACTGTTTTTTGTGTTCCCCCGGGGAGATACCAACGCCGTGGCTCACCGCCTGCTTGATACCTTCGGCTCGGTGAATGCAGTTGTAAACGCTCCCGTTGAAAAACTGGCAAAGGTGGAGAATATAGGACAAAACAGCGCAGTTATGCTGAAAATGCTGGGCTCGGTAGCAAAGTATCTGGATAAACAGGACCTTTTGCATATCGACGTGCGGGATATCCCAAAACTTAGCCAATACCTTAAAGCTATGTTTGCGGGAGAGCTGTCCGAGCGCTTCGTGGTGATGACCGTAAATTCAAATATGCGTATAAATTCCGTGGAGCAGGTGACCGTGGGAGGGCAAAGCGTTGTCTGTCCCGATCTGAAGGAGATGGCAAAAGCCGTGTTCAGCAGCTCCGAGGAGAATATAATGCTTGTGCATAACCACCCCGGCGGTACCTCAAAGCCCTCCGGGGACGATATCATACTTACAAGGAAGATAATGCAGTATTTTTCCCCCTTCGGCATCAATGTGCTTGACCATTTTGTGGTGGGAAGAGACAGCGTTACAAGTATGAGAGCCTGCGGATTTATCTATGATACAGAGTGCTGAAAGTGATGTCTGAAACAGCGGATATTTATGCCTCTTGCTTCCCCCGTGGACCCGGGCCAGCAGGAGGCTGTTTTTTTCGACAAAAACACAATATCTTGTGTGAGGTGCATAGCGTTATGTACCTCTTTTTGTTAAATTGAAGAAAAAATGTGTGCAAAATGTCTAATTATCTGTCCGGGATTTGTACAAAAGGGTAATTTTAATTTTACTGTTTTATTATTGCTTGACGATGAGTAAAAAGGTGTGTTATAATCTACTATGTGGTAATATAATTACTTGTTTGTGACTTTTTTGTTTAGTTTTTTGCAAGCGGGTGAGAAAATTGCCGCTTTTGAAACAATTTCAGCGTTACGTAAAATTGCCGCATGACGGCTGTAGATCATAATGATCCGACCGATCGGAACAGGAGGTTTGTGATGGAAAAACAGATCGATTATGGAAGCTATTCGGCGTATAAAAGCACTATGGAGGGGCTTACCGCCGATCTGGAGGAGCTTTTGAAACTCAGTGACGAGATCAATCTTGTCAACACGGCAAAGTCTTTGGAGGAAACTATCGCCAAAACCAAGGACGAGCACTTTGAGGTCGCTATCGTAGGCGAGTTCAAGCGAGGCAAATCCACACTTATCAATGCAATGCTGGGACAGGAAGTGCTCCCTGCGGACGTTTTGCCTGCAACGGCAACGCTCAACAGGGTCACCTATTCTACCGAGCCTTATGTGCAGGTGGAGTATAAAAACGGCAGCAGCGAAAGGGTGGACATCGGCAGACTGGAGGACTATGTTACAAAACTGACCATCGAGTCCGAGGAAAGAGCCGAAACTGTCAAGGAAGCAACTGTTTATTATGATACCGAGTTCTGTAAGAAGAACGTTGATATCATAGATACTCCGGGTCTTAACGACGACGAGCAGATGACAAGCGTTACCTTGTCTATTTTGCCGAAGATAGATGCAGCGGTGTTTGTTATAAGCGCAAACTCTCCCTTCTCACAGTTTGAAAAGGAGTTTCTTGAAAAGAAGATGATGACCTCCGACGTGGGAAGGATCATCTTTGTGGTAAACTGCTTTGGCACATTCTCTCAGGAGGATGAAAATAAGATCGTCGAGACCGTCCGTTCAAGGATCGGAAAGTACGTAATGGAAAAGGCAAAGAAAGTCATGGGTGAGGATTCCCGTGAATTTGCCGTGTATAAAAGAAAGATCGGCACACCGAGAGTTATCGGCGTGTATGCAAAAAAAGCCCTTGTGGCAAAAACCACAGGGGATCAGCAGATGCTTGACGAGAGTAATTTCCCTGAGTTTGAAAATGCCCTTGAAAGTATGCTGACAAAGGAACGTGGTGTTATATCCCTCCAGATAATCACCAACAAGATCACAAATTCCGGCACCGAGATACTCCGCAACGTGGTAATGCAGGAAAATGCTTTGATGATGGCAAATGACGAGTTCATGGAAAAGTATGATGCAGCCATCAAGGAGATCGAGGAGATCAGAAATAAAAAGAGAGCAGAGTTCGTAAAGATCAACGACTCTGCAAACCAGGTGTTTGCAAGCCTGCAGCCGATACTTGACAGCTATTGGGATAAGATAGAGGAAGCAGCTATGGAGGTTATCGACAACTTCCAGATGTCCTCTGACGACTTTAAGAAGGATCAGCTGAAGATAGTATCCGCAAAGCTCACCGAAAAGATAAGGGAAAGTATCGAGGTTAGAGCGCAGATAATCTGCGAGCAGATACAAAACCAGATCAATGTCGCTGTCAGCGGTGAGGCTGAAAGGCTCCAGGAATTTGAAGACGCATTCTTTGAAAGCGTTGCCAAGATCCAGTCCATGTTCACTATCTCCAATCGTGTCAGCCAGAACGGCGGCATAATGGATAAGATAATCGGCGTGGCTATCGGCTCCTACGGCGTGGGCGGAATGTTCCTGGGCTTCAGGGAATCCGGCATGAAGGGCGCTTTGCTGGGCGGAGCAACAGGACTTACAGGCTTTTATGCTACATACTACGCAACAATGGTATTTGCCGGCTTTTTCGGTATCGCTGCCACGCTGCCCGTAACTCTGTTCCTTATGGCGGTAGCAGGCATAGCAGGTACATTTACCTCTAACTTTGCAGTGGATAAGATACTTGTGAAGGAAAGAATAGATAAGTATAAATCCAACTTCAAAACTCAGGTCAAAAAACAGTTCCATGAGATGAAGCTGAATAACGACTTTACCGAGACTGTCCGCCGCCAGGTATTCTCATCCTTTGAAGGACTGAAAAAGAAGATCGAGGAGGAAACCGAGATAATCCTCAGCGATACACAGGAAACACTTGATAACCTCAATGACCTTAAAATGCAAAAGAGCAGCGTTTCCCAGAAGGAAATGGAAAGACTGCATAATGTTGCGGAGAACGCCAGCAGGATCGTTCAGGACGCATACGCAGTCAGAAAGGTTCTTTCCGAGCAGATGGACGCATAAAGCGGCCGCCTTAGCGATCGGATAAATTCAGGATCATGGAGGACAGATAATGAACGAAGTTTCCACAGCAGTAAATCCGCTGTTGGCGATCAATACGGATTTCGGAGATTATCTGACAGCCTATACCCGCTCATATCAGGGGCATACCATCGACGGGAACCTTGACTATGCCTATGAGTCGGATCATGCGGTCAGACAGAAATTACTGGGGCTCAGCGGCGCTTCAAAACTGTTCAAAGCTGTAAATACCCAGGATATATCCGCAGAGGCAAAACACCTTTTCATGAAATGCGACCAGGTGGGACCTCTGAAGTACCCGGATATTTACGATGTAGTCAAAAAGTGCAGCGAACGGCTTGAGCTTGTTGTGCCAATAGCACTTATCCGTGAGGATATAGATAAGGAGCTTATTTATTCCATATCCAGCGACCTTATCGACCCTTGTATAGTAATGACCAAAAAGCTTACGCAGATGTGTTCCTACGATGAGCTCATGCTGCTTGTGGGGTGCGAATGCGGCAGGCTCCAGAACGGTCATTGCCAGTTCAATATGGCGTATACCTACCTTAATGTGAATAAGGATTGTTATAAGCCGGTCTCAAGAAATTATCCCTCTCCCGTCAGCAGCCAGCTCTACTCGGCATTGTCCGGCTGGATAAAGTTTGGCGAGCAAACTGCCCTAAGAGCAGGGATGATATGCCTTGATAAACCCGGAAGATTTCTTGAGATAATTACCGGGCTTTATGAAAAAGGTTTTGTGGACTTTTACGGCAGAAAACAGGAGAGCTTCAATAAGGGCCTTTCTGAAATGACCGAAAAGCTACATGTTACCGATTCGAGGAACCTTGCCGTTGACGGATCTCTTACAGAGCTTGAAAAGGCTTTTCTTGCCGCAAATGAATTTCTTTATTGTGCCACACTCTATGACTGGCGCAAGGATATAGACGGCAAAGAGCAGAAAATACAGCCTGTCCAGATGTGCGACGTGCGGACCTCAATAATTGTCGGAAACGGGGGGCATGGATTATGATAGATGAAAATAATGCTTCCGTTGAAATAACCCGGGTGAGAAAAAGCCTTAATGCTGTGCTTGACGACCCGCAGATCTCCGGTGTGCTGGGCAGCGAGTTCGTCAGCGAGCTTAAAGAGTGGGATGCCCTTATCGGCAAAAAAATGGATGAGCCCTTTACCCTTGTTATACTGGGGGAGTTCAAAAGGGGCAAAAGTACCATAATAAATGCCATTCTCGGCAAGGACCTTACCCCCACAAATGCGACCCCGGAAACTTATACCATAAATGAGATAACCTTCGGCAACTTCCGTACCGTGCAAGCCTTTCTTGAAAACGGAAGACGTGTGCCGCTGACCATCGACGATATCAAGCGTGAAAAGCTTGAACAGCGTATGAAGATGTTTCCGTCAAAGATCTCATATATCCAGATAAAGGACAACTCTCCCATACTCAGCGAGATAAAGATCGTCGATACACCGGGACTTTCCGACCTTGAAAGTCTGGATAAAGAGGTAAGGGACTATATTGTCAACGCAGACGCTATAATGTATGCAACCTCCTGCCTGCTGCCTTTTTCCGAGACCGAGCAGACCTTCCTGGCTTCCCATGTCCAGCCCCAGAGGTTCAGCGTTTTGTACATACTCGTAAATATGCTCGATGCCTTGGAAACAAGGTCAGATGCACAAAGAATATTGCGCAGATTTAAGAGCATCGCAGGGCGTATCGTCCCCAATGCGGTAGTGTACGGCATAAGCGGTGCCGATGAGTACGCAAGAAGAATGGGACAGGAAAGACCGGAAAATAAAGGCTTTCGTGACTTGTACGAGACTCAGTTTTTACAGTTTGAGCTTTCTTTGAAGCGGGATATACTTATGCAAAAGGACGTTATCCGCTCCCAGAGGGTGCTCACAATGCTCTCACAGATGTGGGAGGAAACAAAGACCAAGCTGGATCTTATCAGCGAAATGGCGGAGCTTGACCAGCAGAAACTTGCCGAAAAGGTAAGCGATATCGAATCCAAAGGACAACAGCTTGAAGCAGCCCTTGAAGCTAAAAAGCCCCAGCTGCATCTCTCTATAATCGAAATGCAGCAGCAGGCTGAAAAGTGGATGTATGAGTTTTTTGCAAAGCTGCGTACAAATATCCTTGACTGCCGCAGCAAGGACGCAAACGGTGTGGAAAAGTACAGCGCCGAGGAGATCGAAAAGTTCTTTTATCCCTATCTTATGGAAAAAGTGGGCGAAGCGTACAGGACTTGTATCGAGCATCACCGTGATATGATAACCGAGCTGGTGGAGAAAATAAGCCACGACCTTTCCAAATCTCTGGGTATCGAGGAGTATAATGATACCTCCAAAGCCCCTTCTGTGGAAAGATTGATGATGTCTGTCAATAAGAACGTGACAAGGCGTGTTATGGGTGTTAAGCTCTTTGGTACCAGCGAGACCTTCCCGCCGGCAGCTATGAGCTCTTTCAGCCTTATACTGAAAAAGAAAAAGCAGACCGATATCATTGATATCGCCCTTGAAAACTATGACGACATCAGGACCAATATTGTCAAGGACATAAAGGATGTGTATCAGGATCTTGAAACGAAAGCGCTTTCAAGACTGGAGGGGATTTATAAATATCAGATCGGTATGAATAAAGAAGCCCTTACCCAGACAAAGGAAATGATCGGACAGCTTGACGATGCCCAGATAAGAGATGCTATCGCCAAGGCAAGAGAGATGCTTAAAGAACCTGAAAGCATACTCCGCAGCTGCGGTGAACTGTAAAAAAATAAAATGCTCTTTTCTTTGCTGAAAGGAGCATTTTTTATTTTCCGCTTCGCAGGAATTTTTTGTAGAACCACTTTGTAAAACCTGTGGGCATTATAAATAATATACATTGTGCCGCACACGGAGGGATCGTGTCAATGAGGGTGCAAAAACCGTACCTGCGAAATCTCTTGCGAGCCCTTATGAAAGCCTTAGTCTTTTTTAGACTGCCACGTTCTTTGATGGTCTGCTTGTCGATCCGGTATCTTACAAGCGCTTCAGGGACGTTTTGCCCCTTAGAGCCGTTCATAAGCATCTTTACCACCAGATCGTAATCTTCAAACATCTGTGCGTCGCTGTATCCTCCCACCGATTGAGCAGCGTTCTTTTTGAAAGCCACAGTCTGCCTGTTGAAAGGATTTCGCCGCTTTGCGTACTTTACGATCTCCTTGTCAAGCACAGGCACCTTTTTTATGGAAACGATGCAGTCCTCGTCTGTGTCATATTCCTCCACAAACGTTCCCGTAATGTCCAGCTCGGGCTTTATCGCAAAAAGAGTCATCTGCTTTAAACATCTGTTTTCCTTTGATATGTCGTCGCTGTCCATTCTGACAATGTATTCACACCTGCACCTGTCCATACCTATGTTGAGCGCTTCTCCGACGGAAACGTCCTTTCCTGCGGTGACGATCTGTATTATGTCCTTAAACTCGTTCTGAAAGGACTTCACTATTATTTTTAAAGCGCAGCTCAATCCCTCACGGCATACCAGCACCAGATCCGTGGGGGGATAGCTTTGCATAAGCATGGATTCAAGGCAAAAGTTCAGATCCTCCGGCAGCTCACTTTTGCAAAGTTCCATAAGGACGCTGTAATGGGGAAGTGTGTATCCGCCTACTTTGTATTCACTTTTACCCATATATCCGTCACCTCTTTGCTGCCGTACACTATATATAGTATAAGTATACCACTTTTGATGCTGAAAGTCAATAAAAAAGGCTGTACAAACTGTACAGCCGTAATTATTCAATATCAGAGCTTTGAGTATCCGAAACTGTTTATAAGTGCGTCGACCTTCTGTCCTGCCTTGCACATAGGGCACTCGCTTGCCGGATAGGTCTCATACTCAGGCAGATCCTTTTCGCTGAAAAGTGAGTGTACCTCAACTCCGCTTGATTCCTTTATAGCCGAGAAGATAGCAGCCACGCCGGTAAGATGACCGTTATAATACTGCAAACAGTCCACAGCCCTTGCAATGCTCTTTCCTGTTGAAGCAGACGAGATAAATAAAAGCACCTGCTTGCCCCAGATCTTCTTTTGGGTGTTGTCACGGAAGATCATCTGGTTTACAGCGTTAAGCTCCGGAGTAACAACGTTGATATCCGCACCGCTGTTCACACCTGCCTCTGAAAGGCTCTGTGCCAGAAAAGCTCCGAGTATCTCTGTTCCCTCAAGACATATGATAGTGTCAACGTGGGTGGAAGCAAAGGTAGCCGCAAGCTCCTTAGCTGCTTCGTTAGCCATCTTCATGCTTGTCTTGATAGAGGTCATTGCAACATAGTAATTAACGTGAGAGTGGTTTGTAGCATAGTGCCCCGGAATAACACCGATAGACACCTTGCTGTTATTGCGACATTCTATTATCTGCATACGATCTTCCAATTTGAAAGCCTCCTTTTGGTCTGTTTGGTTTGTCTGTGCAATAAAGTATATCATATTTCCCGCATTATTTCAAGTACCTGCAAAAAATTTCTCCCCACAGTCCGTCTGCGGGCTGAAAAAGGCGGGGAACAAAGCCCCGCCGAAAGTCAGTGTATTCTCTTTTTTATCCCTGATTTGTCCAGCGTTGCGCTCATCGCAATATATACTGCTGCGCTTGCGGCAGTCTGAAAGAGATTTGCCGGTGCGTCCACAAAGCCTGCGGGAAGCGAGCCGTAGATGACAAGTCCGCTGTAAAGACCGTATCCGCCCACGCAAAGCACCAATGCAGGCACAAGTGCGGTGAAATTGCGCTTACACAGTATCCTGCTCTTTTTTGAGGTGAATGCAAGCACCGTCACAGCCTTGATAATAAACGTTGCAGGCACCCATATCCAGTAGCCCGAAAGCATGTCCGAAAAAGATGCGCCGATAGCCGCAGCTGCCATAGCGTAAGGCTTGGGAAGCAGGCTTGCCGCCATAAAGACCACAGCATCTCCAATGTGAATGTACCCCTTTGCCGTGGGTATGTGAATAAATGCGGTCATCGCATATGTCAAAGCTGCAAACACCGCAGACAGAGTGATAAGCTGTGTGTTTGCGCCGAATTTTGCTTTGTGTTTTTTTGCAATAGTCATTTTTAACGCCTCGCTTGATAAATAATTGCCTACCGCTTAGGTATGATTATTATATTCCCTAGCATGTCAAATGTCAAGCGTTTTCACAATAAGTTAAGAATTAGCCGAGATCATGCCCCAGACGATGTAGAATACCTGTAAAAGCAGGTATATGACCAGCAAAGGACTGGTAAGCACCTTCTGCATCTGAGTTTTACGCACAGCAGTGTCCTTTTCGGTCTCGAATATCATGTACTTGTAGCTGGTGAACCAGATAAGGAAACCTGCAAGCCCTACGCATATCTCAACAAGGCTTATGACCCCGTTCATGTTTTTGATGCCAAGCCCCTCAAGCAGCTCGGGAGAGTTGACGATAAGGTTGTTGAGCCCGTGGATTATCATCGTAGGAACGATAGAACCGCACTTCAATGCGATTATGGCGTATATAAGACCTGTGGCGAATGCAGAAGCCGCCTGTGGGATATTGCCGTGCATAAGTCCGAAAGCAAGAGCGGAAACAAGTACCGCCGCTGTCTTGCTGTGTGGGGAGAGCATCTTGATTATAAGTCCCCTGAAAATGATCTCTTCAAAAAGCGGCGCAAGTATCACCACGTAAAGTATCTGTATCATTACAGCTGCCACCGAGGGCTTGTGTATTGAAAAATCCGAAGTGGGGACGCTGACTCCCACGCTGTTGAGAACGCTGGTAACATAAGCGATTATTGTGGAGGACACCATGTTGAATACAAAGCATGGGGGCAGCCATTTCACACCGGTCTTTGCGTTTTCGCTGCTTGGCTTCACAAGGCTCAGCACATTGACCTTGAACAAAAGAGCAGCGGTCAAAAGGGTGATAAGGATAGTTGCAAGGGTGACGGAAATGTTTGCCGTCATCTGGAACGAGGTCGAGCTGTATGTTTCATAGTTGTCTGAAAAATACTGCTTTATCGTCTCCCAGCTGAGGGTGAATTTTTTTGACAAAACCGCATAGCTTGCATAGTAAAAAACATAGCCCATAAGCTTTGCCGTAAAATGGTACAGCAGCAAAAGAAAGCCCAGCACCGTGCAGTCTCTGCCGATGCGCCTGTTATTTCCGTTTGCCGTGGTCTGGATGATCTCCACCGTTTTCACCTGCCATAAAGAATTTAAACTATTTATGATTATAACATACCTTGCCTGTAAAATGCAAGTGGATATAAGGGGAGAGTGCTGTTTTTTAAATATTAAATAAATGTAAATAAAACATTAAGGTTTATCTTTATGCCTTGATTTTCACAAAACAGGTATTATAATAGTCTTAGCACTCAAAGAGCGAGAGTGCTAATTTCGGTAAAATATCCGCCAATGGGATAAATATAAAAAAGAAAGGTATGATCCGTAATGGAAACCAAACAGTTCAAGGCTGAGTCAAAACGACTGCTGGATATGATGATAAACTCCATCTATACCCATAAGGAGATATTTCTCCGTGAGCTTATCTCCAACGCCAGCGACGCCATAGACAAGCTTTATTTCAAATCTCTCACCGACACCTCTGTGGGAATGAACAAATCTGATTTTGCCATTGACCTTGCCGTGGATAAGGACAAGCGTACACTTACCGTATCCGATAACGGTATCGGCATGACCGAGGAGGAACTGGAGAATAATCTGGGAACTATCGCAAATTCAGGTTCCTTTGCCTTCAAGAAAGAAAACGACCTTGGAGATGACGTTGATATAATCGGCCAGTTCGGCGTGGGCTTTTATTCAACCTTTATGGTGGCTAAGGAGGTCACCGTTGAAACAAAAGCCTATGGCAGCGATAAGGGATTTTTGTGGAAGTCAAACGGCGTTGACGGCTATACCATAGAGCCTTGCGAAAAGCAGACCGTGGGTACCACCATCACCCTGTATCTTAAAGATGATACCGACGACGAAAAGTATTCACGCTTTATTGACCCTATGCAGATCCAGTCGCTGGTGAAAAAGTATTCCGACTATATCAGATTCCCAATTAGAATGGAAATGGAGCATACCCATTATCACGACGATAAAGAAGAGCCCGAGGTGCATAAGGCGATCGAGACTCTTAACTCCATGACCCCGATCTGGAAAAAGAACAAAAACGAGCTTAAAGAAGAGGACTATAATAATTTTTACGTTGAAAAGTTCTATGACTACGAGCCGCCGATAACCCATATCCACTCCAAAGCAGAAGGCCTTGCGACCTATGATGCCTTGCTGTATATCCCGTCAAGAGCCCCCTTTGACTACTATTCAAAGGATTATGAAAAAGGACTCCAGCTTTATTCCAGCGGCGTAATGATAATGGATAAGTGCGCCGATCTGCTGCCTGACTATTTCAGCTTTGTAAAGGGTATTGTGGATAGTGAGGATCTGTCCCTTAATATTTCCCGTGAGCTGCTCCAGCATGACAGACAGCTGAAAATAATCGAAAAGAATCTTGAAAAAGCAATAAAGAACGAGCTTAAAAGGCTTATGAAGAACGACCGTGAGAAGTACGAAAAATTCTATAAGGTCTTCGGCTTGCAGTTTAAGTTCGGCATCTACCAGTCCTATGGCGCAGCAAATGAGATGCTCCAGGATCTGCTTATGTTCCCCTCTTCCTTTGAGGGCAAGAACGTTACCCTTGACGAGTATGTAGAAAGGATGAAAGAAGACCAGAAGGATATCTATTATGCCTGCGGCGAGAGCAAGGAGCGCATCGAGATGCTGCCCCAGCTTGAAAAAGTAAAGGAAAAAGGCTATGAGGTGCTTTATTGTACCCAGGATATAGACGAATTTGCCCTTAAAGTCCTTATGAGATATAAAGATAAACAGTTCAAGTCTATCTCCGATGCCGACCTTGACCTTGATACCGAGGAGGAAAAGGAACAAGCTAAAAAGCTGGATGAGGAGAATAAGGATATGTTCGCCTTTATGCAGCAGGCGATCTCCGATAAGGTCAAGACCGTAAGATTGTCCAAGAAGCTGAAAACTCACCCTGTATGTCTGTCCTCTGAGGGCGGACCTATATCCATCGAAATGGAAAAGGTCCTCAATGCCATGCCTCAGAATAACGGCGAAAAGGTAAAAGCGGAAAAGGCGCTTGAAATCAACCCCGAGCATCCTATCTTTGCAAAGCTCAAAGAGCTTTTTGAAAGCGACAAGGATAAGCTTACCCAGTATACAAAGCTGCTTTACGACCAGGCTTTGCTTATCGAGGGAATGAGTATAGACGACCCTGTTGAGTTTGCAAATCTTGTCTGCGGCCTTATGTGCTGATATGAAAAAACCTGCCCCGAAGCTCTTTGATGTGCTTTGGGGCATTGTATTTATAGCAATAGGTTCAACATCCGATCCTCAAGCCATAATGGCTTGAGGAAAAATAGTTTTGAGCTTTTCAAAGGGGCACGCCCTCTCTTGCAGGGCGCCGCCCTCGACCACACGCTATCCGCAGGATAGTGTATCCCTCTTTTAGGAAAGGGCTTGACCCCAAACCTTTTTAATATGCACGATTTGGCGCATTATCCTTGTATAGCAGTTGGGGATATTCTCTTGGGAAAAGTTTTCCTCAAACTCTCCTCTTGAACTTCTACATATTTTCGGTGATCGGGAGGCATGGCTCCCGATTGCCGAAAATCTATACACGCAAGGGCGGTGTTTGCTGCTCACGTGCAGAACCTGTGACTGCCGATAACGGTAACTACCGGGCGTGAGTGAATAAATTTGTTGGATGTCTTCGCCGGATTATAATAGTATATGCATCCGCCTGTCGGATCCCAGCCGTTAAGTGCATCCTTTGCCGCACGGTATGCCGACTCCGCCACGGGCTGGTCAAACTGTCCGTCTGTCACCGCCGTGAATGCACCCTTTTGAAATATTACTCCGGAAAGTGTGTCGGGGAAAGAGGGGTGCTCGATCCTGTTCAGTATCACCGCCCCCACAGCTACCTGCCCCACGTATGGCTCACCCCTTGCTTCGGCAGAGATTATCCTGGCAAGAAGTGCTACGTTGGATGACGTGGCAGCAGGAACGCTCCCCACGCTTATGCCCAGCGCTTTCAGCGTCAAAGGACCTGCAACGCCCGTCTGCTTTATGCCCTGCTGCTTTTGAAATGCGATAACAGCCTTTCTCGTGACTTCACCGTAGTATCCGGTCACATCTTCCTTGAAAAGTCCACGCTCCTTCAGCTTTTCCTGGATAGCTCTGACCTCGTTCCCCCTGGAGCCTACCTGGGATATGGCTGCAACGCTCTTGCTGTCCGTAAAATATACGCATAAACATATTATTATGGTAAGTATCGCCGTGGCGATGGCGCATATCAGATATTTTCCCTTATATATCTTCATATTCGTTCCTCCCTTGCAAGTGTCAGCCCCCGATCCATAGGAGCTTTGAAATTGCCTGTAACAATAACTTTTGCAATTTCCGCCGGATTATTCTCTTTTGTGATTTTTTGTCCTTGAAAATCTGATCATAACTGCGGACTGTCGATAATGGTAAAAGCAGCGTAAGAGATAATGTGGAAATTGTGCATTATGACGAAAATGGAAAAACCGCAAAAAAGTTGTTGACAAACTAGAATTAGCGTGATATAATATACAAGCACTCTCACGAAGGGGGTAAGGAAAAAGCCGTTCGGAGAGGTGCAGCAGTATCTTGAAAATTGAACAATAAACGAAACGAAACCCTTGGAAATACTTTGAGTAATTAAAGTAAGAAGAGTCAAGCAGAAGACGAAAA
>ONMZ01000036.1 GCA_900319075.1 uncultured Eubacteriales bacterium
AAGGGGTGAATTTCAAAACAGTCCGGTGGACTGTTTTGAAAGAGGGGACGCCCTGCAAGAGAGGGCGTGCCCCTTTGAAAAGCGCAAAACTCTTTTTCCTCAAGCCGCCTGCAAAAAGGCGGATTGAATAGCTCTTGTTTAGGGGGCTTTCCAAAACCGTTTACGGTTTTATGCCCACCTATAACCCCTTCGGACACACTCTCTGACATAGTGCACAAATACTGATTTATGCCTTTACTATCCTGAAAAAGGAGAATATTTCAAATCCGTTATCTGTGGGTACAGCCTCCTGCCAGCCGTCGTCGCCCTCGGTGAAGATCTTGCCGTCCTCCTCTTTCCATTTGCCGACGTGACCGATAACGAATTTGTCGTCATAAGGCTCGCCATCATCGCCGACTATAGCCTTTGGCATCAGCTGTTTGAATGTGCCGTCATCTTCAAACAGATAAACGCCCTGCGCCATTGTTTTCTGCATAGGGTGTATGCTGTCGTCCTCAGCCACCTGCTGGACTGTTTTCCAAGTCTGTTTGAAGTTTTCGTCCATTACGTTGACTTCTGCGATCTTCCACATACCAATGATGTCCATAAAAACAACTCCTTTTCTATTATTACTGCGGGAACAGCGGCAGCTTTTCAAGGAACACGATGTCCTCTCTGTCTGCAGCCTCGCCTTCTGCAAGCACAGCCGATCTGCAGGCGATAGTGCCCCCTGCTTCCTGGCAAAGCTTTTCAAGTGCAGTGAGTGATTCGCCGGTGCTGATAACGTCGTCGGCAATAAGAACTCTCTTGCCCTTTATCCTTTCGGCGTCCTCCTTTGAAAGGTAAAGGGTCTGTACCCCCATGGTGGTGATGGATTTTACGCTCACGGAAATAGGGTCAGACATATAGAGCTTTACGCTCTTTCTGCCCACAACATAGTTTTTGCCGCTTTGCCTTGCAAGCTCAAATGCAAGGGGTATGCCCTTTGACTCGGCGGTAAGGATAACGTCAAAATCCCCCACCTTTTTAAGCAGCTCCCTTGCACAAGCAACCGTAAGCTCCACATCTGAGAACATAACGAAAGCGGCAATGCTCAGACTTTCGTTTACCGGCATGATCGGCAGATCTCTTTCAAGCCCTGCGACTTTGAGTGTATAAGTTTGCATAAATATCAGTCCTTTTTATATTTTCACATCAATATTTTAACATCCCCAAAAAGGTTTGTCAACTCCGGCAAGGGGCAGATATGCCTGTTAAGCGTAATTTTTCACCTGTGACACCTGCACCCCTTGCAAAAGCCGGGAGTATGTGTTATCATGAGTAGGATGAAACAGATTGGAAAAGGGGTGAGAGTGTGAGCGCAGATGTAAAGGAGTATCAGTGTCCCAGCTGCGGAGCGGACCTGCATTTTGCCGAGGACCAGTTTATGATAACTTGCAGTTACTGCGGAGCAAGAGTTGAAAGAGAGCTTGACCGAAACGAGCATGATAAGGTCAGCGCAAGAAAACAGCTGAAAACGGTAAAAAAATACTACGACGATACACTGACCCTCCACAATCTCCAAAAGAAACGTGACCGTGCAAAACAGCGGCTGAAGCTGTGCTCGGAAAACTCCCTGTCAGAGCTTACACTGCTTGAAAAGCACCCGTATATAGTGTTCGCAGCGGCTTTTGTGCTGTCCGTTGCAGTGTTTTTGTTTGACACCCGTTCTGTGGGACTGCGGGTGGTGAGCCTGCTTATCCTGCTTGCGTCGCTGCCGGTGTTTGTTGTGCAGTTCAAAAAGGGCAGGGATAAAAAACAGCTTATCGACCAGTCTGCCAAGCGGCTGGATATGACCCAAAAGGAGTTTGTAAAAGCAGGGGATGAGCTGGAGAAGTTCGAGAAAAGCTTTGATATAAGCGTAATACCCGACGGGTACAGAGAAATAAAGACCCTGGAGTATATGATCCATGTCTTTGAAACGTACCAGGCAGCCACCATGGGGGAGTGCCTGAAGCTGTGCGACGAGTACCTTGCACAGCAGCGCTTGGAGGATATGAAAAGACAGCAGCTCGCAAGGGTCATGATGATCTCTCAGTCGATGAAAAGAGATCGTGAAAGCAATGCTGTTTCCTCCGACGGGATCCCGTTTATGAAAAGAGGCTCCTTTGCGGAGATAGTGATGGCAAAGAAAAAAGCCGACTCCGGCAGGGACGCAGGAGCCGATCTGATGATGGCTCTTGCCAAAGCAAGCGCAGATGGGAAAAATAAGGAATAAGGAGAACGCAACTTGGAGGGTATATATAACGGCGTAAAGTGCCGCACAGGTGAACCACGCATTAACGGCGAGTGGGTAAAAGCGCTTATATATGACACCGAGCTTGACGGAGAGAACGAACAGGCTCTTGTAAAAGCCGGCTTTACCGACCTTGAAAACGGATTGTGGGCAAAGGTGCTGACAAAAGAGCAGTACCGTGAGATAAACAAGGAGTTTGTGCAGCAGCGTGAAAAGCGGGAAAGACAGCAGCTCAGACAAAAGAAGCTGCAAAACGAGGAAGATATAAGACGTGAGTCAAGGCGGCAGGCGTATAACTACAAAATGGCATCACGCAGAGCAAAAATGAGAACGCTGAAAATGGATTTTGCGGGAATATCCGTCTTTGCCGAGATAATCAGTATTGCGCTGATCTTTATATCCGTGCTGTACAGGTCAAATAAGGAGCTGAAATATTTTGCCCTGCCCTTGTGGGTAAGCCTGTCGTTCATGCCCCTGTCCATAGTGGGTGTGGCGCTGGCAGCGTATAAAAAAGCCCCTGAGTTTTATATCGTCCTTGCAGGTATCATGGTCATAGCCGCAGTGGCAGTCCACGATACGGCGTCTGTGACCCTTGGGATAATAGCAGCAGCCTATGTGGTCTTTTACCTGCTCACACACAGCATAACCAATATGAAAAGCGAGCCGGAGTACCCCGACTACTTTGATAAAAGCCCCGAGGAGTTCAGATAAGACATCCCCGCAAGCAGCAATTGCGCTTTCACAAAAAGAATAAACAACTGAAATGACCGGGGACCGCCTACAATTACAGGCGGTCCCTGCTTTTTTGTGCCCCGGGACTGAAAAAAACGCCCGAAAGGTTGAAAAACATCAAAATATATGATATAATATGACTAAGTATATGCAGCCCCAAAGCAAGGGGCTTGGGATAGGATATTACCAATATCGGCAAGGGGGACATTTTGTGGAGAAGAAAGGCTCGAAAAGACAGTTTATACACGCCGTGATAGTGGCTTTAGTGTGCATTATAGTCAACTGTATCGGACGTGAGCTGGCAACAGAATACCAGCTGCCGGGCTGGTTGGATACATTCGGAACGTTTTTCAGCGCATACACCCTGGGACCTGTTCCCGGAGCAATAGTCGGAGTGTCCGCCAATATCATAATAGGGCTGTGGACACATTCTGTGTTTGCGTATTCCATCGTAAGCATATTTATAGGCGTAGCGGTGGGTCTTATGGCACGCAGGCGGTACTTTGACACCTTGTTCCATACCATGACCGTTGCCGGCTTTACAAGTATAGGAGCCGTGGTCATATCCACCGTGATAAACCTTATCATCGCCGACGGAAATACCGGCAATATATGGGGCAACGGCGTAAAGGATATGTTTATGGAAAGCGGCTGGAATAAGTACCTTTCCTCCTTTGTGGGAGAGCTTTATCTTGAATTTCCCGATAAGCTCCTTGCAGCGATGTGTATGTACCTGATAGTGAAACTTGTCCGCAGGATACGCACAAAAGGAAGGGATAAAGATGCCGCAAGAGCATCTGTTGCCGCCGCATCTGTTATTGCCTTGCTGGTAAGCGTGTTTGTCGCTCCCGTGGGCATACAGGTCCATGCAGCTCAGGCACAACAGACAAGTGACGAGGAAACAAACAGCTATTCCTATATCCAGACGGTGTTCAACGGCACAAACGGTCTTGCCTGCGGCCATGCAAATGCCGTGGCGCAGACAAACGACGGCGTTATGTGGATCGGTACATATGCCGGACTTTACAGATATAACGGCACCGAGTTCAAGCATATGCTTGAATTTGAGGAGATAAAGAACGTAAACTATCTTTATGTTGACGGTGAAGGAAGACTTTGGGTAGGCACCAACGATAACGGCGTGGTCATCGTTATAGACGAAAAGGTGACCAACGTTATAAAGCAGGAAAACGGGCTTCCCTCAAACTCTATCCGTTCCATAGTCCAAAGCGCAAGCGGCGAGTATTATGTGGGCACCGCCAGCGGAGTGGTCTCAATCGAGCTTAAAATGGGTATCTCCGTGAAAAAAGAGATCCCGGACGTGGGCTATGTAAACAGCATAAGCGCAGATACCACCGGCTACGTGGCAGCAGTAAGCAGCGAGGGCGGACTGTTCATAATGAAAGATAACCAGGTGGTCGCAAGGTACGAAAACGGCACCCTTGGCTCTGAACTTGCAAGCTGTAACTTTGCCTCGGACGGCTCTCTTTATGCCGGCACAGCAGACGGCAGGATACTTGTGATAAAAATAGATTCGGGTAAAGCCGTGGTGGAAAAAACATATACTTGTAAGGATATCGTAAGAATAAACGGCGTCTACCCGGAGATCGACCGGCGTACCTGGATCTGTGCTGATAACGGCATCGGATATGTGGACGAAAAGGGTAACTTCACCAAGCAGGAATCGGGAGATTTTGACCAGTCCGTAAAAAATATGATGGTGGACTACCAGGGCAACTTGTGGTTTGCTTCCCTGAGACTTGGGCTTTTGCGCCTGTCAGGGTCATCCTTTACCGACCTTTTTGCCGACTGCGGTATACAGCCAAGCGTTGTTAATACCACAGCCATCGACGGCGATCTGCTCTATGTGGGCGCAGACAACGGACTTATAATGATAAACCTGAAGACCCGCAAGCGTGTAAGCAACGGACTTACCGACCATTATAAAGGCGTAAGGATACGCTGCGTGAGAAAGGACAAAAATAATAATGTCTGGATAAGCACCTTCGGCAAAGGACTTGCCGTGGTGGACAGACAAGGCACCATAACCAACTATACCGAGAAATTCCCTGAAATAGGCGACTGGATAAGGACCACTCTTGAGCTTGACGACGGCACCGTAGCTGTCAGCGCCTCTGACGGTATCTTCTTTATCAAAGATGGTAAAATAAACTCAAAAATAGCCTATGACGATAACTTCGGACTTGCACAGGCACTTTGCTTTTTGCAAACTTCCGACGGAACGCTTTATGCAGGTACCGACGGAAACGGTATAGCTGTTATTAAAAACGGCAAAGCCCAGGGTCATATCACCCGTGAAGACGGGCTTACCTCCGAGGTCATCCTGCGTATGGTCCAGGACCCCGAGGATAATATGATCTATATCGTTACCTCCAACAGCATCTGTACCCTGTCCCAGGACGGCAAGGTATCTGCGGTCAAAGCCTTCCCCTATTCCAATAACTACGACGTTATGATAGATAATAGCGGAGATCTGCTGGTGACCGGAAGCGCAGGTATATATGTGGTAGATAAAAAAGAACTCCTTGAAGGAAAAGACCCTGAGTTTACCATTCTCGACTCACGCTCCGGACTTGTGGGATCTTTGACTGCAAACTCCTGGAATTCCACCGACAAAAACCGCAATGTCTACCTTTCCTCCGACCGTGGAGTTTTTGTAATGAACCTTGACAATTATCTTCTCAGACAAAAGTCCTTCAGGATAATGCTCACCGAAATGCGGCTGGACGATAAGATCAGCAGCATCGACCGTGATACCGACCTTGCCATCGACCGTGATGTGCATAAGGTGGAATTTTTCCCCGAGATAATAAACTATACCCACGACGACCCAATGGTCTCCTATTACCTTGAAGGTTTTGAAAAGGACTGGACTAACGTCCGCCGCAGCGAGCTGATCTCGGTACAGTACACAAACCTCGACCCGGGCAGCTATACCTTCCACCTGGCAATAAGAGACGACGGGGGAAATATAATCGAGGAAAGTCAGTACCGGTTCCATAAGGAAAAAGCAATCTATGACAACGGCTGGTTCATGATCTATGTGATCGGCGTAGCAGGCGTGTTTGTGGGCTGGCTCACCTGGTTCATCACACGGACAAGGATACAAAGAACGCTCGAATTGCAGCAGACAAAGCTCTCTATGGCACTGCAGCAAGTCCAGATGGGCAACGAAACGATCCTTGCCATCGCAAAAACAGTCGACGCAAAGGACCTTCGTACAAGTAAGCATTCCCAGAGGGTGTCGGAGTATTCCGCAATGATAGCCCATGAGTACGGCTTCACAGACGACGAAGTCGAAAATCTGCGAAAGGCAGCACTGCTGCACGATATCGGTAAGATAGGTATACCCGATTCGGTGCTCAATAAGCCTGCAAGGCTCACCGATGAGGAGTACGCCATAATGAAGACCCACGTTACAAGAGGAGCGGAAATACTCAAAGACTTTACCCTTATCGACCACGTCGTGGAAGGCGCAAGATTCCACCACGAGCGATATGACGGAAGAGGCTATCCCGACGGTCTGAAGGGTGAGGAGATACCTCTGTACGGAAGGATAATCGCCATTGCCGATGCCTTTGATGCCATGTCCGCAAACAGAGTCTACCGTAAGCGTCAGGATTTTGACTATGTAATGGGAGAGCTGCATAAGGGCAGAGGAACCCAGTTCGACCCCCAGCTGCTTGATATTTTCCTGAAGCTTATCGACGACAAGAAAATAGATATCGACGCTCTCTATAAGGGCGAACACCAAAAAGATGAGGAGGAGCAGCAATGACAAAGGGAATAAAAAATATACTTGCCGCCCTCGTTGCTGCGGTGATGTCCATAACGATCTTTTACGGGGTGTACAGATATCAGCAGGCGCACAGCAGGAAGGATAAAAATATCAAAGCCGGCTTTATCTTTGACGGCGATGCCAGCACCCCCTATACCGCCAACTTTATAAAAGCCGTAAACCAGATAGAAACCACCTACGCAGAAAAGGTGGAAACTGTGGAAAAGTATAACGTGCCCTATGAAGATACCGAAGAAGTGATAACACAAATGGTAGACGACGGGTGTGCGATCATCTTTACCAACTCCTACGGCTACGGCGAAACTGCCAAGAAAATGGCGGAAAAGTACCCTGATGTGCAGTTTTGTGAGGCGACCTGCAATAATGCAAATTCACAGCCCCAGCTGAAGAATTACCATAACTTCATGGGGGAGATCTACCAGGCAAGATACGTTAGCGGAGTAGTTGCCGGGGCAAAGCTTAAAGAAATGATAGATAAAGGCGTTATCACAAAAGAACAGGCGCTTGTGGGCTTTGTTGCAGCCTACCCTGTGGCGGAGGTCATCTCCGGATATACAGCCTTTATTATGGGCGTGCGCTCACAGTGCGAAAGTGCACAGATGAAGGTAAAGTATATAAATACCTGGACAAATTACGCCCTTGAAAAAAATGTTGCACAGCAGCTTATAGACGAGGGCTGTGTGATAATATCCCACCACTCAAATACCATAGGCTCTGCAATAGCCTGTGAGAATGCCGGCAAGAGCTATCCTGTGTACCACGTGGGATACAACCAGGACATGATGAACGTTGCCCCCCGAAGCGCCCTTACCAGCTGCCGCATAGACTGGGAGCCGTATATGTCAGCCGCCATTGAAGCGGTGATAAACGACCGTGATATTGAGAATAACGCAGACGGAAGGAAAAACGGAAGAGATGTAAGCGGCGGATTCAAAGAAGGCTGGGTAAAGCTTCTGGAAATAAACTCAGCCCTTGCCTCCGAAGATATCAAAAAGCTTGCAAGTGATACAATAAAGGACTTTGAAAAGGGAAAGATACACGTTTTCAAAGGGGATTATACAGGAGTTGACCCCAACGATCCCAATGATACCTACGACCTGAATAAGGAGTATGTGGAAAATGAAAAGTCCTCCGCACCTACTTTCCATTATGTATTGAAAGATATAATCACAGTTGTGGAATAAAAAGAACTCCCGGCAGGTATACAGCGAGTATGAAAAGGGGATACGAGAGATCCCCCTGTATAAAGCCATTACCCTTGCTAAGTATTATAATGTCAGTCTTGATTATATTACCGAGCTGAGCGATGAAAAAAGAGCAATAAAATAGTCTGCATAGTCGTTTAAGAACTATGCAGACCTTTTTTATTTTATATGATCCTATTCACATAAGGTATAAACTTTAAAAGCCGTACAATGATGTATGATGCTATAAGTACCCCTATGGAAATACCTGTTACGGTAAGTGCTCCGCCGCTTGCGAAAGGATCCACCTTCCATACCACAAAGATGAGCTTCAGCCCCGCCATGTGGATAAGATAAATGCCGAACGAGCACTTTTCAAGCTCGGCGGCTATCATGTCGATGATCTTCACAGGCTTGTTTTCCGTCAGCTTCACAAGTCCGAATACACCTGCCGAAAACAGCACTGTAACAATGAATGAATAGTTGCCCAGCAATGCGTTTACTTTGGGAGCACTGTTTCCGCCTGCCGACCAGATGCTAAGCCCGGTCACTGCCGCTGCGCCCGCAAGGGTAAGGATCACGCAAAGGGGCACATTGAGCCTGATGATCCCGTTGTGTATCGCATACCCCAGAAACAGGTATAAGGGGTATACGCTGGCTGTGCAGATGTAAAATGCAAGGTCTTTCCCCGTCAGCCCCTCAATGGTCGGCAGTACAGACAGGAAAACTGTGTACACCGCAAGGATGTAAATAATGTCCCTTGGCTTTGCAGCCTTTGTTATAAGCTTGTAAGCCGGCAAAAGGAGATAAATGGCTATCATAAGGTAAAGATACCACATATGCCTCCAGCCGCCCCCGTAGATGATCTGCTTAAAGCCCCGTGTAAAGGTTTTAAGCCCGAAATCTTTGGTTATAAGCAAACTGTCAAAACAGGAAAACAGCACCGAAAAGATCACAAGAGCCGCTGCCATTCGCAAAATAAGCCTGCCAAACAGCTTTTTGTAGCTTATCTCTCTTTCCCCGTCAAGAAGCAAAGCACCGCTCACCATAACAAAACACGGAACAGCCCACATCATAAGGTTCCTTACCGTGAGCATGGCAGCCATCTCGCCTTTGGTCTTTGCAAAAGCCGCCGCTGCATAAAAGGTGTGGAGAAATACCACCCCGATACAAGCCAGGGCTTTTATCCTGCTGAAATAGATTATCCGTTGTTTCAATTAAAAAGTCCTCCGCCGCCGATGCAGCCCTCGTTGGGGTCTGCCGTGGTCTCGGTGGTTGTTGCAGCTGTTGTGGTGGTCGCTTCAGTCTTTTTCTCCGTCTGTTTCATCACAGGCTTTGATGTGGTCTGTGTGGCTTTGGCGGTGGTAGTTGTCTGCTGCGTGGCAGTCTCCTGCGTGGTAGTGGTGGTCGTCTCCTCTGATGAGGCAGCAGTCGTTGTGGTGGTCGTGGTGACCTCAGAGGAGGTCGCAGTAGTTTCCGTCTGAGATGAGCTGTCCGTTGCCGACGAGCTCTCCGCCTTTGAGCTTGAGCTGTCTGCCGAACAGCCTGTAAGCAGCAGCGCTGCAAATGCAGCTGCGATAATCAGTCTTTTCAATCCAAACATTCCCTTTCCTTAGTTCTTTACTTCATTACCGTGATCTTTTCGTATCTCCATGTCCATTTCTGTCCGTAATTGATAAGGTATCCGTTAAGCCCTGTTTCCGCCTGGAAATCCGGGTCGCAAACATATACCTTGCCTCCCACGGTTATCTCCACCCAGGAGTGAGGGCCGTAGCCGCCTCTCATAAGCGGTACCTTTCCGGAGATCTGTTCGCACTTGTATCCAAGGGTCCTTGCCATCTCGCAGAACATTGCCGCCATAGCGTAACAGTTGCCCTTGTTGTTTGTGAATGCATAGTTTGCGTACCATTCTGTGGTGTGGTCAGCATCCTTTGGCATATCTCTGTAATACTTGATACATGATGCCTGGAAAGCCTTTTTAAGATCCCAGCCTACCTGATCCAGCTTTGCCGCTGCCAGAGGGTACTTGTAGTATTTTTTAAACGTAAAGCGCCATTTGATCCCCCCGCTTGCATACTGCTGATACTGGGACCTGTCAAATGCAGCCTGTATAAGGTTGGTCGAGCTTACCTTCTCTGCGTTTGGAAGTTCGTTCCTGTCCATGTCGATGGTGGTAACCTTTCCGCCCGGAGGGCAAGCAGCCTTTTTGAATGTCAGCTCGCAAGTCCTTCCTGCCGCCTGAGCAACAGTGTTGAGGGCAAGCACCTTTGACTTAAAGAAGCTCTCCGGGTACATTGCAATGTATTTGTCAACTACCGCCTTTTGGTAGTGGTAGGACATATATCCCTTGAAGTCTGCAAAGTTTGTGGCAACGTACTCTTTGGGATAAGCTTTCTCCGGCTGCGGAGCGGGCGGTGTGGGCTGTGGAGCAGGCTCTGCCGATGAGCTGCTGTCCTGTCCCTTGTCGTCCTCGTCCTTGCCCTGACCGGAGCTGCTGTCGTCCGTCTTGCTCTCGTCGGATGAGCTGCTGCTGTCCTGCTGAGCTTGCTGTGCCTGCTGTGCCTGCTGCTGTGCGATCCTTGCCGCCTCAGCCGCCTCAGCTGCCCGGTCTCTCAGCCCTGAGAACATCTGATCTATCCTTACGCTTGGCTTCAGCTCAATGTCCGGAGCTTTTGTGGCAGCCTTTGTGGTCGCCCTGGTGGTAGAGCGTGTAGTCGCCCTTGTGGTGACTGCGCCGCCGTTGAGCTCAAAAGCCTGACCGTATCCCTTGTTCGGATCGTTTCCGGGAGGGGGAGCCAGCTTCTCGGTGGTGGTAGTGGCTTTTTTAGTCGTTGTGGTTGCTTTGGTGGTTGTTGACTTTGTGGTCGTAGTTGCATAGGTAGTCGTTGTGGTAGTTTCCGAGGTAGTTGTAACGACCTCGACCGTTTCGTTATCCTCTGTTTCTGTTGAGCCGCAGGCTGTAAGAACAGCGGCTGCACAGAGCAGACAAATAACTAACAGCTTTTTCATCGTATCACCCTTTTTCAATAAAATGTAATTATGAGACAATTATACCACTTTTTCGACACTATGTCAAATACAAATCACAGGAAAACGGGCAAGAGCTATTTTAAGCTCCTGCCCGAACTGTATCTTTTTTATCCCAGGTCTGCACGCATTTTCTTTGAGAATGAAAAACACCCCAAAGAGATTACCACCACTGCACAGGCGATAACTATGATAAACGGCAAAAAGTATTCCTTCCATGAAAGATCAAGTGCCATAGCTCCCCTTGCGGACTTTGTACAGTAGTAAAACGGGGTGCACTTGCTTATTTTCAGCATCACACCGCCTGTGTTTTCTGCGTCGAACCATATGCCCCCGAAGAAAGAGCCAAGTGAAATAATTACCGAACAAAGCCCCGGAGCGGACTTTTCGCTGAAAAGCACCCCGAATATCAGCCCTATCCCTATAAACATCAGAGCCGAGGGTATAAGGGTAAGCATACATATAAACATTGCGCCAAGGTTCAGAGTGTTTCCGATAATTACGGAGATGATAAACGCCGCCGTAAATGTGATAGCTTCCTGTATAAGTGCGATTATGAGCATGGGGATAATGTACCCCGCCGTAAGATCCGCCGCAGTCATAGGGGTGGCATAAAGACGCATAAGGAACGTGCCGCTGCGGTCGGTGGAAACGTTGAGCGCCGAGAAGAGCATAACGAACATCTGCCCGAAGACCGCAATGCCCGGAGCAAGGTTTTCAATGTGAAAGATCGTCACAGCCTCTTTTGGAATGCTCCGGTCCACCAAAGTCATTATTATAAGCATCACCAGCGGAAACCCCAGGCAGAAGATATACCCCAGAGGATCACGCAAAAGCTCCTTGATGTTTCTTCTTGTAAAAGCAAATACCCTGTTCATTGCTCCACGTCCCTTTCCGCAATGGCAACAAAGGCGTTTTCAAGTCCCTTTGTTCCTGCCTGCTCCTCAATTTCCGAAAGGGTGCCAATGGCAGCGATCCTGCCCCCGATCATTATTGCAATACGGTCGGAAAGCTGCTCTGCCTCCTCCATATAGTGAGTTGTAAGTATTATGGTCATCTTCCCCTTGAGGGACTCTATCTCACGCCATAGCTCGCGCCTTGCAAGTACGTCAAGCCCCAGAGTCGGCTCATCAAGAAAAAGCACCTGCGGCTCGCCTATGAGCGCCATAGCGATAGACAGCTTTCTCTTCCAGCCTCCTGAAAGGGTCTTTGCAAGGCTGTCTGCCACCTTTTGCATACCAAAGGTCTGTATAAGTTCGTCGGTGCGCTGTATGCACTTTTGTTTGTCAAAATCGTACACACGGCACATGAACATCAGGTTTTCCCTTACCGTCAAACGTGGAGCCACAGCGGTGTCCTGAGGAGAAATGCCCACAATGGACTTTACCTCTTTTTTGTCCTCGTCGCAATTATTCCCCATAACGTAAGCCTCTCCCGATGTAGCTTTTGCAAGACAGCAAAGCATCCTGACCGTGGTGGTCTTGCCTGCGCCGTTTACACCCAGCAGCGAAAAAAGCTCTCCCTGCTCCACCTCAAGATCAAGGCAGTCAACAGCGGTGAGATCCTTGTATTTCTTTGTAAGCTTTGTTGTTTTGACTGCAAGCATTTTCCTCACTCCTTATCTTTTCGGATAAGCTTTCCCAGATCGTCCATAAAGCCGCCGATCTTCACCATTGCGATGCCGCCCTTGTTCTCGTCCCCAAGTACAAGAATGGTATCTCCGGGTCTTATATCAAATACTTTGCGGCAGCTTGCAGGCAGCGTGACCTGTCCTTTTGAATTAACACGGGAAAGTCCGAAGATATGCTTTCCGTCGCCTGTATGTTCCTGCTTGCCAAAGCTTCGCACAAGTATATCCACCGTTACTCCGTATATCTCCGCAAGCTTCATGCAGCTGCCGATGTCCGGTACAGATTCTCCCCGTTCCCACTTTGCCACAGCCTGCCTTGAGACCCCGAGCTTTTCCGCAAGTTCCTCCTGGGTCAGCCCGTTTTGAGTGCGGTATCTTTTAAGTCTTGAAAAATCAATGCCGCTCATATATACCCCTCCTGTGATTTTCTGTACTAAGTATACAACGCCCTTAATGTTAAGTCAACATATCTTTTTATACATCTGTGTTACGTTTAGTAGCATTGTAATAAAAAGTTACGGCGGCATACCATCTGCCGCCGTAAAGAGAAGTGTTAATTCAGTATCTGTTTCAAAAGGGTGTCCTTGTCCTGTCCGGTGTAGTGTATCCCCCTCATTCCCAGTGACCGGGCTGCCTCAACATTTTTCAGAGTGTCGTCAATAAATACACACTCTGATGGCAAAAGACCGTATCTTTCGCACAGCAGCTGATAAATGCGTTTGTCCGGCTTTGTGATCTTTACCGTACACGAGAAGATCCCCCCGTCCATATATTCGGTAAAATCCAATGCCTCCGGTGCGGAGTGCAAAAGAAAATAAAAATAGTTTGAAAGAAAATATACCCCGTGCCCCAGCCCTTTAAGAGTCTGTATAATGGGTATGGTGCTCTCACGCTTTCCGGGGCACTGAGCTATTTTGGAAAATACCAGTCTTATCTCCCTTTCGTACCGGGGCGCATGGGCGATAAACCGCCCCAGCACCTCCTCGTCCGAGAGAACGCCACGGTCAAGCTCGTTCCAGTCGCCGCTGTTCCACATGGCGTCTATGACATTTTGCGAGACCTCCTCATCCCCAAGGATCCGCCGGGCAAATCCCTCAAAGTCAAAATCAATAAGCACCTTTCCGATGTCAAAAATAACGTTCATCTTTACTCCCTCTGCACAAGCGGTCAGAGCACCGCAAATTTAAAATTGGCTGTCTTTCCAAGAGTTCCTTTGTAAAGATAAATTATCTCCACACTGTCCTTGGACCATTTCATCTTGTATCTGCCCTCGTTACGCAGACCATCCTGTGTGGTGAGCTCGCCTATCTTCACCGCCCGCTGATCCTTTACCTGGAAGATGTCGGCGTAGCCCTCCGAGCCCCGTGAGCGCTCGCAAATAACTATGCTGCGGCTTTTGTCGGCGGAGTCGTATCGGTAAAACTTAGGGTCGTATTTGTCCCCAAGCTTGCTTTGATAATTTGTAACGATTATAATAAGCCCGATGACAAAAACCGTAACGCACATTATAAACGATACCAGCAGGTTCCTTCCACGGGTCCTTGCCGCCGAAGCTCCTGCGCTGTCAAGAGCCATAGAGCCGACTATAAGCAGTATTGCCGCAATGAACATAAGGAAAAATACCGTGTCAAATCTCCCGTATGAGCTTGTTTCAATAATAACTCCGTTTTTGTACAAGTAGCTTATGATCTCCTTTTTTGCGTGTACAGCCACATAAAGCCCCACAGAGGAAAGCACCACCAGAAAAGAGATGACCCTTAAAAGGCAAGCGCAGCGCAAAGTCGTTTTCAGGTGCTTGCGGCGCAAAGCGGCAGCCGATACATATGTCCCGTAAAGGTAATAAAGCACCATCACCGCAAACAGTATTATCAGCAATATCTCCATGACTCTCACCTCGCTTTGTACAGTGTTGTTTTATAATCTACTCACCATCACCTATATAGTAGGTGTGGAGCGATTCCTGGTAGTCGGCGATAAACTTTTTTTCGCCCTTTTCGGTGGTGAAATAATACACCTTTTTCTTTATGCTGCCGGTCTTTTCGCTGTAATTTTTAAGCTTTGTGATGCCGGGGATATCCTTGGTAGCCATCTCCTGGGTGCGCTCGTAGCTGCACTTAACCCCCAGCTGCTTTTCGGCAAAGTCCATAAAGCGGTATGCCTGCCACATCTCACGCTCGCCCGTCTTGCCGTCTTTGAAGCGGTAAAAAGCAAAGAATGTCCCGCTTTTCCCTGATGCAGGCTCTACCCGCAGATCAAAATCTGTATACTTTTCGTATACATCTGCCTTGCGTATCAGCTCTCCCAGCTGGATCAAGCCCTCTTTCAGCCCCTCATAGGGCCTGTCGCTTTTAAGTCTTATAAGCACCAACGTCGGCGCATATTTTTCTCTTTCAAAGCTCATATCATATTCTTTGCATATCCTGTCAGTCTCGTCCTTTACGATGTCGAGCACAAAGTTGTAGTATGCCAATCCCCAGCCGTTTACCGTCTTTTCATCGTATCCTGCCTTTGCGCCGTCAAAGTGTACCGTGGTCACCTCGCTGGAAACGGAGAACTCAAAGCCGCATTTATCATCGACAAAGTATGCGATGTGCTTGTCCTCTTCTTTTTCAAAGCGCATAAAAGTGCAGTCGGGACAGTTTTCCTTGGCGTATTTTTTCAAACTGCTCTCGCCTTTGAGCCTTACCTCGCTCTTGGAAAAACGGCACCCTGCCAATGCACCTGCACATAATACAGCCATAAGCAGACAAACCAGGAGCTTCATTGATCTTTTCATTATCTCTCCCCCCCTTTTTTTGTAAATCAAAAAACAAAATATTTATTCAGTATACAGTATATCACAACACCGCAGTTTCGTCAATAAGGAAAAACGGTGCATAAAAAAGGGCTTGTGCGAATGAACGCAAAGCCCTTAACTTTCTGTAATATCCCGATCTCCTGTCCGTGCTCAGTACACCGGCACAGTGCCCTGTGCACCGCTGAAATAGCTGTATGTAAGAGAGGACAGCTCAATAAAGTACATACCGTGCTTGCTTGCCCGGTTTTCCTCCTCGCTGAGTATCACAAGTATGTAATCCGAGTTGGGTGTGGAAACGATAGCCGCATCGTGGGACTGATTGGTGGTGTCCCCTGTCTTGTTGGCAATTACCGTGCTTGGACTGTACGGTATCCCGTGGGGTATCTTCTCGGTGTAGTACTGCTGTTTAAGTATCTCATACATCTTTTCCGATGCCTCTTTGGAAACACAGGTGCCCCTGTAAATGTCCTCCAGCATATGTCCCACATCGCTGGCGCAGGTAGCGTTTGGCTTGTCCGAGGTGGTAAGCCCGTCTGCGTTGTCCGAAGGCTCCAGCCCGTGGTACTGGAAAGTCTTGCTGTAACCCATTGATGAACACCAGCGGTTGATGTAAGTGGTCCCCATGGTGCGGACCATTTTGTTGAACGAGCTGTTGTTGCTGTAAGCCGCCATGCTCACGATTGTGGGATAATAAGTCTGCTCGTCGATCTTTCCCTCCTGTATCTGCTGATAGCAGGCACCCATAGCAAAAAGCTTGATAACGCTTGCCGGGTAGAAAGGCTTGTCGTTGATAGAGAACCAGTCCCCTGTGCGAAGATCCTTTACGTAAGCCGACCATTCCCCCGGGTAATTTTCAAACTTAGCCTCTATTGCATCTTTAAGATCTCCCAGCTTGCCCAGCTGCTCCGGCTCGGATCTGTCCTTTACAGGGTACGATTGATCCTCCTGGCTGCTGTCCTGCTGTGATGATGAAGGGGGGGGCTGCTCCGGGGTGCTTTCTGTTTTTGCCGAAACCTCTGTGGAAGACTCCGGCTCCGTCTTGTCCTCTGACTTGTCCACGCCCATAAAGATAACCATAAGGATCATAGCCAGCACAAAAACAGCGACCACGATGTAAAAGGCTGTAAGGCTGTTTTTTCCGCCCCCGGGCATAAGATCTTCCTGATCGTCCCGTGGCTCGGCGCTTTCATACTCTTCCCAGTCCGGCAATTCCTTCAATTTGCACCCCTCCTTTCTGTCCGGATACGCTGTATACATTATATAATAGCTTTCAAAAAAAGTCAATCGCCCATGGCTCATAAAAAGGGGAGAATAAGCACAAATTATATAGTGTGTGATCGTCTGCCCGGAGCCGGTGGATGATCCCCCAGTCAAGTGGATCCTTTTGCGCTTGAAATCACCGGGGATATGTGATATACTGTTAAAAACCTGTGATAGTATTGCCCGCAGATCATCACAGGGCTCTTTAAACGGAGGTGTTTTTGGGTGAAAGAAAATCAGAAAAAGCCGTATATCGTCATTCCGGCAGTGACCATAGCCGCCCTTGTAATGGCTGTGAACTATAAGACCTTTGTAACCACCGGCGGCCTCTATCCGGGTGGCGTATCGGGGCTTACGATCCTGCTCACCAGACTTTTCAAGTCAGCCTTCGGGATAGATCTTCCCTTCAGCGTGGTGAACATAGCCCTTAACGCCATTCCCGTGTATATCGGCTTTCGCTTCATCGGCAGGAACTTTACCCTGTATTCATGTCTGATGATACTTCTCAGCAGCGTCTTTACCGACCTTATCCCCGCCCATGTTGTAACCGAGGATATACTTCTTATCTCCGTCTTTGGCGGTATAATAAACGGCGCAGCCATCTGTATCTGCCTCAATGCAGGAGCCACCTCCGGAGGTACGGACTTTATCTCTGTCTTTCTCTCCGAAAAAAGCGGTATGGATTCTTTTAACCTGATACTTGGCTTTAATGCCGTTATCCTGTCCATCGCAGGAGTGATCTTCGGCTGGGACAAGGCGCTGTATTCGATAATCTTCCAGTATGCCAGCACAGCAGTGATGCACCTTCTTTACAAAAAGTACCGGCAAAGCACCCTTTTTATCGTTACCAATAAGCCCAACGAGGTCTGTAATGCAATATATGAGCTTACCACCCACGGGGCAACTATCCTTGAAGGCGAAGGCTCTTATGAACACTGTGAAAGAAACGTGGTCTATTCCGTGGTCTCTGCCGCCCAGTCCAAAAAAGTGATAAAAGCGGTCAAAGATGTGGATAACCAAGCCTTTATAAATGAGGTCAAGACCCAGAAGATCCGAGGCAACTTTTTCCAGCCCAAAGAGAATTAACCTCCGCAGCGGCGGTCCGCTTGTCCGTTTGTCCGCCTGTCCGCCTGTCCGCCCCCAAAAGATCCCGTCGCAAATACACAGCGAAAAGGGCTTGACATTGTCAGATAACCGTGGTATAATATATAAGTTGAAAATGCGCCGGTAGCTCAGCTGGATAGAGTAACTGGCTACGAACCAGTAGGTCGGGGGTTCGAGTCCCTTCCGGCGCACTTCATAAAACGCCGTAAATACGGCAAATACCGTTCTTGATGAAAATCAGGAACGGT
>ONMZ01000038.1 GCA_900319075.1 uncultured Eubacteriales bacterium
ATCAAGGAGGCGTTTTTGTCTATTGTGCGGGACAGATTATGCTCTTACTAAAGTTTATACATTCCACCTGCATAGCAGGTGGTTTTTTTATCAGGATAAAAAAAGGGCGCACCAAAATGCGCCCTGTGTGTGATCCTCATATCATCCCAGGATGACCTCAACCTTTGTAACGTCCGTAAGCTTGTCTGCCGAGAGGAAATTGCCCTGTACCTTTTCGCCGTTGACAGTCATTTCCTTGACTCCGCTCTGAACGTGATGTGGGTTCTTTATATCAATGCTGATATGCTTTCCACGGAAGTTCTTTTCGATATTGAAACCGTCCCATTCGTGAGGTATAGACGGGTCGATAACAAGTCCGTCTGCGTTTGGCCTCATTCCGCATATACCCTCAACGCAGCCCACCATAACGGTCGAACCTGTACCTGTGAGCCAATGGACGTGCGATCTTCCTGCGAAAGGCGAACGTGTAGCCTCGGTGAACTGACCGTGAACATACGGCTCCATCACTCTTATCTCAGCCTTGTCGTTCATGCTTGCCGGAGCGGACTCCATAAAGTACTCAAATGCTCTGTCGCCTCTGCCCAGAAGTGACTCGGCAAGTATAGCCCAGCCCTGAGGCTGTGAGAAGATACCGCCGTTTTCCTTGGTATCCGGGTTGAAAATATGCATCAGTGCCCCGTCAAAATAATGATCCTTGTAAGGCGGCTCCATAAGCTTTATGCCGTAAGGAGTGTTGAGTATCTCGTGTACCTTGTCCATAGCCGTGATTCCCTGCTCTTTTGAAGCAAACCCGGAAATAACAGACCATGACTGCGGGTTGAGCCACATATTTGCCTCGGGATCCTTTTTAGCACCTACAACGACGCCGTTATCTCTGATACCTCTGATAAATCTGTCCTCGTCCCAGCAGTCGCCCAGAGCTTTTGAAAGTTCAGCCTGCACCTTGTCAAGATAGGAGATATATTCATCGTCGCCTCTGTCCTTGGCGATATCTCTCATAACGTTCATAGCATAGAACAGCTGGAAAGCGACGAATGTGGATTCGCCCTGTGCACCCAGTCTCAGACAGTCGTTCCAGTCAGCGTGCAGACCTGCTGGCATATGGTGTGCACCCAGTCTTTCCATTGAAAATCTGATAGCATTTTTCAAATGGTCGTAAACGGTGTCCTCTCCGCCGTTAGCATAAACGATGACCTCGTCAAGGAAAGCCTTGTTTCCGCTTTCACCGATGTACTTTGTAACCGTGGGGAAAAGCCAGAGGGCATCGTCTGCTCTGTAAGAGGGGTGACCTGTCTGCAAAGCATACTCGGAGTTGGGGTCGTTTTCATCCGGACAGTTCTCAAAGCCTGCCTTATGGTCAAACTTTACAAGGGGCAGTCCGCCGCCGTTGTCCACCTGAGCGGAGATCATAAATCTTATCTTGTCCGCAGCAAGCTCCGGATCGATATGGATTATGCCCTGAATATCCTGCACGGTATCACGGTAGCCGTATCCGTTTCTCAGTCCGCAGTAGATGAACGAAGCTGCTCTTGACCAGATAAATGTAATAAAACACTGATATGCATTCCATACATTTACCATGTTGTTGAACTCATCGGAAGGTGTCTTTACCTTGAAGTTGTCCAGCTTTGAATGCCAGTAATCCACCAGCTCTTTAAGCTCTGCATCAACTGTGCCTTTTTTCTCATACTGCTCCATTACAGCCTGGGCTGCCTGAGGGTCCTTCTGACCCAGAACATAGATAAGCTCTGCGCTCTCGCCGTCGGCAAGCTCTATATCCGACTGCAATGCACCGCAGCAGTTGCTGTTAAAGTTAAGGCCGTCGTCACAATATCCTCTTTCCACAGCAACGGGATTTCCATAATCTCTGTACGGACCTATGAATGCATCGAGGCTGCCGTTATAATGGCTCACCTTCTGTCCGGCAAGTCCGAAAAATCTTTCCTGTCCGTTGAAGCCTCTGTCGTCCCTGTTATCAAATTCGTTGATATGCTCAACTATCATATTTCCCTCAAACGAGGTCCTTGTTATAAACAGGGTGTACTGGAGATTGACCTGATCCTGTTCATAGTTGTTTTCATTAGTGAACTCGATAAAACCGAAAGCGGACAGCTTTCTTGCTCTGCCGGAATTATTGGTCACCTTTGTTCTCCACACCTCATAGGTCTTATTGAGAGGAACATAGTAGGTGATCTGGGAGCTGATGCCGGAATAGTCCGACTTAACGGTGGTGTAAGCTGTTCCGTGGTGACACTCGGTCTTATAATCGTCAAGGCTCTTGCCCACCGGCTGCCAGGTGCATGACCAGTAGTCCCCCGATTCGCTGTCACGCAGATAAACGAATCTGCCCGGCAGACCGATATTCGAGTTGAAGCGGTATCTGGAAATACGTCCGTTGGCACCGCTTTTCACAAAGCTGTATCCATAACCGTTGTTGGAAACGATAGCACCGTACTCAGGTGAACCCAGATAGTTCGCCCAGGGAGCGGGGGTATCCGGTCGGGTGATGACATACTCTTTATTCTCCAAGTCAAAGTAGCCGTAATTCATAGTTATCTTCTCCTTTATTCCTGTTTATTCCAAAAGAAAATATATACAGATATATTTATGCTATTGTAACATATTTCAATAAATATTACAAGAGGTATCCGGATTTTTAGCACTTTCTATAAAAACGCATAGGATAAATATACTTTTTGCCCAAATCACTTCCCGATCTAGTACATAAGCGCAAAAATCCGCCCCTGCAAAGCTGCAAGGGCAGATATAAGCACTTATTCATCCGCAAGGGTAAAATCTATCTTTCCGCTGTTCACATTTGAACCCATGACCTTCACCCTTATTTTGTCCCCAAGGGTGTAGGTCTGACCTGTTGAGTAATTTTTCAGGCTTATCATTTCGTCGGACTTATACAGCCCCTCCTGCATCTGGTCGATATGCAAAAGTCCCTCGCAGGTATTTTCAAGCCCCACAAAAACGCCGAAGTCGGTCACACCTGTGATTATCCCGTCAAACTCCTCGTTCACATGGCCGAGCATATACTCCGCCTTGTAACAGTCCTCGCAGCTGCGCTCCACCTCCATGGCAGTTATTTCCGTTTTTGTCGCCTGGTCTGCTGCGGCATAGGAGAACTTTGAATATTTGCGGGCAATATCCTCTGTCTTTTCCCCTGACAGATAATCTGACATTATGCGGTGTATGGCAAGGTCGGGATAACGCCTTATGGGTGATGTAAAGTGAGCGTAATCGTCCAGCACCAGACCGAAATGCCCCACTGGCTCGGTAGAATACTTTGCCTTTGACATACTTCTCAAAGCGATGCTGTTAACAATAGGTGCCAAAGGTGTATCCTTCACCTGTTTTAATATCGCCGCAATGTCACCCGGGGTGGTATGCTGCCCTATTTTGTACTGTATGTTCAGCTGCACCAAAGCCTGCTTGAACCCCTCTGTCTTTTCCTCACTTGGCTCCTCATGGATACGGTATACAAACGGCAGCTTTTTATCAAAGCCAAAGCGTGCGGCGCACTCGTTTGCCACAAGCATAAAATCCTCTATCATTTCCTCGCTGCGTCCCCTTGTCCTTGGAACAACGTCAACGCACCTGTCGTTTTCGTCAATGATAAGCTTTCCCTCTGCTGTCTCAAGTTCCGGACAGCCTCTTTCCAGCCGGGTCGCCTTTAATATATCCGCCAGCTCCAGCATCACCGGCAGCTGATCTGCCACCTGTTGGTATTTAACGCTGTTGGATCTTGAATTGTACCCTTCAAGCATTTCGTTTATCTCGCTGTAAACTCCCTTGACCCGTGATCGTATAACGGTTTTTGCGAATTTATAGCTTGTGATATGTCCCTGCTTGTCCAGCTGGGCTATACAGGAAAAAGCAAGCCTGTCCTCACCGGGATTGAGCGAGCATATGCCGTTTGAAAGCTCCTTTGGGAGCATAGGTATCACTCTGTTTGCGTAATAAACGCTGGTACCACGCTTAAACGCCTCGTTATCAAGCTCGGACTTTGGCAAAACATAATGGGATACATCTGCAATATGCACACCAAGCTCGTATCCGTTTTTTGTCCTTGTAACGCTTATAGCATCGTCTATATCCTTTGTGTCCGCCCCGTCGATGGTGAATATGGGCAGATCACGCAGATCCAGCCTCTTGGGTATCTCCTTATCTATCCGTGAATAGTCGCTGACGTTTCTTGCCTCCATTATGACCTGGGGCGGGAAAACGGGAGTGAGCCCGTTGATCTCAACAACGCAAAGAGCACAGGACGACGCCCTCATAGAGCTTCCATAGCTTGCGGTGATAACACAGCTGTGCTCGCTGTGTCGCTTGCCCCTGTGGGTTATCTCGGCAATGACCTTATCTCCCTCATGCAGTTCAAGCCCCTGTGGATTGTCAAAACTCATTGAGGACTTGCACATGGTATCCGGAACGATCCTGAGCTGTCCGAATTCGTTTACTATCTCTCCCATAAAGCGTGAATAATTCTCCTGTTCAACAGCAGTTACCTCACCCTCAAGGGATTCTCCCTTGCCCTTGAACACACGGACCTTAACAATATCTCCCGGCATGGCTCCCATGAGATACTTACCTGCAACGAAATAATCCACACCCGTTTCAAGGTCCTGCACAAACCCAAAGGTACGGTTTATGCGAACGACCTTACAGCTGCGCTCTTTTCTTTTTTCGCCCAGACTAAAGCCGAATTTTGTCTCGGTTATCTCCCCTGTGCGTTTCATAGATGCAACGGTATCGTTGAACTTATCTATATCAAAATGTTTTCTTTTACAGTCACGCAAAAGCTCCTTGTAGCGCACAGGCTTTTTCCCGGAGCGTTTGAGCTTGCTGACTATAAGTTTTTTGTAATCTGTTTTCATCTTTTCTCCTTTTATCCTGTCAGCTTGTTATTCAAACTCATAAGCCGTATAAGCGTCGTGAAGAACAAAGCCCAGACTTTTGGCTATCTTCACCGAAGCCATGTTCCTTGCGTCCCAGTTAGGGGCAAGTTTTCTTTCAATACATTCCAGAATAAACCTTGCCGCCGTTATCCTTGCAAGGCCATTTTTGCGGTATTCGGGCGCCGTGGAAACCTCCACCTCCACGCCCTTGCTGTAATAGCAGTAGCTGCTCGTTCCGCTGACTATCCTGCCATTATGCTTTATGACAAAGCCGAAGCCGTGTCTTTTAAATTCATTATAGTCCGAAAAATTGGACACAAACGAATAAGCCCAATCTGATCCGAGGCACCATTCAAACTCCCCTTTTGTTATCCGGCAAAGCTCACACCCGGGGATCTTCAGCTCATTCATACCCTTGACCATCTCTGAAAGAGCCCTTTTGTCAAAGCCCTCCTCCGGGGCTTGCATATGATACCTCTCCACTTTTTTGAGAGGGTGCACACACCGGCCATTGAGCAGCTCGAACCAGTCCTCACATGAAGGCACCAGGACCCCATTGGGTCTGTCTTTCAAAAAGTCCGCTATTTCCTCTGCATACGCAGCTTTGCCTGCAAGATAGATAAAATCTCCCGAAACGATAACTGCCGTTTCCGGCTGCTGGGGATCGTCGCACCAAAGCTCTCCGTAAACTCCCTCAAAACAGCTTTGTATCATCGAATCGTCAAAACAGCCAAACAGCGCCCTGATAGGGTCATTTATATTCTGTGTCTTTTTCATTTTGCTCTCCCTTGACTTAAACAAAAAAGCTGCCGCATTATCTGCAGCAGCCGGGTCTCTTACTTTTTCGAGTAGATCGAAACTATTATGTTTACCGCAAGTGTAACGATAAACAACAGAACCGAACAAACTCTTGCGATCCTTGAAAGCTTGGCTTCTTTTGTGCTCTTACCATTTTTTCCGAAGAAAGATTCGTTATAACCGCCGCCTATGGCAGATGTAAGTCCCTGATCCTTGGATTCCATAGAAAGAACTATCAAAACCAGTATAAGACTGACAAAAATCAGTATTGAACCGGCAACTATTTCCATTGTAGACATAGATAAAACCTCCGTTTTGATAAATATCTCGTATAGTATATCATACATTTTCTTAAATTGCAAGTGTTTTTACAAATTTTTTCTTATGATTTTTGATTTTTTTGAAACAAGCCTATTGACAAGAGAAAAAAACTGTGATAAAATAATTAAGTCGCTGAATGGACAGGTGTCCGAGTGGTTTAAGGAGCTGGTCTTGAAAACCAGTGATACGGCAACGTACCGTGGGTTCGAATCCCACCCTGTCCGCCACATTTTTCTATTCGGGACCTTTTTCCCGAAATACGTTTGCGGATTTACCCAAGTGGTGAAGGGGCTCCCCTGCTAAGGGAGTAGGTCTGGAAACGGGCGCGAGGGTTCAAATCCCTCAATCCGCGTGCACTCAATAAAGCTCACAGGTTTATTTTCCTGTGGGCTTTTTGCTTTTAACTGTCCAAAAAAAGTTACCACAAACTTAAAACAATGTGCTATGATACATATATAGAACAAAAGAACGACAAACCTATTTTTACATCTCCTTATTTTGCAAAAAAGCCTTACGCTTTATACGTAAGGCTTTTTGCTTTTTGGAGTCAACCGTAAAGGATCTCGTTTACTCTTTTTTGCACCGCATCGTAGTCATACCCTGCGGCGGTGAGGCGTTTTCTGCGTTCCTCCCCTGCTCCCCAGTCGCCTCGTATCACCTCACGGGCGATCTGGTCGATGGACTTTTTTGCCGGCTGGGGCTTGGTGCCGTAAAGGATCTCGTTTACCTTGTTTTGCACCGCATCGTAGTCATACCCTGCGGCGGTAAGGCGTTTTCTGCGTTCCTCGCCAGCTCCCCAGTCGCCTGCGATGACCTCACGGGCGATCTGTTCAACGGTCTTTTTTGCCGGCTTGGGGGCAGGAGTGGGCTTTACGGCAGGAACAGTCTTTGAAAAGCCGTTCATGCCCGCTTCCCTGATTATCTTAGGATAATCCACGTAGCAATAGTCGTGGTCGACTCTGCCGCTTATGCCGCTGCAAGACCAGTCAGAGGTGTTCTGCCAGATCCCGTATGGTCCGTCGTAATTGCATTTTGGACCGTATTCGGCAACGGCAACGGCGTATCTTTCACGTATCTGCTTGTTAACATAGGTCTGAAGTGCGCTGCGGTAAATATAGATACCTGTAAAGTACCCTGCCTTTTCCAGCTTGTCACAAAAGGCTTTTATAATAGCGTTTGTGTTTCCCGAGCGGAAGATATCAAACTCCTCCACATCGTAGTATACAGGGTACTCAAACTGTTTTCCTTTCAAAAGGGCAATGCAGCTGTCAGCCTCACGCTGTGCCTGTGCCGCAGTAGATGCGTAGCTGTAAAAATACACCCCCACAGGGATCCCTGCCTGCTTACAGCCTTTATAGTTGGCTTCATACATCTTGTCTATCTGATAGGGAAATGACAAGGTGTCACCATATCCTGCACGGATAAGGGCAAAGTCCACCTTTCCCTTTACCTGTGACCAGTTTATTGTCCCTTGCCACTGTGATACATCAATTCCGCTTGTCGCCATAAAATAATCTCCTTTTCTTGAAAGTGTCTACCATTTTGTCAGCTTCTGAAGGGTGTTTTTTATCCCGCTGAAAAGTCCGCAGGCACTAAGTCCAATTGCAAGACCTGCCGTTACACCTTTAAGAAAGCCATAACCAAGCTCTATGCCGCAGACAAAGATCCCCGATGCAAGTCCAAGCACCAGGTCTATAAGCGGGATGTACTTTACGGGACAGCCTGTCTTTTTTAAAACTTCCGCAATGCCTATTACCAGCATCACCTGTCCCGCCGGCGCAAGAAGATGATCTATAAGCTCCTGTCCGCTCATCTTTTTGCCCCCTCCAGATCCTCCAGCCTGCGAACAGCTGAAAGCAGTTTTTCCTTTATTATCTCCGTGTCCTGCTCAAGCTTGTATGTGCGCCGGATCATGTTATTATGTACTGTCATTTTATGTTCAAGCTGGTCAAGGCGATATGTTATCAGTCTCTGGCTCTCCGCACGTTCCTTTTGTGCCGCAGACCGTCCTGATACTGCAATTATCACCTGGCATATGACCGCCGCAACGGCAGTAATTATTCCTACTACAACCGGATCGCTCATTGAGCACCTCCTAAAACATAGCTGAACGTAAAGGTCTCTCCTGCTGCAACGTTCCTTGCGGGTATGTTTTTTCTTGCAAGCATATATTTTGTACCGTCTGACTCAAAGTATATAAGGCACAGCTCATTTACGGTAATATTCTCATTTGCGGTGAATGTGAAGGTAAAGGCTACTTTGCCGTCATTTGTCACCGTGGGTGAACCTCCTCCTGTGGAATTACAGGTATACTTTGTGCTCTCTATCTCGCTTTCAAGGCAATAATCATCAAAGTCAACAGGTGTAGTCCCTGAACCCAGCTTCATTGTCAATCCTGAGTTTGATGCAAGAAAATCTTCTCTAAGAATGGTTAAATCTACATTTACATTTGACGTTGTCTTAGTTCCGTCCCACTTGGTAAGAAGTCCGGCATATATTCGTCTTGACTCTCTGCCAATAAGCGCACCTAATGTATTTGCTCCGTTTCTGACTATCATTGTGTCACCTCCGTTACCTCATCTGTAATAGTATCGCTCTGTGTTTCGTTGTATCCCCCCGAGAGCTGCTCTTTTAGCTAATCTATCTGCTCTTGCAAGGTAGGGGAATAGGGCTGCCATGTGTCTGCACTTCCGCTTGAGGGATACCTGATGGATATTTTCGCTGTTTTGTTGTTGAACTGCACCCCTTGTTTAACGTAAAGATAAATACAGTTGTAAGGACACTCCTGATCCCGGGCGATGGTAAAGGCTTGCTGTGGCTGATTAGCCCAGCGGTGAGCAATACCTTCCTGTACGAACCCTCCGTCCGGAAAGCGGTTATACTTCATAACACTTACGCCGCAGTCGTTATCGTTGTCAAAATCGCCCTCTACGTATAATATGTAATTACCGTCTGCAAGGTGCTTTTTCGGTACAGGATCAATCAACGGATTAAGCTCACCGCACAAGGATATCTCATCGTATCCGCTGCCGGGCTTCATACCGTTTATAGTTACGGTTGTGTCATCGTTTACAGTCACCGTTAATCCGTAGTATTCTTTTTCTGTGAATTTAGGCTTGAAAATGTTTGCCCGGTCAGCTCCCATATCGTTTTTATTTCTGAATATCTGATCGGCATTCTCCGTGGCGATCAAAGCATATTCCGCAGCAGTATCAACAGAATCATTTATGCTTTCGATGCACTGCCCGAACTGGGTCATAAGCTCCTGCTGTGCGCTGTCGATCTGTGAGATCTCCCCGTCAAGATGCTCCTGACGTTCGTTAAGAAGCTCTGAAAGGCTGGCAAGAAGATCAGCCGTTCCGTGTATCTCGTCAAGCACCCTCAAAGAATCGTCAACGCTTGGAAAGGGCGGTGATTTTTCGTCAAGGGAAGGCTTGATCTCCAGCTGGATAATGTTGCTTTTTTTCACCACAATGTACTGATCGTCACGGGTGATGCAGGCTATCACCTGTGCAAGGATAACGCCGGACATACGCATCACAGCGTTTGAGAGAGTTATCTCCCCGTCCGAAATCTCCGACTCAAAAGAAGCTCCGTCCGGATAAGTAAAGATAATGCTGTATCTGTCCGCTTCAACATTATCAAGTCCCGTAAAGGACATTTTTCTCGCATCTTTTTCACCGCAGTATCCAAGTAGCTTTTCGTCGCATACGGCAAAATAATCTGCGTTTAAAGTAATTGTCATTCATTGACCTCCTTTTCCCCTCTGCTGTCGGCACAGCAAAAAGGATAATTTAAGCGTGCGGGCAGTCCACGCTTGCGAACATTTGTTCTGATAATATGATAGCACATATGTTCGCACAGGTCAATAGGATCTGCACAGATTGCTGAAATAATCTGCCTTTTGAACTGTTTTGATGGGTATAATTGTGCTGTACGCACAAATCGGGTAAAAATTTATGCAATAAGAAATGTACTATCGGTGTTCGGTTATTTGCACAATTATTAACGGGCGATCCGTATAACAAAAATGCCCCGAAGCACTTTGAAATGCTTTGGGGCAAAAATTTTATATGGGTATGTGTACTAAACCCGAGCCTTTTTTCTTTACCATATCAATCGCCTATCTGTTTACCAAGAAACAATGCTGCTGTCTTTGCCAGGAGCGTCTGCTTGACCGTAACGCATTCATTTTCCTTTTCTGCAACAAACGCCACAGCTCCCGATACGTCCCCTCCCGATATGATAGGAGCGATAGCCAGGGCGTGTGCATTCATTCCCTCAACGGGATAGACCGCACGCTGTGCAGCAGAGGTATACTCGTAGCTCCTGCGCTGCTGCAAAAGTTCCTCCAGAGCAGGCGAAAGTCTGCGCTGTGAGTATTCTTTTTTGGAAATACCGCTCACAGCCACCACATGGTCGTTATCAAACACCACCGCAGGTGCGCTGCCAAGCTTTGCAATGACCTCTGCTGCCTGGACAGCTCCATCCGAAAGCTCGTTGATCGGCGAATATTTTTTAAAGATCACCTCACCGTCAGGGTTTGTGTATATCTCCAGCGGGTCGCCGTCACTGATAGTGTTGACACTGAGCACATCACCTTTGGAGTTTTTCCTGCTGGCGATGAGTGACGTATTTGGCTGCTCAGTGCCCTTATGAAAATTTGAGTGTTCATCCCGGGATTCAACGTCCCGACTGCTTGTTATGCTCAGAAGACTGTCTATATCCGACTTCAGCTGTATTTCTATCTTATCATTGAAAACCATTATCTTGTCAACGATAAGACCGATGTCTTGTTTATCAAGATGTTGTTTGTTGACGATGCTGTCAAACACATCGAAAACTGTTTTTGAGGACTGGTTGAGCCTTTTCACCTCTCCCTGCTTATCTTCAGCAAGCTTCAGCTGATTCTTCAAGCCTTCAATGCGTGTTGTGAGATCATCAATCTGCTCATCATACACTTCCTCAATGGTGTCTGCACGCTCGGGATGCTTAATTATATCCCTCGCCTTCTGACGTATAAGCATATTGATCTCTGACTTCACTTTATCTATCTGGTCTTCAAGGTTTCTGACTATCCTTTTTCCTGAATCAGCGTTTTCTGTTTCAGATTTAATCGAATCCTGAAGCTGCTTTATCATGTCTTCTGAATTCTCCTTGACAAGTCCAAGATACTCTTTGAGTATCTCGTCAAGCATGTCCACTCTGGTATGATGAGATGAGCACACGTGCTTGCCCAGCCTGTGATAACTTCCGCATCGATATGCAGGTGCAAGATTTGCTCTGCTCATCGAAAACATCGGAGCTCCGCAGTCACCGCAATACAGATATCCCGAATAAGGATTGGCGTATTTTTTAACACCGTTATATCCGCTCTTATGTCTGTTCCTGATCGTTTCCTGTACATCAGTAAACAAATGTGGATCAACTACAGGCTGATGATTATTCTCAAATACAATGTTCTCTGTCTCGAGGAGTTTTTCATCACTTCCGTTGATCTTCTTTCTGCGGTACTTCTTCTGGCGGAGAGTTCCTATATAGAAGTCGTTACAGAGGATCTCGGCGATGGTCTGTATGCTCCACTCCTTTTTGGCAACTAGCTTGCACTCCTCGCCTTTCGCTTCTTTGCGTGCGATCTCATCCATTCTCGGTGTAGGTACATGCTGGGCGGTAAGATAGTTTGCTATCTTTTTGTAGCCCCAGCCCTTGTTGTAGAGCTCAAATATCCTGCGAACAATTTGCGCCTGAACCTCATCCACCTCGAATTTCATCATCTTGGTATTGGTCATAACATAACCATAAGGTACCGAACAGATCCACTTGCCTTCTTCCTGTCTGCGCTTGATAACCGACTTGACTTTCTTGGAAGCATCGGTTACAGGCATCTCATTGATAAGAAACCTGAATTGGATAGCAGTCCAATCATCATAGGTAGGATAATCGATACTATCGTTAATAGAAATGATCCGCATACCAGCATCTCTGAGATCTTCAAGTTCCACAAGTCCCTTGCTGTTGCGGCGGGAAAATCGTGAAAAGTCCTTAACAACAAGTATGTCATAATCACGGCTCATCATCTTTGCACGCAGCTGCTGATACCCTTCACGCTGCTCAAATGTATAACCTGAGCGATCACGGTCTTCATACAGATCAAGCGTACTGTCGGGGAACTTTCTGGAAACATAGTCTTTTATTATTGATTTCTGATTCTCGATAGAGGTGTTGTCTCTGTCCAGCTCCTCATCAACGGATATTCTGCAATATCCGGCAATATTAAATCTCATAAACTGCTCCTTTCGTAACATCTGGTTTTTCAAATTCTTCTGTATAGTATTATATCATACTATATTATACTTAATCAATAAGCAACTTTTCCCATTGCCATGTTGATTCAGCGAATACTGCAGCAGACAACAATGCTGCTGCAATATCCTGTCCCGCACTTAAATGATTTTGATAGCTTTGTTTTGCTTAATCATATTTAAGCATTTGCGATAAATTGTAATTCACCTTTCAAATGTTTGGTCTTGTACTATTATATAACAGACTGCATCTGTTACTAATAGTTCGAGACACTATTATCAGTTTTTGATTCTTAGTTATTAAGCCTTGCAGTTCTGCTTGATCAACTGTTCAGTGCCTTTGCTAAGTTCTTCCTTGCCGGATCTGCATATAACCACCTTAAACCGCTGAGAAATAAGCCGGTTAATTGCTTCGTCGCTTAAACCTTCTTTCTGATCCTGATTAGTGAGCCATACTACAGCAAGCTTTGTCTTGCCATAAGCTTTATATTCAATACTCATAAGCATCGCCTCCAGTTATCATTATTGACCGTAAACTCATCTTTTATTTTCGATTTTTCCTGACTTTGATGATTAGTCATTCATTTCAAACTTTGTGCGTTTCGTTTTGAGCTCTGCGAGCGAGCTCGCTTTTTGGTATTGATTTTTGGGCTTTAGAATTCCATTACCTTATTTATATGATATTTTGAGAAAAAACACAAGAAAATCGAAATTATGCCCAGAAAAGAAAAAAGAGAGTTGTTTGAACAATTTTCTTTCTTAAATAAAATATATAGATTTCTGCTTACATTATTATTTATATACGATTTTATTTCTTTTCGCAAGAAAAATTAATTGAGGAGATTTGCTCGTTTTACTTGCGTTTTTCGAATTTATGATATATATATAATATAGCATAAAAACAAGCAAAGCATAGGAGGTCAAAATGATTACTGCATTTGTTGCTCTTGGTATAATTACATATATCGCTGCTTTGGTATGTGCTATTAAGACAAGCAACTGGAAACCAAGATTATTTATAAGCTTTTACTCGGATCTGTTTTTTCTCACGGCAGGCATAATGGCAAAATCAAAAATATTTATCATAGTATTCGCTATATGCTGCCTGTATAGCTTGATGAAGATTGTATTATCTTCTAAAGCAAGCATACAGCAAGATAAAGGCGAGAAAAAAGAACATAAGCAGTAATCGTATGTCCTTGCCAACTCAACGTTGGCTGAAAGATGTAATATGATAGCGTGTAACTGTGAGCAGAATGCACAATTGTGAATTCAATGTTAACAAAAATGCGCGCTCTGAAGCGGCGTATTTACGCCGTTTTCGCAGAAAGCCCTATATATAGGGAATGCTGAAAAAAACATGCACAAATCGTTTGTTTTTCACTTGAAAAATTTCAGGTTTTGTGTCATTATAATCATAGAGCTCAAAACATATAGATCTATGTGTACATATTAAAACAGAAAGGAATTATTGCTATGGGAATATCCATACATAGCAGCATCGCACCACATATAATTGACCAAAAGGATTGGGAAAGAATATATGATGATGCATTGAAAATAGCGCAATACGGACAGCTTGCCGGCTTGGCAGAAAAAGATATAGGCGGGTATAAGGTACAAAACCTTGTGCCTGTCGGAACTACTTACAAGGATCATTGGAATGTTGATGGAGATTTGCTGACAGGAAGCTGCATAGAGACGTTCGATATGTACAAGGACCTTTCTAAGTATACCTGCAAAGCTAAAGCATCCGCTCACAACTCTGCTCTGACATATCTTTACGATAGATTTTCTGTTGATGACGAGTTTTCCTGCGTTCTTAACGGTAAGACTCAGGGAGAACGCCCGCATATATATCTGCTCGCTATCGCCTGCCTTATCGCAAGTGAATTCCCACAGGCGGCAGTGGTAGAGGGAGATATTAATCAG
>ONMZ01000055.1 GCA_900319075.1 uncultured Eubacteriales bacterium
TTTGTTTGTTGTGTAGTGGTGCAAATATATTTGTGAATTTCAATTTTGGGTGTGCAAATATTCTTTCTCACTGCCTCTATATTAGAGGGCTATGTTTCAATGCATCTTGAAAAATGAATAACGAAGGAGTGAGTACGATGTAAAAACAACGCCGCAGGAGTGAGAGTGTGCCGATGATATTATCTCTTTCTGCCATGATAACAGAAAGGCAAAGCAGTCATTTTGAGGTGGTCAAAAGGCAGTCCGAAAACGGCACTGATTCCGGGCACGCCAGCATCGCAGGCGGCAGTCCGCCACCGCCCGCTTCACTGGCTCGGGGCGGACCCCGGACCCCCTCATAGCGAAAAGAAAGGAGTGATGGAAATGAGAACAAGAGATGTAACTATCACAGTCAGATGTACCGAGGACGAGCGGAGAAAGATCAGAGAGCGAGCCGCAAGCCGAGGGCTGAAGCTTTCAGACTTCGTTCTGCGGTCGGCGCTTGGAAAGAAGATCGTTGTGCTTGACGGCTTCTGGGATCTGAGCAAACAGCTCAAAGCTGTGGGCAACAATCTCAATCAGCTGACCAGGCTTTGCAACGAAGGCAGAGTGAAAGCTGCCGAGCTGAAAGAGTGCAGAGGTCTGCTTATGGACATCTACGGTCGGCTGGGCGAGATGCTAAAGGAGGTGAAATGATGCCAATAATCCACTTTGCAAACAGCAAGAATCAAAACTCGGGCGGTTTCAAAAAGCTGCTCGGGTATGTCAGCAGAGAAAAGAAAACGAAGCTGGAGGACAGGCGGTTGGTGTCGGGTGTGAACTGTTCACCCGAGAGTGCATACCAAGAAATTCTGCTGACCAAACAGGCAAACGGCAAGACAGGCGGCAGGCTCTACTATCATCTGGTGCAGAGCTTCCCCAAAGGCTATGAAATATCTCCTGAGCTTGCACATCAGATAGCTTTGGAGTTCACAGAGAGAGCGTTCAAGGACTACGAATGCGTGGTGGCAACTCACATAGACAGGGAGCATATCCACAGCCATATCGTGTTCAACTCGGTGAGCTTTCAGACGGGGAACAAGTATCATTCAAACCTTAACGATGTCAAGCAGCTGATGAAACTGTCCGATGAGATTTGCAAGCAGCACGGCGTAGCTGTTCTGGACAAGCCTGATTTTAAAAAGGACGGGCAGAAAGAGATACTCGGCGACAAAGAGTACCGCAGCGCTGTTCGCGGTGAGAGCTTCAAGTTCGCATTGATGAATGTTATCACCGATTGTATGAAGCAAGCGAAATCAAAGAAACAGTTCATAGCCTTGATGAAACGCAAAGACTACGATGTGCGCTGGGAGCCGCAGCGCAAGTACATCACCTACACAACACCAACAGGAAAAAAGTGCAGGTGCAATAAGCTGCACGAAAAGAAATATACAAAGGAGATGATGGAATATGAATTCAAAATACGATATGAAATCTTTAATGGAACTGAACAAGGAGCCGCTTAAAGAGGCAGCCGAGACATTACCTATGGTGGTAGTGCAGGAGCAAAACTGGACAGCGGTGCTGAAAGTATTGAGTTCGATATGTCAGTCGCAGGACGAGATAAAAGAAGAACTCGGAGAGATGATGAAAACGAAGCAAGTGAACGAATTCCTGTCGGAACAGCAGGAGATGTTCGAGCACCGCAGGCAGGAGAGCCAACAGGCACGGGAACAGATACAGACGATGATGCAAAACACGAGCAGCGAACTGCTGAAACAGGTTGGGAGCATGAGCGCAGAGTACTCCTCAAAGCTGAAAGAGCAAGAGAACTGGCGGCAGAAAGTAAGCTCAAGGCTGTTCAAAATTCTGATAGCATCACAAGCGCTGCAATTGATACTGTGGGCGATGTTGCTGCGCTGGCTACGATAATTGAGGACAGCGATGAGTACGAGGACAAGCACTACGCTCACCTTGACCGCAAGCGGCTCAAAGAGGAATGGGAAAAGAAAGAGTCGCTGGGAATGCATATGGGATAGATTTATGGAATTATGAAAGGGAAGATTTATATGAAAGATATTACAATTACAAACAAACCAACAATGCTGACAATAAAGGAAGCCGCCAAGCTTGTGCAGGGTTTGACAGAATACAGAGTCAGAGAGCTGTGCAAATCGGGCGAGCTGCCGTGCATAATGGCCGGCAAAAAGTATCTGATAAACAAGGATACATTGTACAAATTCCTCAGCGGTGAGTTATGTGATAGGTAGAAAACTATGTTGCAGAGATTAATCTTTCGCTCACAGGCTGGATAATGCAGCACCGCATAGAGTATTGTGTATGTCAACAAACATTAGATTTTTCAAATAGATCGCTTGCAGCCGCTGCGATATATGCGGCTGTAAGTGGGATATGTACGAGAAATTAATGCCTGTTGACATAGTGCCTTGTGAGCGAGAAATTTTGAAAGGAGAGATGTATATGGCAACAGTATCAAAACGAGGTAATGCGTACCGCATCAAGGTGTCCTGCGGTTACAATAGCCAGGGAAAACAGGTCAACAAGACGATGACCTGGCATCCCGACCCTAAAATGACACCAAAGCAGATCGAAAAGGAACTTAACCGTCAAGTTATGATGTTTGAAGATGACTGCGCTCATGGCATGGTTAAATCGAGTATAAAATTCGAGCCGTTCGCACAGCAGTGGTTCAGAGATTACGCTGAACTAAACCACAAGGATACTACCTTGCACAGAGAGTGGAATCTTACCAAGAGGACATACAAGGCAATCGGGCATCTGCGGCTCGATAAGATAACCGCCCGTGACATTCAGATGTTTATCAATTCGCTTGCAAGGGACGGCGTTAATATGGATAACGGTAAGCCGCTGGCCTACAAAACAGTGCGGCATCACCTGTCGTTCGTTTCAACGATATTTGAGTATGCGATAAAGCTCGATATCCTTAACTACAATCCCTGCCAGAAGGTCACTGTACCGAGGAACATCAAAAACAGAACAAATGCGGGCAAGGAAAAGAAGATATACACAAAAGAACAGGCAAGGGAGCTTTTGAAAATACTGTCGGAATCGACAATGATGTTCAGAGTGTACTTTACACTGTGTATGTTCACAGGCTGCCGACGAGGTGAGCTTCTCGGACTGGAGTGGAAGGACTTTGACTATACTCAAAATGTAGTTCACATATGCCGTACTTCAAATTACTCATTAAGAAAAGGGATGTACACAGACACCCCTAAAACTGAAAAATCAAATAGAATAATAGCACTGCCGCCTGAGATCATGGAACTGGTAAAGCAGTTCAAATCAGAGCGTGACATTTATATCAAAGAGATGGGCACACAATGGAATGATACCGAAAGGTTGTTCACTGCTGCTGACGGTCGCCCGATGCATGTCAACACACCGTATACCTGGCTGAAAAAGCTGTGCGAGAAAAACAACTTCCCGTTCTACGGTATCCACACATTCAGACACTTCTTTGCCTCCGCCGAGATAGAGGCGGGAGTTGACCCTGTAACTGTAGCCGCAGTGCTGGGACACAGTACACCGCAGACCACGCTTTCAACATATTCCCACTATTTTCAGGAGGCGAGAGTCAAAGTAAAAAATGTTATCGCAGATGTCCTGATGGACAATAATGACCAAAAAACAGCGGTCTGAAAACCCCGTAAATAAAGGGTTTATCAGACCGATAAGGACCAAACAAGGACCAAAGCAAAAACGAGCATAAGAAAAAGCCCGTGTTTACGGGCTTTTCTGCTATGCAGATGGTGGGACTTGAACCCACACGTCCTTTCGAACACTAGCACCTGAAGCTAGCGCGTCTGCCAATTCCGCCACACCTGCAAATATAAAAATATGAAACTTGACTTGCTTGAAGTCGGCTGGTGGTGATAAAAACACTATCGTAGCGCTACCCGAAGCTAGCGCGTCTGCCAATTCCGCCACACCTGCAAATATAAAATATGAAACTTGACTTGCTTAAAGTCTGCCGGTGGTGATAAAAACACTGTCGTAGCGCTACCCGAAGCTAGCGCGTCTGCCAATTCCGCCACACCTGCAAATATAAAAATATGAAACTTGACTTGCTTG
>ONMZ01000044.1 GCA_900319075.1 uncultured Eubacteriales bacterium
GAAATTTACATCACGCCGAAGCCACGGCAGCAGGATAATCAGGCTCGAATACGACATCTCGGGGGACGCTAAGTCGGGCGCTCTGCTGTACAGCGAGGTAGAGAACTCTACCGGCACCCCGAATTCGCCAAAGGCTTTACCTATGGTATCTGCGTGAGGCAGGTAAGCTTTATCGGGTGACGGTAACTGCCCAAACGGGTGACAGTAGGGTGCCGGTAACTCTCGCACCATGAGCCGAAATTTGCCCACCCTATCCCTCGGTGGAGAGTTTACCCGAGCCGCAGGCACAAAGCGCCCTACAGGGCAACGTGGCGCAAGTGTGAGCGAATGACAGGGCAAAGAACTCTCGCCGCAGGAGTTTACTATCTGTATAGTAACTCTGAAATTGCAGAAAAGACAAAAGCCCGTGCTTGAACGCTTCGCAGAGAACGAGTGCTGAACAAAACTGTTCCAAGTATCAGTATCAAACGGCAGTCCGAAAACCGCACAACTTTGCGACCAGCCAGCATCGCAGGCGGCAGTCCGCCGCCAACAGTTTGCAGGCTCGGGGTGGACCCCGTGAACCCCCTGTCGCATTAGCAGAAAAAGAATATGTCTGAACTGATAACCCGATAGTTTTGAGTGCAGCCCAATTCTGCTCGTTTGAAGGCTTTAATAGCTTTGCGAGTTAAAGCTTCGGGGTCGTTGCCCCGAAAGCAGCCACAGCGAACGGCAAAGCCGACCGCATTCTACGCAATTTCAGCAGCTCACGGAAAAGGAGTCGTTAATCCAAAGATTTTGAAAATCAGGGGTTGTAAATCGAAAAATCAGCCTCTTTTGGCGGTGGTGTGAGGGATTGTGCAGGAGTCACGGACGGTTTCAGAGGAAACTAAAAATATGTGTTGTAATTCTTAACAACAAGTCAAAATCCAAATCGAAAGGACAGATAGAATTGAACAATGAAAACAGAAATCGAAATACAATCTCAACAATAAGGAGGACGATAACTATATGGCTGAAAACAAAACAGAAACCGAAATCACTATGCTGACGATAAAACAAGCTGCCTCTTTGGTGCAGGGTCTGACCGAATACAGAGTCAGAGAGCTGTGCAAAACAGGTGAACTCCCCTGCTTCAAGGCCGGCAAAAAGTATTTGATAAACAAAGATATTCTGTACAAATTCCTCAGCAGTGGTATGTCGATAAAGTAGAAAAGTATGTTGTAGAACTTAAAATGAAAGCCGTCGGCTGGATATACAAAACCACTTGTGGTATTGTATGTCCTGCCGGAGCGGCAAACTGAGGAAGGAGTGAGAATATGGCTACGATAACTAAACGAGGAAGGTCATATCGCATAATCGTTTCTATGGGATATGACGTGAACGGAAACCAGGTAACAAGGTCAAAGACCTGGCGGCCGCCTGACACTATGACTGAAGCTCAGGCGAAGAAAGAAGCGACCAAGCAGGCGATGTTGTTCGAGAACGAATGCTCACAGGGTATGCAGGACGCAAGTATAAAGTTTCAGAAATTTGCTGAACAATGGATAGAGGAATATGCCAAACTCAATCACCGAAGCTCAACTCTGCAAAGGGATATGCAGATAGCATCGAGGGTGTTCCCTGCTCTCGGATATATGCATCTTGACAAGATATCTTCACGAGACATTCAGAGGTTCATCAATTCACTTGCACAAAACGGTGTGAACAAAAACACAGGCGGTGCGCTGTCTAGAAAGACTATCACGCATCACCTGTCGTTCATATCATCAGTATTTGAATATGCTATCAAAATGGATATGCTCACATCAAACCCGTGCAAGAGAGTTACCATTCCAAAGTACGATGCAAACGGCAACATCAGCAGCACAGCGGAGAAAAAGATATACACCAAAGAGCAGACCAGGCAGTTCATTGAAATGCTTGACAAGGCGGAGATGAAATACAAAGTGTTCTTCACGCTGGCAATATACACGGGCTGCCGCAGAGGTGAGCTGATGGGACTGGAGTGGAAAGACATTGACCTGAACACGGGAATGATCTCGATAAGCAGGACATCAAACTACACATCAGGCAAAGGGATATACACCGACACGACCAAGACGAGAAACTCGCTTCGGACGATATACATTCCGCAAAATATCATTGAGCTGCTCAGGCAGTACCAAAAGGAGCAGAACGAGTATAAGAAACAGCTCGGCAACTTGTGGAAAGAGCATGACCGGCTGTTCACAAAGTTTAATGGCGAGCCGATGTCGCTTAACGCACCTTACACATGGCTGAGAAAGCAATGCAAAAAGATAGGCTTCCCTTTCTATGGGGTGCACACCTTCAGGCATCTCAACGCAAGCCTTCAGATCAACGCAGGTGTTGACCCGACAACCGTTGCCGCATCGCTCGGACACTCGACACCGCAGACCACCCTGTCGATATACAGCCACTTCTTCAACGAGGCAAAGATAAAGGCATCAAACGCAATCGCTGAGGCGCTGAGGGCGTAGGGAGCACATAAAACATCATACTAAAATGCCCTGTGAGAATAAGCTCACAGGGCGTTGTTCATAGATTTTTAATTAAAATAAAAGCCAAAAAGACGCACTTGTATCACAGGCGCAAAGTGCGCAGATGCGCCGAATTCTTGTCATTATCAACGCACAAAGATGTGAAAATAAAGACCAAATAAAGACCAAGTGCAGATTTTGGCACACAAAAAAGCCCGCAAACATCGTGTTTACGGGCTTTGATTTTAAGCAGATAACGGGAGTCGAACCCGCATCACCAGTTTGGGAAACTGGAGTAATGACCGCTATACTATATCTGCGTTCAATTTACAGTATAGCACATTCAAAGACTTATTGCAAGTGTTTTTTGTCAAAAAAAGACTGCCGATGCAAATCGCCCGGCAGCTGTGAGGTCATATCATATACGCCTTATCTATAAATTCGTCAAAAGGCAGCGGTTTTGCAAAGTAATATCCCTGAAGGCTTTGCACCGGATAATTGCAAATTATCTTCATCATTTCTTCCGTCTCAACGCCCTCTACGCACACGCTGGTTCCGAAAAGAGATGCCAAATTTGTGAAATGCTCGATGAGGTTCCGCACAATTTCCTCTTTATCAATATTCTCTACAAAACTCCTGTCGATCTTTATAATATCAAAGTTCAACTCTTTAACAAGACTTACCGACGAAAACCCTGTACCAAAGTCGTCAAGGGCGATCTTTACCCCTTTTCCACGCAGGTTTACAATAATATTTTTCAAAAGCTCAATATTAAGCAGTCTGCATCTTTCCGTCACTTCAAGGCAAAGATTCTGTGCAGGATAATCCACCTCCTGCAGCGTATGGATGACCATATCTACAAAGTCCGGTTTTTCCAGCTGTGAGTAGGAAAGGTTGACATGGACAACAAAGTCAGGGTTTTTCTCACGAATTTTCTTTGCATCAATAAGTGATGTTTTAAGTATCCATTCACCCAATACGCAAAACAGCGGGTCCCTTTCAAGCACAGGTATAAAGTCATCCGGGGAAACGACTCCGTACTTTTCGTTTTTCCATCTTAACAAAGCCTCTGCGCCGATCAATTTTTTTGTGGCGGCATCCACAACCGGCTGATATGCAATATAAAAGCCGTTATAGTCCTGAGTGATCGAGGCACGGATAGTATGCAGCTGTTCTATGCGGTATCTGTTTTCGTTGGTCTGTCCCCCTGTGAACTCTACTGCGTCGCCGTGATGTAAGATCTTTGATTCACTGTAAGCAAAGTTAAGGCAGGCATAGACAGTCTGGCTGTCAATATCAAAGCTGTCAACATTTATAATTCCCGCATTCAGCTCGATCACAAGTTGTTTACCGTCGATACGGAACTTTTCACGGAAATACTGTCTTAAATTTTCATATCTCTGCTTCATATCGCTTACGCTGTGAGTTGTGCTGAGTACAACAAATTTCGTACCGTCAAGGCGATATGCACTTCCATGGTTTCCCACGTGTTCAAAAAGATATCTTCCGAATTTCTGGAGGACCGTATTTCCGAAATGGTAGCCGTATACCTCGTTTATTTCCGAGAACTTGCTGATGCCCACAAGACATATACACATATTGCGGTTGTTTGCCAAATTTGCCTGAAGATCCTCAAAGAATCCGTACTGGTTACGTAAACCTGTAAGAGAATCCACGTGTCCGTGGAGCCCATGGTTTCTTATAGCTCCGCCAAAATACTCGGGATCACCGTTTTCATCTCTGAGGACAACGCCCTTACACGTACAAACGTCATACTCCCCTGTGGTTTTTCTGGCTCGGTACTGCATATCGTGACCGGTGGAAATCCCCATGAAAATGTCATTGATGCCGCTGCTATATGTTTCACGGTCCTCAGGGTGTATATGATCTTCCCATATATCGCCTGCTCCATACATATATTGTGAAGGAAGTCCGAAGGTATCAACAGCGGTCTTTGACCATATTGAAAGATCATATTTCATATCGCACAGATACACATAAGAGCCTTCTGCCACTACGGAAAACGCCTGAAACAATGCTTCGAGTTTTTGTTTTCTCTGTTGTGGTATAAGGGCATTGCCGCAGTTGTTTTCAGGTGCCTGCGTATCTTTCGCCTCAGTCTTTTCCGTATTCTTTATTCCAAGTATAAAACAGTTCTCATCTTCCATATATCTTATAAGACACAGAGAATGACAGACAGGCTTGCCGTCTTTTATGATCCGGTAGCTGATGCTTTGCATACAGCCGCTCTTTATCTTTGAAAGCATATTATCTTTTTGTACGCTTTGGATAAAGACCTGCCTGTCCTGTTCGTATACAGACTGCTGTGCATAATTTGCCATGCTGCTGAAAAAGTCATTTTCCTTTTGCTGTGTCTGCAAAGGATCATTTACCCCATCAGCAGAAAACTCCCGGAATTCATCCGTCTGTGCGTCTACATAAAACACCCTTTCATAATCCCCCAGCAGAGCATTTGCTATTTTATTGAAGATATTGTCACTTTTCATAACAACATTCCTCCTGTCAACTCTGATACTTTAGACATTATAGCACATATAACAAAAAAAATCAATAATTATAAAAAATATCAGTAAATTTTATAAAACAGCAGAGGATCATGTTTGAATAATTTACAAAATAAATGCTAAGACATGATTGATTTTCACGAGTAAATGTGTTATAATGTATAAATTAAATGGTATCAGAGCTTATAGGCTTATAATAATAGAAAAAGCGATCAAAGCTCTTAATAACGACAAGGAGGCAAATCAGTCAAAATGGAATATAAGGATGAAAACATTAACAAGCAGCCGGATCAGGCTGCCGATAATGCTGCTTCGCCCGAACTACCCCAGCGCAATGTCCGGCGCAGCAGTGACAGCCAGCGTCCTGCCCGTAGGAGACCTCATCCCCATGGCGAGACAAACTCCGAGCCGAAAAGAAGGCCTCGTCCCGTAAGGGAAACAACCCAAGGGGCAGATGATGAGACTGTAACAGATACAGCAAGGCGCAGACCGGAGGGTGAAAACCTCAGAGAGCGCCCAAGACGCAGACCTGACGTTGAAGAGAACAGGCAGCGTCCAAGGCGCAGACCGTACGATGGACAACGAGGTGAAAATGACAGGAGGCGACCCGGCGCTGCACCGGGAGCAAAAGCGAAGAAAAAAGGCTGGTCCAAGAAGAAAAAGGGAATCGTTATCGCAGTTATCATAATCGGAGTACTTGTTCTGGTAATAGGTGTTCTTGTGGCGATAATTTACAGATACATAAATATGATGGATTTCAAGAACGATTCCGAGTATGAGATATATGATTCTATCCCCTCCGAGATCGGTGATGGTACCATGTCGGATTCACCTGAGGAAAAGAAAAAATCTTTTGAGGATGCTCTCAGGGCAAATCTTGAAAAGAATGCCAAGGAGATCAAAAGCGACAAGGATGTTATCAACGTACTGCTCATAGGAACAGACTCACGAACTGAAAGCGACCGTGGACGTTCAGATACTATGATCCTGATGTCACTTAACAAAAAGAATAAGAAAGTTATAATGACCTCGTTCCTTCGTGACACATGGGTAAATATACCTGACATAGGACCGCAGAGGCTCAACGCCGCATATGCTTTCGGCGGACCTCCCCTTCTTATGAAGACCATACAAGCTAACTTCGGCGTAGAGGTAGACAAATATGCGATGATCAACTTCGGAGCATTCCGTGAGATCATCGACACTCTGGGCGGAGTTGAGATAAACGTTAAGGAAGCAGAGATACCATCTATCAACGCAGGCGCAAAAGAGAGCGGAACAGCAGCTATCACCAAGCCGGGAAAGTACAACCTTGACGGTGCACAGGCTCTTGCGTATGCACGTATAAGAAAGATAGACAGCGACTTCCAGCGTACTCAGAGACAGCGTACTGTAATGGAGCAGGTATTCAAAAAGGCAAAGGCGCTGAGCCTTTCCGAGCTTAACGATTTCCTTGAAAAGGTACTGCCAAGCATAACCACAAACCTTGAAAAGAGCGAGATATTCTGGATAGTGCTCAAGGCATCGGATTATCTGGGATATGAGCGTATGCAGCAGTCGATCCCTAACACCGGATCATTTGAAAATCTGGTCATCGACGGAATGATGGTACTTGGAATAGATTACGAAAAGTATACCAAGGAGCTCCAGGAAAGCATTTACGGATAATAAAAACAAAGACCGCTGAGGCAGATGCCCCGGCGGTCATTTTTTGTTTTAAAAAGCTATTACAGAATGGCTGTGGATATAAAATTCCTCCTGGCTTGGTGTGTGGTGCTTTTCCTTAGGTTCAAAAAGCTTATCATACTCCTCAACGGCTTTTTCATCGCTGCACCGTGAATCAGCATCGTTTTGATGATAATACCACTTTCTTCCGTCAAGGGCACCCTCTTTAAGCTCCTTAACGAGCAAAGCCGCAGGGAAAATATCTCCCTGAAGACAGACATTATACTTTTTGCAGCTCTTGTAACCCCTTGCCACATAATTATCTGGATTTCCATAGTTGATAACGCTATCAAAGCCCATTTCCAGCGCCAGCTTGAATGTATATTCAAGCAGTCTCCTGCTGATGCCCATGCGCTGAAACCCGGGGTGTACACAGATAGCCCCCATAGTCAGCACCGTCTTTTTTTCGCCTTTCTCATCAATCAGGTACGAGCGTGAATACATAACGCACCCAATGATCTTACCGTCCTTTTCGGCAACATAGTCAAGCTTCGGGATAAAAGCCTCGTGCTTTCTCAGATCATGCATAAACAGGTGCTCGCTGCACCCGGGAACACTGAGATCCCAAAACGCTTCTCTTGCCATTGTCTCGGTATTGTGATAGTCTTTTTCTGTTTCCAAACGTAAAATATAGTCATTATTTTTCATTGATTATTCCTCCTGAATGTGTTGACTGCTACACGGGAGGCTTGTGTGAGATAGTATTGGCAAACCTCCCGTTTACGCTGCTATCTCCATTTTTCCGTTTGTCAAAAAGACAACTCCTTTTTTCATTTAATTAAAGCCGGCACACAAACCACCGGCTTATATTGGATTATAATTCAAATTTATAAAAATGTCAAGCAAAAGATCATGATGCACCCGTTAGCTGTCAGATGTCCAAGGTCCAGCCATTGTCGCCGTGATAGATCATCTGCCTGGTCATACCGCCGTCGATGCAGATGTTCTCCCCCGTTATAAAGCCTGCTTTGTCAGAGCACAGATACAGCACCATGTTGGCTATGTCAAGGGGGTTCCCTACACGCCCGCAGGGCTGCTGGAGAGCGTCTGCACCTTCGTAGGTCTTAAAGCCCGTATCAATCCAGCCCGGCGATATAGAATTGACTCTCACCCTGCCTGCAAAGCTGACCGCAAGAGCGTGGGTAAGCGCAGCGATACCGCCCTTTGCAGCGGTGTAGCTTTCTGTCTGCGGCTGGCTCATTCTGTCACGGGAGGAGGAGATATTGATTATACTGCCGCCGTTATTGAAGTGGGAAATGAACAGCTTTGAAAGATAAAACGGCGCTGTAACTCCCACAGCCAGCGCATACTCAAACTCCTCGTAGCTGCATTCGTTAATGCCTTTCAGCAGCGGAAGAGCGTTGTTTATCAGATAGTCGATGTGACCGTGCTTGGCGATAACGCTTTTGGCAAACTCCTCAAGCACAGCCTTATCGGAAATATCCCCTACATAGTGCTCGCCCTGCACCTTGTCGATAACGCACACGGCGGCACCCTGCTTTATGAACTCATCGGCAACACACTTGCCGATGCCGCCTGCACCGCCTGTTATAACCGCTACTTTGTTTTTAAAATCAGACATAGTTAACCTCTATGATTTATTTAAAATATAGTACCATATGAAAACGGCGTTGTCAATATTGGAATCTTTGTTTTAGGGGCATTAAAGTTGCTGTGATGGGTGCAATTGCGGAGCGCTGTGAAATATTGCAGGAAAATTTTTTATGTAAATCAATTGACTTATATCAAAAAATATGCTATACTCTTCACAACTATATGATGCAAATTATCAAACGGACTTAATGGAAACGATTTGAAGGAGGCTCGTAAAATGCGCAAGTTGTTAATACTGTCGATCGCTTCATCGGTCTTTCTCTGTGCCTGCGGCAGCACAGACAGCAGCAGCACTGACAGCTCAAAACAGGAAGGCACGACCACAACAGCATACTCAACACCAGAAAATGATGATCCATCAAGCAGTGACAGCACATCTTCGCAGCAGGACAGTTCCGAGCCGGACAGCAGTTCATCTGAAAAAGGCAGTGATTCAAGCAACAGCGAGACCAAAACGACCGCAGAAAGCAAGGACAGCTCACACACCACAGACACTTCGACCAGAACAGAGCTTGTGACGGGCTCCATTGGCAATACCAAAAAGACGATCACAATTATTATTACGATACCCACAAAGCAGCCACCAAGATCAACTACTACAACGACCAAAAAAACTACCGCATCCACCTCTGCCAAGCCTTATGACCCGTCAAATCCATTCAACAAACAGGATAACAAGGAAGTGAAATACGATCCTTCACCCTGGAAGCAGTCAAAGAATTGGACTGATTCAAAGGGTTACAATGGCGGCATAATGCTGTATACGGACAAGATAGGACTTGAGCCAAAGTATGCAAGGGGCAAGGTGCAGCGGGTGTACATCAGTGTAGCAAATGAAGATGTACCTGTCAATATGATGAAGTTCCACATTTTTTACGATACAAGGCTGACCGTCAAGAAGAATTCCAAGGGTGAGGCAGTGGCTCCCGGCAAGGGGATCAGTGAGAATCCTTTCACATCAGGCTCTGCAATAGTCAAAGAGGGAGAGCTTGCGTTTTATGCATATTCAAACAAGGATATAAGTTTAGATAAACGATGCATATTTACCATTGATTTTATCGTTCCCGAAAATGCAAAGTCGGGCGACCTTTATCCGATAGGGCTTGCCTATGTGGATGACGGCATTGCGGCAGATTGTTTTATAAATCTAAATAAGGACGATGCGGGCAGAAAACAGATGGCTTATCTTTTCCAAAAGGGTATTTACAACGGCTATATAAAGATACTTTAGTATGGTGTCAAAATAAAAAGGCTGGTGCAGAGCAATTTGCATCAGCCTTGTATTTTTATTCAATATCTTAACTCGCAGCGCTATGATGCCCCCAAGGGATCATTTCCACAAGCCGGTTATCACCCAGTCGTTTTCTTCAAGCTCGTAGGGCGTATGACAGAACGGACAGGCTTTCACATTATGCGCATCAAAGCTTGCACCGCAGGACGGACAGCTCACAGCGGAAAAAGAAAACCCAAGCTCGGTAGGCTTTTTCAGCCGCTTTCTCATACTCATACGGAACTTATCGCACTTGAGCACTATCTTGCCTTTTGTGTAATGCAGACAGTCGAGAAACAGCGTAACATCAACATCGCACACATCGCCGTTTATCTCACATCTGTTCACATTCAGGTTGTATATATCCGCCTCGATTATATCAGCCGCTTTTTCGGGGCACTCACACTTGCAGCAGGCAAGCTGTGTCGGGTCGCTGCTGTAAACAGCCATACGAAACAGCGCTATCGCTTTGTCGCGGAAATACTCGCCCGAAAATTCGGGGTCGTGCTTTTTTATCTTGTTAAGGCGGTAAAGCGTCGTTACCGTTCCGCTGCCGCCCCTTGCAGTCTTGCCTATAAGAACGAAAGTCTCAAACAACTTTTTCATGCAAAACAGAATAAAGCCGACAATACCGCCCGCAACGACAGCGCCTGCAAGTCTCATCAGAAGGTCGTCACCGAGGATAAAGGACATTATAATCAGCGGGATAATGCACGCCGCCATAAATATCGCAGCCTCACGTTTATTCTTATTATAGCGATCTGTCCTGTCCTCATGCCTTGTGATAAAAAAGTTGCTGACCTTGGGGTAAAGCTCGCTCATAACAAACTTTGTACCGCAGTATTCGCATCCGTCTTCAAGCTCACCCAGCGTCGACGCCGCACCGCAGTGCGGACAGCACAGCGGCATACTCTTGTCGGGCTGCGTGCCGCCCTTTAAGTCCTGTATCACCGCAGTAAGACCTATCTCATTGGTGTCCTTGTACGCCTGATACTGCTTGCTGCCTATGCTTCTTGTCATGTTCAGATTTCCGCTGACTATGCTGTTGGCAAACACCCTGTCGCTGTACGTAATGCCTGCCGAATCGTCCTTGTCCGCACCCGACCTTTTCATCGTACACTGCATATCAAGCCCCAGTGAGTTGATCTTCTGCCGCTGCAGCTCCAGAGCAAAGCGCAGGTCCTGACTTGCAAGCTCGGGCAGCTCTCCGCCGCCGTACCAGCCCGAAAGCTGCTCTACGAACCTTTTATACGGCTCTTTCTGTGCAGATGCGTCCGTAATATTCATACCCAAGATATCCATACATTCTTCCTCTTTTCTTATCAAGGTCGGTGGCCGCTCGATAAAAAAGCAACACAAAAAGCCCGATATATCAGTTTTTTTATGCGTCTGCAAGCAGTACCTTTGACGGCTGAGACTTGAAACTTCATATAAAATGAATGCGAGTGTAAACCGTGCTTTGCACGCTCCGGACTTTAACCTGTACGCTTCCGCCAACAGAACCTAATGGCAGCATAACTACATTGGTTTAATTTTTCCCCGCAGATACGCCGTTTTCGTGGTCTTATTATAACTCACGAGAGTTGAAATGTCAAGTGGTTTTTCATGACAGCAACTCAAAGTATCCTAACACATCAAGCCCGTTTGCTTTGGCTGTTAGTATTCAGAAGTGAGCCGGATTTTATTCGTTATCTTCGTAGCAGAAGCCGCTCTCGCCGGGGTGCTTGGAGTTAGTCCGAAATGATTTCAATATCATATTCAAAAGCGCCCGTACCTGAGCACGGACACTTTTGTGTTTATGTTCTGATCTATTAACTGTCTGCTTTAATTTGATAGTCTTGTATCAATGTGAGCTGTGAATCATGTTCGGTGTTGTTTATGCCTTCTGCAGTGCGCATACGAAACCTTCCTTCATGTAGCCCCACTCGTGAGTGTTCTTGCACTTCTTGCCGAGTGTTCCG
>ONMZ01000046.1 GCA_900319075.1 uncultured Eubacteriales bacterium
GCTTTAGCGTATTACGTGCCCCTTAAGGGGCGGCTGGTGAAGTGCCCTTTTAGGGCTGATATAAAACCACCGGCTTTGCCGGTGTGATATTTATTATGCTTTGTTGTCTGACGAAAATTTGCACATTATTTTTTGACAATTTTGTTGAGTGTGACAGAAATGAAAAAATCAGCTTAACTCGCTTTACAAAGGAAAGGATTTATGATATAATGGATAAAATGCGAAAAGGAGGAGCTTGAAGTGCAAAAGGCATATCTTATTCTGGAAAACGGTACTATTTTCGAGGGTAACAGCTTTGGCGCTGCCGGTGAAGCTGTTGGTGAAATAGTTTTTACTACCGGTATGGCGGGCTATCTTGAAACTATTACCGATCCTTGTTTTTATGGACAGATCGTTGTTCAGACATTTCCTTCCATTGGAAATTACGGTGTTATTGCCGACAATATGGAATCGGCTGATTCACACGTTAAAGCTTATATTGTCAGAGAATGGTGTCAGGAGCCCAGCAACTACCGTTGCGAGGGTGATCTTGACACTTTTTTAAAGGAAAAAAATATTGTCGGTCTTTGCGGTATCGACACAAGACAGCTCACAAAGATTATCCGTGAAAACGGAGTTATGAACGGAAAGATCGTGGGCGAGGGCGCAAGCTTTGGTCTGACCGATATCAAGGGCTACGCTATTGAAAACGCCATTGAAAGCGTTACCTGCAAGGAGGAAAAGACATACAAGCCTCAGGGTGAGGTGAAATACAAAGTGGCAGCTTTGGATCTTGGCATGAGAAATTCCATGCTGGCACAGCTGCTTGGCAGAGGATACGAGGTAACTGTGCTGCCTGCATTTACAAGAGCTGAAAGGATAAAGGAGCTTGGGGTGCAGGGCGTTGTGCTTACCCAGGGCCCGGGAGATCCTTCACAGTATACACAGATCACCGATGAGCTTAAAAAGCTTAGCGAGATGAAAATGCCTTTGTTTGCAGTGGGAATGGGTCACGAGCTTCTTGCTCTGGCGCACGGTGCAAAGACTTATAAACTTAAATATGGTCATAGAGGCGCAAACCAGCCTGTTGAGTATATGGCTACGGGAAAGACATATATAACTTCGCAGAATCACGGCTACGGCATTGAAAACATTGCCCTTCCTGAAAACGCAAAGGCAAGCTTTGTCAATGTGAACGACAAGTCCTGTGAGGGGCTTGAGTATGAGGGAGAACCGGTGGTATCCGTACAGTTCGATCCTGAGCTTGACGGGGGACCGCTCGATACCGGATTTTTGTACGAAAAGTTCGAGGGATATATGAGCAAGTAATACAGCACACTCAGAAAGGAATGATTCTAAATGCCTTTGAAAAAAGATATAAAAAGAGTCCTTGTCATAGGTTCGGGTCCTATCGTTATAGGTCAGGCTGCTGAGTTTGACTATGCGGGGACACAGGCTTGCCGTGCGCTTAAACAGCAGGGACTTGAGGTAATACTTATAAATTCAAACCCCGCCACTATCATGACGGATAATGCAATGGCGGATAAAATATACATAGAGCCGCTTACACTGGAAACAGTCAAGAGAGTTATAAAGAAAGAACGCCCTGACAGTGTGCTTTCGACTCTTGGAGGACAGACGGGACTTACCCTTTCCATGCAGCTTGCAAAGGAAGGCTTCCTTGATGAATACAACGTAAAGCTGCTTGGAGCACGAGTTGAAACTATCGACAAGGCTGAGGACAGACAGATGTTCAAGGATACTATGGAGTCTATCGGACAGCCTTGTATCCCATCTAAAGTTGTTAATACGGTAGAGGATGCCGTTGATTTTGCCGGCTCGATCGGATATCCCCTTATTATCAGACCTGCTTTCACCCTTGGCGGAACAGGCGGCGGTATCGTTCACAACGAGGAAGAGCTCAGAGAGATCACAAGAAACGGTCTTTATCTTTCACCTATAACCCAGGTGCTGGTTGAAAAATGTATCAGCGGCTGGAAGGAGATAGAGTTTGAGGTGATACGTGACTCAAAGGGCAACTGCATCACAGTATGCTCGATGGAAAACGTTGACCCTGTGGGAGTGCATACGGGAGATTCTATCGTTATCGCTCCGGCTGTGACACTCTCAACACAGGAGTATGCAATGCTGCGTACAGCTGCCCTGAAGATCGTTGATACCCTTGAGGTCGAGGGCGGATGCAACTGTCAGTTCGCACTTGATCCCGAGTCGGATAAGTATGCAGTCATCGAGGTAAACCCAAGAGTTTCCCGTTCTTCCGCACTTGCTTCAAAGGCAACGGGATACCCTATCGCAAAGGTTGCAGCGCAGATCGCTATCGGATATACTCTTGACGAGATAAAAAATGCCGTTACCGGCAAGACATATGCCTGCAACGAGCCGACTATCGACTATATCGTTTGCAAGCTGCCTAAGTGGCCTTTTGATAAGTTCGTTTATGCAAAGCGTGAGCTTGGCACCCAGATGAAGGCAACAGGTGAGGTAATGTCCATAGGAACAAGCTTTGAGCAGGCTATAATGAAGGCTGTGAGAGGCGCAGAGATAGGACACGACTGCCTTATCTCTCCCAAGATGGAAGAGCTTTCGGACGAGGAGATAAAAGCTAAGATTCACAACTGTGACGACGAAAGACTATTCGTTGTTTACGAAGCGCTGCGCCGTGGTGTGAGCGTTGAGGAGATACACAGGATAACCATGATAGACGAGTGGTTCCTCAACAAATTCCTTAACCTTATCGCTATGGAAAAACAGCTCAAGGAAAATTACAGCGATGAGGTTTATCTTGCAGCAAAGAAACTGGGCTACCCCGACAAGGTGATCGAAAGATTATCAGGCAAGCCTATCAAAAAGAATATCCATTGTGTTTATAAAATGGTTGACACCTGCGCTGCCGAGTTTGCAGCCCAGACCCCTTATTTCTACTCTACATATGACAATGAGGACGAGGCAAGCGAGTTTATTGCAAACAGAGTGGGCGAGAAAAAGACGGTCATCGTATTCGGTTCAGGTCCTATAAGGATCGGACAGGGTATCGAGTTTGACTATGCCTCTGTTCACTGCGTATGGGCACTTAAAGAGCATGGCTATGACGTTGTTATAGTAAACAATAACCCGGAAACGGTATCCACAGACTTTGATACCGCCGACAGACTTTACTTCGAGCCCCTTACCGACGAGGACGTTTGGAACATAATAAGGGTGGAAAAGCCTGTTGGAGTGGTCGTTGCATTCGGCGGACAGACAGCTATCAAGCTTACAAAGTTCCTTGACAGCAAGGGAGTAAAGATACTGGGTACACCTCCGGATTCTATCGACGCTGCCGAGGACAGAGAAAGATTTGACGAGCTGCTTGAACAGCTTAAAATAAAGCGTCCTGAGGGCTTTACGGTAATGACTGCACAGGAGGCTCTGGACGTTGCAAACAAGATAGGTTATCCTGTGCTTATGAGACCGTCCTATGTCCTTGGCGGACAAAACATGATAATCGCCTTCAATGACGATGATATCAAAGAGTATATGGCAATAATCCTTGGCCAGGGTATCGAGAACCCTGTGCTTATCGACAAGTACCTTATGGGTACAGAGCTGGAGATAGATGCTATATGCGACGGGGAGGAGATACTTATCCCGGGCATTATGGAGCATATCGAGAGAACAGGTATCCACTCGGGCGACTCTATCGCAGTTTATCCTGCATGGAACGTTTCCGATAAGCTTATGGAAAGGATAGTTGACTGTTCAAAGCGTCTTGCTATATCCCTTAAAACAAAGGGACTTGTCAATATCCAGTATCTTATAAACAACGATGAGCTTTACGTTATCGAGGTAAACCCACGTTCTTCAAGGACCATTCCTTACATCTCAAAGGTCACAGGCGTTCCTATGGTTGACCTTGCTACGAAGGCTATGCTGGGAGAAAAGCTGGCTGATATGGGCTACGGTACAGGTCTGTATAAGAACTCACCTTACGTTGCGGTCAAGGTACCTGTATTCAGCTTTGAAAAGCTCATAGACGTAGACAACCACCTGGGCCCGGAGATGAAGTCCACAGGTGAGGTGCTCGCAGTATCTTCAAGCCTTGAAGAATCGCTGTACAAGGGACTTACAGCAGCAGGCTACAAGCTTGGCAAAACAGGCGGAGTATTCATCACCGTTAGAGATACCGACAAGGGAGAGATCCCAAGGACAGCTAAGCTTTTTGCGGACCTGGGATTCAAGCTTTATGCCACAAGGGGCACTGCCGCTGCGCTTAAAGAGCACGGTATCCAGGCAGAGGTGGTCAATAAGATACATGAGGGTGAGAACAACACAATTGACCTTATCGAAAGCGGAAAGGTATCTTATGTTATCTCCACATCGGCAAAGGGCAGAATGCCTACAAGAGATTCTGTTAAGATAAGAAGAAAGACCGTTGAGTGGAATATCCCTTGCCTTACCTCTATCGACACAGCCAATGCGATCGCAACATCACTTCGCAGCAAGTTTACCGAGAACTCCACAGAGATAGTTGACATCAACAACATGAGAAAAGAAAAGCAGCACCTTGAGTTCACCAAGATGCAGGGCTGCGGAAACGATTATGTATACTTCAATTGCTTTGACAAGGAGGTCGACAACCCGGAGGGTCTTGCTATCAATCTTTCAGACAGACATTTCGGTATCGGCGGCGATGGAGTTATACTTATCTGCCCTTCCGAAGTTGCAGACGCAAAGATGAGAATGTTCAACCTTGACGGCTCGGAAGGAAAAATGTGCGGAAACGGCATCAGATGCGTTGCCAAGTTTATGCGTGACAACGGTATTGTTGACAAGGACGATATGACAGTTGAAACTCTTTCGGGCATAATGAAAATAAGCCTTACAAGACATTACGGCGAGGTCAACGGCGCTACTGTTAATATGGGCAAGGCTATACTTGAACCACAGCAGATACCTGTTACCCTTGAAGCAGGCGAAAACGGCGCTGTGGTCGACAGACCGATCCATATCATCGACAAGGATTTCAATATTACCTGTGTTTCGATGGGTAATCCCCACGCTGTTACTTTCATAAATAATGTGGACGATTTTGATATTGAAAAATACGGTCCTGTATTTGAGCATCACCAGATCTTCCCGGAGAGAGTCAATACCGAGTTTATCAAGGTCGTAGATGAGCGCACTCTTAAAATGAGAGTCTGGGAGCGAGGCTCAGGCGAAACATGGGCCTGCGGAACAGGTGCGTGTGCAGCTGTTACTGCGGCTGTGCTCAACGGCTACTGCAAAAAGGACGAGGAGATAACTGTTCTTCTGAGGGGCGGCACACTTAAAATACGCTATACCGACGATGCGGTTTACCTTACCGGAAATGCCGTTACCGTATTCTCGGGCGAAATAATCATATGACAATATATAATACCATGAGGAGTTGTTACAAATGCCACAGATAAACGAAAACTTTTTAAAGCTTGAAAAGAATTATCTTTTCATAAACATCGCAAAAAAGGTAAATGCCTATAAGGCTGCACATCCCCAAGCCGACATTATCAGAATGGGTATAGGCGACGTTACACAGCCTATTGCAAAATGCGTTGTTGAGGCTATGAAAAAGGGCGCAGACGAAATGGGCGTTAAGGAAACGTTCAAGGGGTACGAGGATTCCGGTGCGGGATATGAGTTTCTCCGTGAAGCTGTTTCGGGATATTATAAGTCCTTCGGAGTTGATGTGCCTGCCGACGATATAAGGATAAACGACGGCGCAAAGGCTGACTGCGGAAATATCGTTGATATTTTCGGCAACGACAACACCGTGCTTATCACAGACCCTGCATATCCTGTTTATGTTGACACAAACAGAATGTGCGGAAGAAAGATTATCTTTGCGGATTCCAACGAGGACAACGGCTTTGCCGCTATGCCGGACGACAGCGTAAAATGCGACCTTATATATCTTTGCTCGCCTAACAACCCAACAGGTTCGGCTTATACATACGACCAGCTGAAGGAGTGGATCGCTTACGCTAAAAAGAACAACGCTGTTATTATCTATGACAGCGCTTACGAGGCATTTATAACCGATGAGAATGTCCCAAGATCTATCTATGCTGTTGAGGGCGCAAAGGAAGCTGCTATCGAGATGTGCTCGCTTTCCAAGACAGCAGGCTTTACAGGTATGCGCTGCGGCTATACGGTAGTTCCCAGCGAGCTTGTTGTAAAGGCTTCCGATGGCAGCAATGTCAAGCTTGCAGACCTTTGGGGAAGAAGACAAGGCAGCAAGTTCAACGGTGTTTCGTACCCTGTACAGTGTGCTGCTGCGGCTGTTTTCACCGAGGAAGGCTTAAAGCAGACAAGGGAGAACATCGAGTATTACAAGAACAATGCAAAGGTGATAGGTGAAACTCTCGACGAGCTGGGCATCAAGTATACCGGCGGAAAGAACAGCCCATACATCTGGCTCAAGTGCCCCGGCAACATGGGCAGCTGGGAGTTCTTTGACCTTTTGCTTGAAAAGATAAACGTAGTCGGCACACCCGGCGCAGGCTTTGGAAAGAACGGCGAGGGCTGGTTCAGACTTACTGCATTCGGCGACAAGGACAGAACAGTTGAGGCTATGGAAAGGCTCAAGACTCTGAAATTCTGACATATTGTTTTAACAGGCTCCCTGCACCCAGCAGGGAGCTTTTTGTTGACTTGAAATGAATGCTGTGTTATACTTAACAAAAAGCATTATCGGGGTAAATTTTGTTCTGACGCTTGCTGTCTGTTATCCGCTGACGTATGTATTGTGCTTTGCTGTGGACCGCTCACGATATATACGAGTGCTTTTCGGCTCAAAAGAAAAGGGTGCAGGGTGAACACCGGGGAGTGTGTATCTGAGTGCAAAAATGGGTGGGTGCCGTATTTTGCTGTTGACTTGAAGGCATTTATGTGATATACTGATTTAAAACCCTAAATTGCTTATGGAGGACATGTTTTTATGAAAATGACGGTAAGCAAAGCAATGGTCGAGTGCCTGAAAGCAGAGGGGATCACCACTGTTTACGGCTATCCGGGCGCAGCTATTTGCCCCTTTTATGACGAACTTAAAAACAGCGAAAAGGATATCCGGCACGTTCTTGTGCGCCATGAGGCTAACGCAGGTCACGCTGCAAACGGATATGCCCGTATTTCGGGGAAGCCTGCGGTTTGTATCGCTACCTCCGGACCGGGCGCAACAAATCTTATTACAGCGATAGCTACAGCTTATGCGGACTCTATCCCCATAATCTGTATCACGGGACAGGTCAACACCGACCAGATAGGCTCGGACGTTTTCCAGGAGGCTGACATCACAGGTGCGGCTGAACCTTTTGTAAAGCACAGCTATCTGCTCAAAAACGCAGACGACGTTGCAAGAGTATTTAAAGAGGCTTTTTATATTGCAGGTACGGGAAGACCCGGTCCTGTACTTATCGACGTTCCTATGGACGTTCAGAAGATGACTGTGGATTTTGTATATCCTAAGAAATGCGATATACGAAGCTATAAGCCCACAGGTAAGGGCAACGCTTTTCAGGTGAAAAAGGTAATGAAAGCACTTTGTGAGGCTGAAAAGCCCCTTATATGTGTAGGCGGTGGTGTTTTTGCCGCCCATGCACAAGAGGAGATCGTAAAGCTTTCTCATATGATGCAGATACCTGTTATAACAACTATGATGGGAATTTCCGTGTTCCCGGACGATGACGAGCTGTTTTGCGGCATGATAGGCTCTTTTGGTATCAAAGCTGCAAACGCTGCGGTAAATCTTTGCGATACGCTCTTCCTTGTGGGGGCAAGAGTGGGTGACAGAGCCGTTAGTACGCCTATGTCCCTTGCAAAGACAACTACTATTATACATATAGATATCGACCCTGCGGAGATCGGGAAGAATATCGGTACGGATATTCCTCTTGTTGGCGATGCAAAGCTGGTGCTGCAGCAGCTGCTTGAAAAAGCACAGCCAATGAAACATACACAGTGGCTCAAGGAGCTTAAACAGTACCGCACAAGCTATGAGCCGGTGAAAACTCCCAAGGGGACAGTTGACCCTAAGGAGTTTATGCTGAAGCTTTCGGCGGCTATGCCTGCAAAGACCACTATCGTTGCAGATGTGGGACAAAACCAGATCTGGACTTGCAACAACTATAAATTCACCAAAGGGGGAAGACTTCTCACCACCGGAGGTATGGGTACCATGGGTTATTCCATACCCGCAGCTATCGGCGCAAAAATGGCAGACCCAAAGCGCCCCACTGTTGCTGTTTGCGGTGACGGTGCCTTCCAGATGTCCATGATGGAGCTGGCAACTGCCGTTCAGCATGGGGTGGATATCAAGATAGTCGTTATGACCAATAACAGGCTTGGAATGGTGCGTGAGCTTCAGACCGCAGGATACCGGGACAGACAGACAGCTGTTTTTCTCGACGGTTCACCCGATCTTATCAAGCTGGCTAAGGCTTACGGCATAGATGCTATGCGTGTTGACGGGAATAATGACGTGGACAAGGCTGTGGACATGATAGTAAACCACAAGGGAATGTGCCTTGTGGAGGTGGATGTTGACGATATGTTCCCTTCACGCTGATTGATAGTTTATCAATCTTTAGTTCATACAAAAACAACAAATAGATGATATACTTTCAAATGGATATTTAATCGGATTCGGAGGTTTTTTGATGAAGCATACAATTTCTGTCCTTGTTGAAAACCACAGCGGTGTTCTTTCAAGGATCTCTGGACTTTTTTCAAGACGAGGCTTCAATATCGAAAGTCTTGCGGTGGGACCTACCCACGACCCCTCTATCTCAAGGATCACAATAGTTGCCGACGGCGATGACCATACCGTTGAGCAGATCGAAAAACAACTCAACAAGCTTATCGAAGTCATTAAGGTCAAGACCTTTGCAAAGGACGAGTTCCTTGCAAGAGAGCTTATGATCGTAAAGCTTACAGTTTCTCCCGAAAAGAGAAGTGAGGTAATGACTATCGCAGAGATAATCAACGCAAAGGTAATGGATGTTACTCTTACTACAATGACGCTGGAGATATGCGACGCTTACGCTCAGCTTTGCAGATTTGAAGAGATCATCGCACCTTACGGGATCATTGAAATGGTCAGAACAGGCACAGTTGCCATCGAAAAGGGCAGTGAGACATTCAGCCCCAAGAAAAACTAAGTATCATACAGCCTAAGGGCTGAAAAATAGTAATTTTTTAATTGGAGGAATCAATTATGGAACAGGCAAGAATATTCTATCAGCAGGATTGTGACATCAACGTGCTCAAGGGCAAGAAGGTCGCTATTATCGGTTACGGCTCACAGGGTCACGCTCATGCGCTCAACCTTAAAGAGAGCGGCGTTGACGTTTGCGTAGGTCTTTACGAGGGCTCAAAGAGCTGGGACAAGGCTGTAAAGCAGGGCCTTGAGGTTATGACAACAGAAGAGGCTGCAAAGGCTGCTGATATCATTATGATACTTATTCCTGATGAGAAGCAGGCTGCACTTTACAAAAAGAGCATCGAGCCATATCTCACAGAGGGCAAGACACTTATGTTCGCTCACGGTTTCAACATTCATTTCGGATGCATCGTTCCGCCTAAGAACGTTAACATCGTTATGATCGCGCCTAAGGGACCGGGTCACACAGTAAGATCTGAGTACCAGGCAGGTAAGGGTGTTCCTTGTCTTATCGCTGTTGAGCAGGACGCAACAGGCAACGCTTACGATATCGGTCTTGCATATGCACTTGGTATCGGCGGAGCAAGAGCAGGCGTTTTGGAAACAACATTCAGAACCGAAACAGAAACAGACCTCTTCGGTGAGCAGGCAGTTCTCTGCGGCGGTGTTTGCGCTCTTATGCAGGCTGGTTTTGAAACACTTGTTGAGGCAGGCTACGATGAAAGAAACGCTTACTTTGAGTGTATACACGAGATGAAGCTGATCGTTGACCTTATCTACCAGTCAGGCTTTGCAGGAATGAGATATTCTATCTCCAACACAGCAGAGTACGGCGACTATGTAACAGGTCCAAAGCTTATCACAGAGGAAACAAAGAAGACTATGAAGAAGATCCTGTCCGACATTCAGGACGGTTCTTTCGCAAAGGAGTTCCTGCTCGAAATGTCAAGCGCAGGCTCACAGGTTCACTTCAAGGCTATGAGAAAGCTCCATGCAGAGCATCCTTCCGAGAAGGTCGGTGAGGAGATCAGAAAGCTGTACAGCTGGAACAACGAAGAGGACAAGTTCATCAACAACTGATAATAATGCAAAAAGAGCAGTCCATATATGCGATGCTGATATAGAAGTTTTGCCCCGAAGCAAATCAAATTGCTCCGGGGCATTATTTTATTATTTGTCTGCTCAGATAAAACAAAATTCAGTGTTCAATGCAAACTTTCAAAACCGGATAATAAACAGGTTTTTTGGTCAAGCTTTTTCTCGTAAAAGAAAGCTACACTATCCTGCGGATAGCGTGCGGTCGAGGGCGGCGCCCTCGTCGCTCTCTGCAGAGAGCGAAATCCTCATACATCGTGCGCTCCGCAAGGGGTGAATTCCAAAACAGTCCGGTGGACTGTTTTGGAAGAGGGGACGCCCTGCAAGAGAG